>NZ_JAGIQL010000074.1 GCF_017813245.1 Streptomyces montanisoli
CCCCCCCTCCCCCCCCCCCCTTCATCAAGCAGTGCGCAGCATAGCGGATTCATCGGTGGCTGGGGTTCACCTCCGAGCTCCTCCGATCTGGGGCTGGCCGGCGCGATGGGGGCCCGCGGGCGCCGGCGGCGCGCCCGCGGTCTACGGCGCCGACCCGGCGGCGCCGGGCACGGTCAGCTCCCGCATGGCCCGCGCGTCGGTCGGTGACGCGGGCAGGAAGACCACCAGGTGCTGATTGTCGTCCTCGGCCACTGTCAGCTTCGCGTAGTTGAAGGCGACCGGCCCCGCCATGGGGTGCTGGAACCGCTTCGTCGCCGGGGTGAACGCCTGCACCGGGTGCTGGGACCACATCGCGACGAAGTCCGGGCTGGCCGCGGTGAGCGCGTCGAGCAGCTCCCGCACCCTGGGGTCGTTCGGATAGCGGCCCACCGCGGTACGGAACTGCCCGAGGATGTCCTTGGCCTCGCGCCGCCAGTCGACGAGCAGTGTCCGCATGGACGGCCGGGTGAACAGCAGCCAGATGCTGTTGCGCTGCCCGTCCGGCAGCCCGTCGAGCCCGCCGACCAGCTTCTCGTAGGCCTCGTTGTACGCGAGCAGGTCCCAGCACAGGTTGGTGACGTGGGCCGGGTTGGGGTCGAGGGTCTCCACGAGTGCCCGCAGTGTCGGATTGACCACCGCGGGCTGCGGTACGTCGTCGGACAGCGCCACTCCCGCCAGCGTGTACAGGTGGCGGCGCTCGGCGGCGGACAGCCTCAGGGCGCGCGCGAGGCCTTCGAGCACCTGGCCGCTGACGGTGATCTTCCTGCCCTGTTCCAGCCAGGTGTACCAGGTCACGCTCACCCCGGACAGCTGCGCGACCTCCTCGCGCCGCAGTCCCGGAGTCCTGCGGCGCGGCCCCGGCTCGATCCCCGCCTCCTCGGGCCGCAGCATCTCCCGGCGGGAGCGCAGGAATCCGGCCAGCAGCTCGCGCTGGGTCAGGTTCTCGTCCATGGACACGCCTTCGCTGCCGGTGGCCCGGACCCTCGGGATATCGGTCCCTGCCTCGTCGTGGTGCTTCGAACACCAGCATAAGTGGCCCTCTGTACCAGTGACCTGACTTTCCGCACCCTGGCAGCATGACCACTGGACAGACCGCCGGGAACGCCACCCGGCCCACGGCCCCGGAACAGGCGGCACCGCCCGCGAACTGGGGGCGTCCCGTAGCGGTCCTCGCTCTCGGATCCTTCGCCATGGGCACCGACTCGTTCGTGCTGGGCGGCATCCTCCCGCAGCTCGCGCACGGCCTGCACGAGTCCACCGGCGCCGCGGGGCAGGTGATCACCGCGTTCGCCCTGACGTACGGCGTGACGGCCCCCTTCCTCGCGTCCTTCACCAGCAAGCTCCCGCGCAAGCCGCTGATGGCGTTCGCGCTGACCTTGTTCGTGCTGGCGAACGTGGCCTCGGCGGCCGCTCCCAACCTGACGCTGCTGCTCGTCGCCCGCGTGGCGGCCGGCCTCGGTGCCGCTCTCTACACCCCCAACGCGTCCGCCGCCGCGGTGGCCCTGGCCGGACCGGCCCGGCGCGGTCGGGCCCTCTCGGTGATCCTGGCCGGCCTCACGATCGGCACGGTCTTCGGCGTACCCATCGGTACGGCCCTCGGCCAGCACATCTCGTGGCAGTCGAGCCTGCTCTTCGTGGCCGCTGTCGGCCTGCTCGCGCTGCTCGGCCTGATGGTCACCCTGCCGAAGCTGCCGCTCCCGCCGGCCATCCCGCTCGCTCAGCGGCTGCGGGTGCTCACCCACGGCCGGGTCGTCGCCATCGTGACCTTCATGCTGCTCGCCAGCGCGGCGAGCATCATGGTCTACACCTACATCGCCGACGTACTCGACCAGACGGCGGGCATCAAGGGCACCACCCTGGCCGTCACCCTGCTGCTGTGGGGCGCCGGCGGCACCGCGGGCGCGTTCGGCAGCGGCTGGCTCACCGACCGCTGGGGCGCGGGAAGGACGCTGGCCCTGGCCGTCAGCACCCTGGTCGTCACCACGGCGCTGCTGTCCTTCGTGTCCTTCGAGCCGCTGGTGATGGTCATCATGATCCTCAACGGCGCGGCCGCCTGGGCCGCCGCCACCCCGAACAACCACCGCCTCACCGCGCTGATGCCGCACCTGCCGGGCGTGGTCATCTCGTTCAACTCCTCCGGCATCTATTTCGGCCAGGCCCTGGGCGCGGCGCTCGGCGGCATCCTGATCGGGGCCGGGATGTCCGGCGGAAATCTCTGCCTGTCCGGCGCGGCGCTCGGCGTACTCGCCCTGCTCGTGCATTCCGCCATCGGCAAATCACCCGAACCCGAATAGGCTCGACGCGGGACCCACTTCCGTGAAACCGACTTAACGTAGCCTCACCGAGCGTGCGCGATGAGTGGAGAGGCGCAGCATTCCACCTTTAGCGTGAGTGCACAGGAATTCTCCTCAGAGGGCGGCCCGCCCCCGGCAAACGGGTTTCTCACGAACGCTTCAAGGAGTGGAGTCATGACCATTCAGGCACCCGAAACAGTGGCCGACGGCCAACTCTTCATTCACGGCACATTCGTTCCCTCGGCGAGTGGCGAAACCCGCGAGGTGGTGAACCCGGCGACCGAAGGGGTGATCTGCCGGGTCGCATGGGGCTCCGTCGCCGACCTCGACCAGGCGGTCACCGCCGCCCGCGGCGCCTTCGAGGACGGTGACTGGCCCGCTCTGACGCTCAAGCAGCGTGGCCGGGTCCTGCTGAGGATCGCCGACGCCATCGAGGAGCACGCCGAGGAGCTGGCCCGGCTGGAGTCCCTGGACGTCGGCAAGCCCATCAGCTTCACGCGCGGCTTCGACGTGCCGAGCGCGGCGGACCTCTTCCGCTACTACGGTGGGATGGTCGAGCAGTTGGAGGGCGCGGCCCGCCCCGCCGGCGGCCGGTCGCTCGCGTACACCCGACGTGAGCCGCTCGGTGTGGTCGGCGCCATCACACCCTTCAACTTCCCCTTCAACCTGGCCGTCAACAAGATCGCCCCAGCGCTCGCCGCGGGCAACACGTTCGTGCTCAAGCCGGCAGAGCAGACGCCGCTGTCCGCGCTACGGCTCGCCGGGATCATGCACGAGGCGGGGCTGCCGGCCGGTGTGTTCAACGTCGTCACCGGCGACGGCGCCACCGTCGGCGCCCGGCTCGCCACCCACCCCGACGTCCGCAAGCTGGCGTTCACCGGCTCGACCGCCACCGGCAAACGGCTGGCGGCCACCGCCGCCGACACCCTCAAGCGGGTGACCCTGGAGCTGGGCGGCAAGGGCGCCAACATCGTCTTCGCCGACGCAGACCTGGACGCCGCCACCCAGTGGGCCTTCCAGGCGGCCTTCTTCAACACGGGCCAGTTCTGCATGAGTGGTTCGCGCCTCCTGGTGCAGCGGCCGGTGTACGACGAGATGGTGAAGCGCATGGCCGCACAGGCCGCGGCCGTACCCGTGGGCGACCCGCTCGACCCGGAGACCGTGCTCGGTCCGCTCGCGCACCGCGCCCAACTGGCCCGCGTGGTGGAGTATGTCGCCATCGCGCGCGCCGAGGGAGCGGTCCTGCGGGCCGGCGGCTCGGCCGGCATCGAGGGTGACGCGGACGCCCGCGGCTACTACTTCCAGCCGACGGTCTTCTCCGACGTCACTCCGCGGATGCGGATAGCCAACGAGGAGGTCTTCGGCCCGGTGCTGACCATCACCCCGTTCGACACCGAGGACGAGGCGGTGGCCATCGCCAACGGCTCACCGTTCGGACTCGCGGCCGGTCTGCACACCACCGACCTGCGGCGCGCGCACCAGATCGCGGCGCGACTCGAGGCGGGCATCGTCTGGGTCAACTCCTGGGCGATGTTCGAGAACACGACGTCCTTCGGCGGCTACAAGGACTCCGGATACGGCCGGGAACTCGGCCCGGAGGGCATCGACGAGTACCTCCAGGCCAAGACGGTCGTGGTCAACACCGAGTGAGCCACACCTTCCGACGGTGAGGGCCTCCCGGTGGGGAGGCCCTCACTCCCCGCGGTCCGTACGCGACGCGGGACAACGCACACCACACCCTTTCTCCGGAGGCAGGACATGACGTCCTTGGAAGAGCGGACCATCCTCATCACCGGCGCGACCGACGGAGTCGGCCGGTCGCTCGCACACCAGCTCGCGGGCATGGGGGCAACGCTGGTCCTGCACGGACGCAGCGCGGAGAAGGGCGAGCAACTGCTCGCGGAGCTGCGCGCCGCCACCGGGCACGACAGGTTCAGCTACGAGCTGGCCGACTTCGCCTCCCTGGACGAGATCCAGGCACTGGCCGACCGGCTCTCCCTCCTGGACCGGCTCGACGTGCTGGTCAACAACGCCGGGATGGGCGTGGAGCTGGCCCGACGTGAGAGCAAGGACGGCCTTGAGCTGACCTTTCAGGTCGACTACCTCGCCACGTACGTCCTGAGCTGCCGACTCGCGCCACTGCTTGCCGCTTCGGCGCCGTCCAGGATCGTCAACGTCACCTCGGCGGGACAGGCGCCGTTCGACTTCTCCGACGTGCAGTTGCGTAGCGGCTGGTCCGGTGGGCAGGCCTACTGCCAGGCGAAGCTGGGCCAGATCATGCTGACGACAGATCTGGCCGAGGCGCTGGACGGCTCCGGTGTCACCGTGAACGCGCTGCACCCGGCCTCGTACATGCCCACCAAAATCGTGACACACCTCTTCACCCCACAGAGCGCCCTCAGCGAGGGAGTGGGAAACGTCCTGCGCATGGTCGTCGAACCGGAGTTCGCCGAGCAGACCGGCCTCTACGTCAACCGCAGGACGGTCTCCGCGGCCGACCCCCAGGCGTACGACCCGGCGGCCCGCGCCGAACTGCGCTCGCTCAGCGAGAAACTGACGGGCACCCCTTTCCCCACCGAATGAGCGGATCCGCCCTGTGGCGGCCGCCGGGGCCCGCTGAGACTCACGTCCTCCTGTACCAGTGCCGAGGCCGGCCGGCACGCGCTCGGCGGGACGGCGGTCCGCACGCCTCGATCGGCGGCCTGGGTGCGCCGCCGCGCGATGACCGAATTCGCCACCGCCTGCCTTCTGGGCGGGGCGCCGGTGGCAGGAGGCCAGGCCATCGGCGAAGGCCTGACGCTGCGTGGCGCATGGCATGCGGGAAACACGTCTGTGGCCGCCCCCGAAGAGACGGCCACAGGGCCGGGTGATCGTGCCCCGGTCAGCCCTGACGGGCGAGGTCGAGAAACGCGGCCCAAGTAGTCGGCGCCACGACGAAGCTGCCCAGCTTCGTGTCCTTGGAGTCACGGACATGCACGGCGGAGGCGGCCTGACCAACTTCGACGCAGTCGCCCCCCTCGCCACCGCTGTAGCTGCTTTTGAACCAGTGAAGTTGCGGGACCCCGGACTGCTTGGTGCTCATAGGTCTCCTCCTCGCAGCAACTGCTCGATCAGACGCCCGGATTCGCTTGGCGACAGGGCCTGTGCCCGGATGATTCCATACCGGGCGGCGATCCCTCGAACAGCCTCCCGACCAGTGAGCACTCGTCCATTGCCCTGGCTCTCCAGATACGCCACCTGCTCCCCACCGTCCGGCACCATCAGCGTGAACGGCCCGTCCACCCCGGCGTGGTCCGTGGTCCGCGTGGGCATCACCTGAATCTCCACGTTCGGGTTCTCACTGACGAGCAGCAGGCGTTCGAGCTGCCCACGCAGCACCTCATGGCCACCGATGGGCCGCTGGAGCAATGCTTCCTCCAGGACAAAACTGAGCACGGGAGACGGCTTGCGTTCGAAGAGCGAGTGCCGAGCCATACGCGCGGCCACCATCTGCTCGATCTCGGACTCGTTCCTGCGGGGGCGCCGAACGGTGAACATGGTCCTGGCGTACGCCTCGGTCTGAAGCATGCCGGGCACGATGAGCGAGGAGTACTGGTGAAATTCGAGCGCCGTCTCCTCGATCCGCGCCGCGTCACGGAAGAAGGCGGGGTACCGGGTAAGCGCCACGGCCCGCTTCATGGCGAGCAGCATGCCGTCAGCGTCCAGCAGTTGGTCGAGCTTGTCGATGGTGTCGGGGCGTGCGATACGCCGCCCCTGCTCAATGGCCGCGATCTGCGCCTCGCTGTACCCGAGGAGCTGCCCCAGGGCGGACTGCGTGTGCCCGGCTCGCTCGCGCAAGATCTTGACCTGCCTGCCGAAGGACCGCAGCAACTCGTCGGCCGGGTCCTCGCCCCTCCGCGCGAAGGACTGCTCTGCGACCTGCGTCATGGTTTCCCTCCAGCACCTGGCTCACCACCGAACCCCGACAACACACCCACCGCAGTCCTACAGCGACGCTGTGTGAGGATGTCGTTGCTGGTCAACGTAGCCGCCTCGGCCCAAGCTCATGGCCATGACGACAGAAACGCACTCGTCCGTGAACGCCCGGCGACCGCCGCTGCCCGGGCGGGAGTTCCGCATGGCGTTCACGTCAACGCCACGCGGCGCCCGCCTGGCCCGCAGGCTCACCTCCCAGCGCCTCGACGCCTGGGGTCACCCGTACGACTCCCGCCTGAACACCACGGTGACCCTCATCGTGGCGGAGCTCGCAGCAAACGCGGTGACACACGGCCGCGTACCGGGCCGGGACTTCCACCTGCGCCTGCGACTCGACCCAGCCGCGGAGCTCGTACGCGTAGAAGTGACGGACACCCGCGACGACCGCCTGCCGCCACAGCCGGCGTCGCCGCCACCCGCACCGGACGCCGAGTCGGGCCGCGGCCTCTGCCTGGTCGCGGCGCTCGCGACGCGCTGGGCGGCGATGCCGCGCGAGAACGGCGGACCGGGCAAGACGGTGTGGGCGGAGGTCCAGATCGGATGAGTCGCCATGACGGGCATCAGCACGAGCATGGAACCGGATCAAGCGATGGGCACCAGGCAGAACGCCGGGAGCAGTTCGCGAAGGTGGAAGCACTGCGACTGACCCACGATCTGACTCGAACTGACCCTCGCAACACGAGCACGCGCCCTTGAGGCCCTGCTAGGCCCTTGGTCAGCGCAGCACCCGAAGAGTTGCTCAGTAGAAGTAGCGGCTCGCATTCTCGGGCCGCACGCCATCGCGTCGGAACAGCTTCCATATCGCGTACGAGGCTTGAAGGAATGGACGCCAGCATTCGTCATCTCGGTTGACCCACTGCTCACTTTCCAAGCTGAGAGCCATGCCTCCCTCATCAGGTAGACCCGAGCTGTCGGATGTGCGGAAGACACCCGCGGGCTGACAGAACAAGAGCCATCCCTTCTGCCCTCTGTCTGACTCCTCCCAGGAGTAGACAGTACCGGCCTCAACTTCGCAGATCAGGCGAACGTTGATAGATGCAGTCATTCCACTCTCCGCCTACCGGGCGAGTCGTCCCCGAGGAATCCCCTAACGGCCAGTCGTTCCTGAGGTGATGCGGCCAGTCTCGCACTTGAGCGCCGCCACCGACTTGCCTCTCTGGCCCACGGTTACCTTGTCAGCCTGTCGTGGGCGGGGAAACCCGCTCGACGACGAGCTGCCATCCAGCTTGGATGCAGCCCATGGATCTCGACCTGACTCTCGGAGATGGCCTGTACGCGCGGGCCCTGGTCGCGGACGACGCCGCGTTGCTGGTCGACGCGACGTCCGGGGAGACGAAACCGTCCCTGTGGGCGGCCCGGCCAGTAGGCCCCTACTCCGTGCGTGACGCGCAAAAGACCCTGTCGCAGTGGGACCCGGCAGCCGGCGGGCAATTCTCCGTCGGGATTCTGCGCGGGCAGCGCCTGCTCGGCGCTGTCGGTCTGATGCCGGACGATCCCGGCAGCATGGAGTTGGCGTACTGGATCCGGCCGGAAGAACGACGCCTCGGCATCGCCTCACTGGCCGTGCCCGCGATCACCTCGTGGGCACACGACCGTCTCGGCGTTCCCCGCATCTGGCTGGAGATCAATCCCCTCAACGAGCCCTCGCTCCACCTCGCCCAGCGTGCTGGGTACCGCTACGAACAACGCCTGCCCCAGCACTGCCGTGCATGGTCGTCCGAGGACGCGGGGCAGGACGCCTGGCACGACTGCCTCATCTGGACGCACCTCAGCGGGCAAGCACCCGCCACCACGGACCGCTGATCAGGCAGGCACGAGAGACAGGCGGAGTCGCTCGCGCATCTGGCAGGGATTGCGCGGGCGAGGCTCCCTTTCTCCGGTCGCGCGGAACCCGGCGCGCTCATAGAGCCGTCGTGCGTGGTCGTTGCCGTCGACGACGGTCAACGACACGCACTCAGCACCCTGGTCTCTGGCCAAGGCGAGTACGGCGTCGACCAGGGCCTCTCCGACACCATGTCCGCGCCATGCCGGGTCAACCCACATCGCATCGAGTTGCAGCTCGACAGAGGTGGGGAAGGGCGGGGCAACTGCCGCCACGACCCCTACCGACTGCCGTCCAACCCACGCCAGGAACCACGCGCTGCTCGCGATCCGATCACGCCAAAAACCTTCCGGCCGGGCTAGTTCGTCCCCGAGCGACGAGCCGAAGGCGTCGGGATCCCTTCCCAGGGCGCGCAGCCGAATCGCCCTCAACGCAGCCCAGTCCTCCCTGGCCGCCCGGCCCACTTTCACCATGACGTTCATGATGTACCCGGCGACGTAGCCCTCGCGGCGAGGAAGCTGCCGGACGCAGTGGACGAGCCCATCAGCCGTTCTTCAGTGTGCGGTCGAGCAGGGCGAGTAGCCGTTCCCAATGACGCTGCGAAGCAGCGGGGTTGAAGGCCTCGGTGTCGGACATGGTGAAGCCGTGGACGGTGTCGGGGTAGATCTCGGTGGCATAGCTGACGCCTGCTGCGCCCAGGGCCCGGTCGAGCTCACTGATGGCCTCTGGCGACATGTCGCCTTCGGCGAGCCCGAGATGGACCTGCGCGGTGAGTCGTGGGACGAGGCGGTGCGGGCTGTCGGGCGTTTTAGTGACCAGAAAGCCCGGGTGGAATGCTGCGAGCGCGGCCACCTGATCGGGGTGAGCTGTCGCGGTGCGCATCGCATAGGCGGCGCCGATGCAGTAGCCGATGACGGCGACCGGCCCGGTGCCGGCCTCGGGCTGGGAAGTGAGGAACCTGAGGTAGTCGTCAGCGTCACGCAGGACCTGTTCGGTGGTGTACGCCCCGATCAGGGGCATCAGCTGAGAGATGATCGCGGGCCGTATCTCCTCTCCGATGTGGTCCGGAAGTGCGATCACCGGCGCCCGGCCGTGCCGGTAGTAGAAGTTGGGGACAAGCACGTAGTACCCGCGCTCGGCCAGCTCGCGCGCCCTCCGCTCGAGTTCGGGCCTCAAGCCGAAGGCGTCCGTGTACAGCAACACCCCTGGGTGGCGTCCGCCCCGGTCGGGGTAGGCCGCGTATGCGTCAGCCTGGCCGTCAGCATTGCGGATCAGCAGTTTCTTGGTGGGCATGGATTCTCCTGTCGTCGTTGACGCGTGTCGAGCCGTGGTCAACGTGACAGGGGTGGAGCCCGCGCAGGAGAGCCAAATTCGGGGTCAAGCCGCAGGCCCGCACCGGCCCGCTCGACGATCAAAGGATCGCCGGGTCACCAATCCGTGTGTGGCGCGATGCCGTCCCGGTATTCATCGCCGCCCAACCTAGCCCGCCGGGCACCGCCGGCGCCACGGCGTGCGCCCGCGCACAACGCCGTGAAGTGGAAGGTCCCCGTCTTGCCCACGGTCGAAGCCGACGCAACCGCCGTCCGGAAGACATCGAATGAGCGTACGGACCTCACGCGAGGGTGCCGCCCTCAGTCCCCATCCATTCACGGTAGTGCCCTACGAGAGCTGTCCCGGGGAAGTCCGGCAGGCCGGAGCCAAACTGCTGGAGTCGGCGATAGGCCTGCTTGAGAGCGTCCAGGGTGTCGAAACATCCCGCGTGGACGGCGAGCACCAACACGTCTTCGATGGTGAGGTGTTGCAGGGACCACTCGTCGGCAAGCTGCCGTCCCTCCGCGTCATCCATCAGGAGGGTGACCTCGAGCCCCTGCTCAGACAGGTGCACTCCATGGGCCACGGCCACGCATTCTCCGAGGTCACGGGAACGCCTCAGCGCCTGGTCGAATTCCAGGTCCCGGATCTCCTCAAGGACCTCGACGACCCGGGCGGGAGCGGAAGCAATCTCCAGAGCGGGCAGCACCCTGATGCGATCGCTGCGCTCAAGCGCGAGCCAGCGCTTGCGAAGTCCAGGGTACTTGGCGTCCTTGCGGGCGATCTCGTCGCAGCCCTCGGCAGGAACCAGGATGACCCACTCCATGGACTCGAGGGCGGCCACGAGGACACGATTGAGGTTGGCACCCGCGAAGTGGACGCAGACGACGGCGTCCAGAATGCAGGCGTCCGCCCGTCTTTGCCCTGGCGTGCTCTCCTCAGCTTCGGGCTCCTGTGGAAAGCTCACGCCTACCGCCGTTCCCGTCCGTTCTCGGGCGGCTCCGCGGCTCGCTGTACCCGCCCGCCGCGACGGGCGACAAGGCTGCGTACGTCAACGCGTCCCGACAACGCGACCTGGGGTGGCCGGATGCCGGCTTCATCCAGTTCCCGTTCGGTGGTGCGAGGCTCCGCCCCGCTCAGCGATGCGATGGCCCGCACCCCGATGTGCCCCGACCTGTAGGCCTCGACGGCCCGCTCCATGATGCGACGCGGCGGCCGCACGCGCGCCGCGGCCTCGCACTCCACGATGTATTGAGGGCCCCAACCGTAGGTCCACGCGAGCTCGCGCCCCGTCAGACCCTTCATCTTTGTTGCCTGGGCGTTGGTCAGCAGCCCCAGCTCTTTGCACTGAATGAGCAGTACGGTCAGGCTCACGCCATAGTGCCTGGCCGCCATCGCACACTCCCTGCGTCCCGGTTCGGGGGCCGAAAGGCACTCCATCCAGCGACGGACGCCCTCCGCAGGTGCCAGCAGATGCCGAGCGAAAGCATCGCACCGCTTCTCGGCCGGTGTCCGCCGGCCGTCCAGCCGGTGCGCGGACACGCCGTCGGACAGCAGCACGTGTCCCAGCTCGTGCGCCAGTGAGAAGCGCTGACGCTCGGGCACGTGTGACGCGTTGACGACCGAAATCGTCACCTCGCGGTCGGGGTCGAGCGCGGTGAATCCGGAGACGCCCGGCGGGAGCGTAAGCGCTGCCGTGTCCAGGCGGATTGCCGACTCCACGAGTTCGTCGAGGTCCGAGACGGGGCCGAAACCGAGTCCGAGGCGCTCACGAAGCTCTTCCGCCAGGCTCCGCCCCTCACGCTCGGGATCGGCTACCCGCGTCAGCGGCCGCTTCAGTCGAGACGCCCGCTGTCGATCGCCTCTGTGGCCGTCCGGCACGTACCGGTCGAGGCGGTCATCGAGTGCCAGGATCTCACCGGCCAGCCCCTCGGCCCGCCTCAGATCCTCCTCAGCACCTTCCGAGGCTCGTGCCGCCACCTGCATGCGCTGCCGCACCGGGTTTCCCTTGGTCAACAGCGTGAGCGGAACACCCAGCGCTGTCGCGATACGGTCGAGCTCGGCCACCGTCAGCGCTGACCGCTCCCCCGTCTCGATCCTCGCCAGCGTCGACTGGCTCAGCTCTGCTCGCACGGCCAGCTCCCGCTGACTCAGCCCCGCCTGCGTCCGCTCCTGCGCAACCCGTTCGCCCGTCTCCCTCAGATCCATCCCCCGACACCTCCCTGTCTGAATCAACGATAGCCCTCTGATTCAGTTACTCTCCCAGAGGTTTTCAGCCACACCTCGCTGGGCCCTCGCATAACGCCAAAAGCACCCGTGCGGCGGAGCTGATGGCGGCTGCATACCTGCCTGTCCGAGCAGCCGAACGGCGGCAATGGCGCCGTACGCTGTGTCAGCGTACGGGCACACTACGTAGACGGTACGACGGCTCTTGCGTCACCCTGAGTGCCGTCAGCTGTGGGACGACGAACAGCGCAGGTACGAGACCGGAGGTGACGGCGGATGAGTGAAAGCGCTGTGGTGGACGACGAGGGAGTGCCGGGAGGTGAGGCAGATCGGGAACCCGATCCCTCGGACAGCCTGCGAACGTTCGGAGCGGTCCTGCGGGCGCTTCGCGAGCACGCGGGATACAGCAGGACCGAGTTCGCGGACCTGGTGTGCTTCTCCAGGCACACGGTGGAGTCGGTCGAGCTGGGGCGCCGGATGCCCGACATGACGTTGGTGGAGCGCTCCGAGGAAGCGCTGGGGAATACCGGGGCGTTACGGCGGTCGTCGAAGTACGTGACGCGGGGGCGCGGGGATGTGGGGCTCGCGGCGTGGTTCAAGCAGTGGGCCCGGCTGGAGCGGGTGGCGGTGAGCCTGTGCACGTACGAGTGCCGTCTGGTGCCAGGGGTGTTGCAGTCGGAGGGGTATGCGCGGGCCTTGTTCGAAAACCGGCTTCCACTGCTGACCGATGAGCGTCTGGAGGCTCAGATCGAAGCGCGGCTGGAGCGGCAGAAGATGCTGCGCGAGCGGCCGACGGTGCCGTTCCACTTCATCGTGGAGGAGGCCGTCTTCCGGCGCAGGCTGGGAGGCCTTGACGTGCTTCGGGCGCAACTGAACCACGTGCTGGAGCTGACGGCGCCCCGCAACGTGACGTTGCAGATCATGCCGACGGAGGCCGAGTTCCACGCCTGCATGGACGGCCCTGTACAGCTCCTGGAGACACCGGAGGGTCGAAGGCTCGCGTACTCCGAAGGGCAGGAGAACGGCCGGTTGATCTCCGACCGCAAAGGGGTACGTCTCCTCTACCAGCGCTATGACACACTGCGCTCGCAGGCCCTCAACACCAAGGACTCGCGGGGCCTGCTTGAGCGACTGCGAGGGGAACTATGAGCACGACCGAACTGGCTTGGTACAAGTCCAGCTACAGCGGCAGCTCGGGTGACAGCTGCGTCGAGGTTGCCATTACAGAACAGACGATATGCGTACGGGACTCCAAGGATTTGGGGCGTCCTCACTTCGCCGTTGGCCGCAGCGAGTGGTCACAGTTCGTGGGATTCGTGACGGAGGGCTGAGCGACGCGTGCGGTGACACTCAGAAGATCGGCTGGCATCCCTATGCTCTTCTGTCCTGCCGTGCATCTGCGCCACCGAGGCACGATCCACGGCAGGCCTGGTGCACTCGTGTGGGTCGGGTTGGGTAGGGGGCCAGCCGGTCGCTGGGTTCTCCGTACGATTTCTGCCTACACCGGCCACGAAACTTCAGAGTCGGCGCAGGTCCGCTCTTGGATTGGTCACTGAGGTTTTCTCAGCGAAGATCATTTCCAGTGGTCGTTGAGTACGAGGGCGGCGCGGGCTATGTCGCCGATGCGGCAGGGGCTGACGGTGATGCGCTTCAGGATGCGCCAACGTTCTTTGAGCTCGGCGGCCGCTCGTTCGCCCAGCGCGCGTAGGTCTCTGATCAGGGTGTTCGTGGTGCGCGTGTCGGTATCGAGGGCTCGTTCTGACTTGCCTTTCGGGCGGCGGACCGGGACGTGTATGCCGATGCCGGCTCCGATGTAGCCCTTGTCGGCCAGGGTGGGCAGGCCATCGGCAGCCGCCTTGTACAGCGCGGGCAGGACGTGCAGCCGGGCGGCGCTGATATCCGGGGTGGAGCCCGGTTCGACGTCGGACACCCATAGCGGGGTGCCGTCCGGGGCGGCCAGGAACTGGACGTTTCCGCCGAAGCTCTTGTGTTTCTGGCTGAACCACAGGTCGTTTCCGTTGTCCCGGGTGCCTGCGACGCGATCGCTCTCGACCAGCATGCCGTCGAGGATCACGTGGCTCAGCTCCTCGCCCCGGCAGCGGTCCAACACGTCGTGCAGGTTGGGCGCTTGAGCCGCAAGGACGTCGATGCCCTCGTGGAGGTAGCGGTAGCCGGTGGCCTGCGAAATGCCGGCGTCCCGGGCCAGGCAGTGCACGCAGTTGCGCTCACGGAACCAGCGGAGCACCAGGACCGCCTGGCGGAACGTGCCCAAGGCGCGTGACCCGCGTGGGGTGTTGAGACGACGGCGCCGCGCGGCGAGCAGCCGGGAGAGGTGGACCACGATGTGGCGCGGGACATCGAGCGTGGCAGCATAGGTGACCAACGTGAAGCCTCTGGTTCAGCGGACGATCTTGTGGTGAGAACCGTCCTACCAGGGGCTTCACGTCTGCCGACGACCAGGGCCCAGACAGCATTTCCTTGAGAAAACCTCACTCACCGGGTTCGGCGGGTAGGGGCAGGAGCGAGTCCAACTCTGGTGATCCAAAGGTCAGAAAGACGAGATCCCTGTCGTTGCTGGTGTCCCAGATGTTGCGGTCGAATGTCACGGGGATCGAGGCCGTGAACTGCTGGTTCAAGTAGCAGTCGGGGGAGGTCACGCCATCCGAACGTCCGAAGGACACACGGGTGGGGCCACGCGGAAGGATGAGCCGATAGATTCCAGGACGTCCGTCATCTGAAGTCAGCCGGCAAGCTGAGAGGGCGTTGCTCGCGAGTTTGGTGACAAGGTCCGACGGAGTGATGCCTCCTGTCAGATCGGGCGGAGGTTCGACGGAGACGTCGTCGTCGGGGGCGCCGAGGGTGTCAGTGCTGACAGGCTGGCTGCTGATGTCGTCAATTCGGGTTCGGATGTCGGCGATCTCGCGGGTGATGGCTGCAGCACTGAGATCCGCAGCGAGAACGAGGTCCTCGATGACCTTCTCTACGGTGCCGAGGACAGGGGCGGCGGCGCCAAGGATGTTGGTGAAGTCGTCGTAGTCATCTTTGATGCCCTTGTACACCTGTTCCTCGACGGTGTCCTCGTAGAAGTAGTTGCTGATCTGGAGGTGCTCGTAGGTGGCGCCGATGCGGTCGATACGGCCGATGCGCTGCTCGACACGCATCAGGTTCCAGGGCATGTCGTAGTTGATAAGGCGACCCGACGTCTGCAGGTTGAGTCCCTCGCTCAGCGAGTCGGTGCCAATCAACAACTCGATATCGCGGCGGCGGAACCGGGTCTTGATCTCCGCCTTGGTGACCCTGTCCCACTTCCCCGCTACGGGGTCGTAGATCTCGCCGCCGCGGCCGGAGTAGCAGCCGAGCCTGTAGTAGCCGGCGGCCACGAGGCGCTCGCGGACATAGTCCATGGTGTCCGTGTACTGGGTGAAGACCACTGCGGAGTCGTACGTTTTGAACGACTCCGCCAGGTCCTCGACGAGTTGCTGGGCCTTGGTGTCCTCGCCGGTGATGTCGCCGAGATCGTTCAGGAAGGAGCGCAGCTCGCCGATCTCCTCCTTGAGCCGGTCGGCGCGGACGTCGAAGGTCTCGGGGTCGAAGAGGGAGTTCTCCAGGTCGACACCGTCGTCATCGGTAAGGAGATCCGCGAGGCTCTTGCCCTGCTCAAGTACGTCGAGGCGCCGTTGCAGGGACTGCTTGATCGCTTCGAAGGAGGAGGTCAGCCGACGCCGGTAGACGGTCATGATGAAGCCGAGGGCCTTGGTGGCCTTATCGGACTTGTAAGCGTTGTAGTGGCGGCGGATGTATTCCTCGATGCGCTCATACAGCTTCCGCTCGTTCGGCGCCAGACGGATGAACTCATCGGTGACGTGCCGGTACGGGATGACGATCGAACCCGGGATAATGCCGGCTGCCTGGTAGGCGCGCATGGTCTTGCGGGTCTTCCGGAAAACGCGATCGCGCATCGGGGTGTGCCGCCGAGCCCACTTGGCCATCCACTCGGAGGTGGCATTGGGGAACTGTGCCCTGAGGTCGGGCGAGGGCGGGTTGCCAGCCATGCCGGTCACCGTCCATGCGTCGGCCCATCCGAGCGCATTGTCGATCTGCCGCTCCAGCTCAGTGTCGCGTTCGGCGAGCGGGTCGGAGAAGTAGTCCTCCAACATGTCGCAGATGAGTTTCCAGCCGCGCCTTTCGGGCGGGTCACTGAGGTAGGTGAAGTATTGCGTGAAGAAGAACGCCTGCTCACCCCACTTGCCCGGCAGCCCGAGGAGCTCGATGAGGTCCCAGGCCTCATGCGGGTGCATCTGCATCGGGGTTGCCGAGGCGAGGTAGAGCGCACGCCACAGGTTGCGCTTCTTCATCTCCTGGAGGAGGACGAGCAGGGAGTTGGGAGTGTCGGTCGCCTTGGAGCCGCGGCGACGGGCGTGATGGGCCTCATCGACGAGGACGACGTCCCACGGTCCGGCGTCAAGGATCTCGGTACGGCGACTGCGGCGGCGGGCGAGGTGGGAGGAGGCAAGCACGATCGGAAAGGCCGACCACGGGTTCGCCTTCGGATCGGTCGCGATGGGCTGGTCGAACCGGTCGATGAAGCCTCCCTTGTCGTAGCGGGCGACATCGATGTTCATCTTCTCGTGGAGCTCTTCCTGCCACTGCTTCATCACCGAGGCAGGCACCAGCAGCAGCGCCTTCTTCGCCCGGCCGGAGGTGAAGAGCTCACGCAACACCATTCCCGCCTCGACGGTCTTGCCGAGCCCCACCTCGTCGGCGAAGAGATAGCCGCGCGGGTACGTCGACACCACCCGGTGGATCAGCTCGGCCTGGTGTGGCAGCGGCTGAGCCCACGCGGTACCCACGCCAGTCCATGCGGACGCCTTCGGCGCATCCCGAAGGGCGACCAGTTCGTCCCAGGCCGCCTGGACATCGACGTCCACGTCGGCAGGCGGTGCCTCAAGAGCCGCCTCCGCACCCCTCGGCTGGGGCACTTGCGGCACTGGCGTGTTAAAGGGGAACGGCGGAGCGTCGGGCGCGTGCTCTATCAGGTGTTCCCGGACGGCGGTGGGCAGGTCGATGATCGCCCAGCCCTGGTCGGGGTTGGCGCGCCAGTGCTGCTCGAACGCGCGCTTCTTGGGAGCGCCGTAGTCCTCCCAGGACTCGGTACGCCAGGAGCGGTAGGCGTCGAAGGTCTCGTGGTTCTTCACCCATGCGGTGACCGACGCGTTGTTGGAGCCGCTGAACGCGACCTCGTGGCCGTAACGGTCTGTGAAAATGCCGTACTTGGTGTGGAAGTAGCGGCCCGACTCATGGTGGGTGAGCAGGTGACCATACTTGTCGACCGGGATGCCGACACGGATGTGGAGCCGGTCGTTGGCTACCATCCAGGCCAGCACACTGAGATGCTCGCTCTGCACGATCTTCGTGCCCTCCAGGCCCGGGTCAGCCAATAGCCGCTCGGCGACAACATCGTCGAGCGGAGCACCGGAAAGCACTGCGTCGACGTCCTTCTTGCTGAGCTGCGCGCCCACGATGAGTCTGATCACTCCGCCACCGGCGATGAAGTACGCCGTGCCCTGCGCGGCAAACTGCAGCTCTGCCCCGGACCAGTAGCCGACCGCACGGTCGTAGGCGACAGCCCTGGAAAGCAAGGGCTCGTAGAACGTCTCGAACGGTGCATCGTCGGGCGAGTACATCGCCTTCAGCGTCACGCTGCGGAACGAGTCTTCGGCCGTGGCAGGATCGTGCTCGAAGAGACCGTCCTGCGCCGGTGCCGCCGGCTTGGCGGCGGCACCGGGAAACAGGGCGTCGTCGTGTTCGACCAACCTCACTCCATCTCGAAGAGCGCGTCGGGCTTGTCCTCGACCAGCGTGGCCACGTCGGTGGCGTCCGGCAGGGTCACATCGGGGAAGTAGAGCGTGCACAGGGTGTCAAGGCGCCCGGCCTCGGACACAACCCACTCCCCCTTGGCCTTGGTGCGCGGTATCGCGTTTGCCAGACCCTGCAGGGTGGAGATGAACCCGGCGTCATTGATGTAGCCGTGCTTGTCGAGGAATCGCTTCGCGGCCGGCATGCCATCGTGCTCGGCGATGTACAGGGCCGTGTCAACTGCGTCGATGACGTAGTCGAACGAGGCAGCCCCGGGTCGTACGCCGGGGGCGGCTGCCTCGCCACCACGCCGCACCCGCTCGCTGGGGGTGAGCAGGGTGACCTTGCCAGCGGATTTTGAGACCACCTTGGCCCGCTGGAGCTGGTCGATGTCGAGCCCACCGACGGCGAGTGCCAGGAGGCGGGCGGTGTCGTAGGGGAACTCGCGGGCAGCAAAGGTGTCCCAGGCCAGCAGCACAAAGTCTGTGAGCGTGTCGACCTTCGACGCCTTCCCGATCAGTCGGGAGCGACGCAGGTCCACGATCTCCTCGCGGGCCAGAGCAAGGGCCTCCTCAGGCCGCAGCAGCTTGTCGCGGCCGTGCTCGTCCGGGGTCGACGAATAGACGGGCCAGCTCTGCGAGATCACCGAGAGCGTCGGACCGTATGTCGACAGCAGCAGGTCGACGCCCTCGATGCCGTCATGCTGGAACCGGGTGGCCGCCTCGCGGGCTGTACGTCGGATATCCTGTTCGATATCATCGAGGTAAATTTTTATCTTATCGCCCCGTTCATCACGCTTGCGACATACCAGCATGATTGTGGACGCCGCCGAGTTAACATTGGCCTGGTGCAATGACACCTCGGACTCGGTGTTGATTGGCCACGATGTTTCGATCGTGAAGCCGGCCTGCATTAGGCCGATTCCAAGGGTGTCCCACGCCTCAGCGCGCTTGTGGGTGAACATAACCGACAGGATGCCGTCATCGGCGAGTACGCGACGCGACTCCTCGAAGATACTGGTCATCTTCGTCTCATAGTCGAGCTCAGCCAGTTCCTTCCGGCGGCTCCCCATCGCCACGAAGCGCGCCGGGTTAGCCACAGCCTCGTTCTGTTTGTCAGTCAAGTCGTCGCGGAAGTAGTCAGGGATGAGACGCCCAAGAGTACGCTTCTCCCAGACATAGAAATAGTCAGCCAACTCTGCGTACATGACATTGTCGTAATACGGCGGATCCATACATATATGGACTACTGAGCCGCCTTCAAGATCAAGGTCAGTGGCGCTAGCCTGCAGGATGGATACGTTCCTGCTCAACCGATCTTCGAGGTCGCTGTCAGACACGCCAGTCTCGTCGAGCAACTGAGCGATGCCACCGTAGGCGTCGAGCAGCTGGTCTAGCGTCCAGGAATAGAGCGCGGCCGCACCTTCGAACTCGGCGAATGTCCACTTGAAAGAGAAGTTGTGCTTTTCGAAGACGCTACGCATCTTCTGACGCGATACGTCCCACGTAGAGGCCCGGGAGTTCCAGTTCAGTGCCTTACCCTGCATCAGGGCAAGCTCGAAGAGAACGGCATCCGCCGACTTACCCAGAGACTCCTGGACCTCAGGCACGATGCGTGCAAACTCTCCGCTGAAGGCCCCATGCGCCAGGGCTTGGCGCGGCGTGAAAAAGTCGAGCCAGGTGTTGATTCCGTACATGCGATGGCCACGATCATAGTTGGCCTCTACCGGGATCTCTTCGGAAGGCAAGATGTCCGTCTGCTGCCACAGATCCTTCACCTCCTCAAGCTTCGACGTAGCGGCAGCGATGGCGTCGAGGTCGGTTCGCGTGGGGGCGCGAAAGGTACGCTCGCCCGAGGGCTTGCGGATTGCGACGGCATAGAGGACCTGCTTCATCTGGTCGGCCTGGGCGGCCTGCTTGATGTAGTCGCCGTCGATGACGAGGTTGTCGTAGGGCGAGATGGCTTTGCCCCGGGCTGTGGTGCCGGTGGAAGCGTCGGTCTTGTCAACGTCCTTGCCAAAGGCAACCTCAAAGATCGGCTCGGGGAGCTCGACGCCATCGTACTCGGTGAGCATCCGAACGGCCGCTTCCTTGCCTGCGGTCTTGCGGAGCCACTTGTCGGGTAGAAGCGGTATGAGGCGGCCTGTACGGGGACAGGGGATGGCGTTGGCCCAGATGTAGGCGATAACGCTCTCGCCGCCCTGGAGCGGGAAGTACTCCTTCAGCCGCTTCTCGATGCGCGCGACAAGAACCTGCCCCCACTTCCTCAACTCCGGAACAAGATCGAGTCCCTTGATGGCGGGGATCTCGACGCCAGCCTTGAGCACGCTAGCGGCCACGCCGTTGAGGTCGTTGGCGACAACCGGGAGCCCGAGGCGGGACGCCGCCCACGGGATACTGCCGCCACCGGCTGTGGGGTCGGCCAGCGTCGGGAGCTTCCCCCAAGTGTGGATGAGCACAGCGTGGAGAAGGTCGATGTCCTTGCGCGGGATAGCGTTGCGAAAAGCCTGCTTGTATCCGTATCCGTTGCCCTTGAGCTTCGCGCCCGTGACCTTGGCCGCGTCGATAACCTTCCGCCCGTGCACCGGGTTACCCCAGATGCCGACCAGGTGAAGCAGCCAGCGGCGGTAAGCGGCCTCGTCCTGGAGCTCGACGGCGTCGGGAAACGCCTTGGCGAGCTCCTCGGACCACGCGGGGAGGACACCCGCGAGAGCAACGGCGGCGGAGGCGACCAGGGGGCGACGGGCCCACCAGATGTGAAGGAAGGAGAGTGGCGGGAGCGCTGACGCGGCGCCGCGTTCGCGACGGGACTCGATGCCGAGTTCGGCGACGGGGAGCCAGTCCTCGATGAGGACACGTGGTTTGGAGCTCATGGGGTGGCTCTTTCAGTTGTCAGAGAGCAGGGTACGGAGAGCCTTGCGGGCGCGGTTGGCGTCGACGCCGATGCACTTGGAGTACCAGTAGTAGGTCTCCTCGGTGCTCATGGCGTTGATGCCGGCGACGAGGGCTCGGACGCGCTGGTGCTTCTCGATGGGCTGGGTGGCCAGCAGGATCAGGGTCAGGCGTACGCCGTCTGGTTCGGCGAGCCGGATGGGTGCCCTGCGGGTGAAGGTCAGCACGCTAGGTCGGTGGCCCGATCTCCTCACCGCCGCGAAGAGGGCGTCGACGACGCGGCCTGTCTGCTGCGGAGTGAGGGTGGCGACCGCCGTGGCGAGGGCGGAGCCCACCTCGCCGAACGTCTCCTCGATGGTGAGGCCGTACGTCTCGCCGCGGCCGGGCTTCACGACGAGGCGGAAACCGCGGGCGCCGTCCACGGCAGCGAGCCGTCGGCTCGGAGCGGTCATCGCGCGCTGGAGCGTGGTCACTTGGTCACCTCGGCGCTCATCGTTGTGCTCTTCATGCCGAGCTTCTTGATGACGTCGTGGATCTGTGCGAACTGCGGGTCGTCGACGTCGAGTGCCGGGTCGAAGCGGAAGGTGAGGGTGACGTCGCCGACCATCTTTGTGGCGGCGGTGAACGCTTTCTTGGCGTGGCCGTAGGCCATCTGGAAGGCGGCGCGCTCCGCCGTGCCCTGGAACTGGATGCCGCCTCCGGTGAGCCCCTTGTATTCGGCGCGGATGGTGGAGCGGACGGTGATGGCCTGCTTCTGCAGCATGCCGAGCGAGGCGACGGCGAGGTCGATGTCGCTCGTTCCGGAAGCGGCATCCGCGCTCACCTTCATGGTGAGGGTCTTGATAGTTCGGATCGCGTAGTCGGAGACGGCGTCGAGCAGGGTCTGCATGGCTGCGCCGCCGGGACCGTTCGCGGCGAAGGTCTTGGAAGTGGCGGTGCGAGTGGGGACCTGGATGTCGATCTCGTCGGCGGTCGCGCGGGGCAGGACGTGGAGGCTGTCGAGGCCCTTGTCCTTGATCGCCGAGGGTGAGAGCGCCCGGACGCCGGCGGCAGGCTCGGTGTCGGTGACGACGAACCAGCTGTACTCGCTGGACTGGACGGCGGTGGCCAGCAGGTCGAGGACGTCTGTCTTGGTGGGCTCGCCGCCACAGGCTGCCTCGAGGCGAGCACGGAGGTCGGCACCGGTGAACTGGTCGCCGGTGAGTACCGAGCGGAGGTCGGCTTGGGTGGGTTTTCGGACCAGCAGACCGCGCTTCTGTGCCTCGGCCGTGGTCATGACCTCGGTGTCGGCGCTGAAGGTGATCGACATGCCGGCCTGGTTGTTGACCGTATAAGCCTTGCCGCTGGCCGAGTCGTAGTAGACCCAGCCGTCGTGGTTGACGCCGTTGATGATCGCGTCACGCAGCAGGGAGGTGTTGCGGACGATGGAGGCCTTGTGGTCGGCCCAGAAGTAGTCGGCGATCGCGGCCGTACTCGTGGCCTCCTTGTTGGCCCAGGTGCGGGTGCGCAGAAAGGAGGCCGTGAACGGACTGTTGCGAATCTTGTCCTCGTCCTCCAGCAGGGTGACGACTGACGATATGGCGTTCTTCGGGTCGCCCTGGGCCTGAGCGGGGAGCTCGCGGTGGCGCAGGTAGCCGGTGGCCTTCTCATCGGCCGGGTAGTAGATGTGTTTGAAGCACCGGGCGACCGCGATGCGCACCTGGAGGAGGGCCTCCATGTCGTAGGCCTCGACCTTATTGCGGACCCCCTCGCTGAACTGGCCCAGCCGGTGGGTATCGGCAGTGAGGTTCTTGGAGGCGATCAGGGCACGTGCCCGGTCCTTCAGTACATGGACCTGCTCGGCATCGGCCAGGGCGAAGACCAGGGAGTTGCGGTACTTGCGCGGCGTGCCGACCGATCCGGCCTTGTCGAGCATCTCCACGATCTGCGCCGGCGGCTGGTCGGCGTGGCCCGGGTCGACGGTGACGACATCATGGTCGAGCACGACCACGCGCAACGCGTCCTTGTCCGGAATTTCAGCAGGGCCTGACGGAAAGTGGATCGCGGTAACGCCACCGTCATTGGCGAAGGCCTTCTGTATCCGGCTGTCGACTTCAGCGGCGACCGCGGTGTTGGCGACGTTGCGCTTCTCGGTCTCGATGATGGCGTTGACGTTGGGCTCGATGTTGAAGCGCCAGCGAGCGCCGTCGTACGACAGGTGCCAGAAGACCCTCTCCGACTCGGTCAGCGCCTTCTCGAAGATGGTGGCGTCCTCGCCGGGGCGCAGGGTGCCGACCAGCCAGTCGTTGCGGCCCGCCCCTGCGGTGGAGACCATCTCCAGAGAGTGGGTGAACACGGTACGGGCTACACGGGTGGCGTAGGCAGGCTTGCCGGGGAAGACATCGGCGTCGACGGCAGCCGCGTGGGAGGCCATAGAAGCGAAGTCGCCCTTGGCCACGCTCGCGTACTCGGCGCGGCCGAGACCGTCGGTGAGGTGGTTGAGGACGGGCTCGTTGGAGTAGTCGATGTCGCCGACGTTGATGATCGCGGTGTCGTCATGGGTGGCGTAGATGTTGGCAACGACTTCGGCCAGGAGTTTCAGGGCCCCGCGTGCGCGCTGGAAGTTCGTTATGTTGCCCAGGCGCTTGTCGAGGACGCGGACCAGCTCGGGGTGGAACGGGTAGGTCTTGGTGACCAGGTCGCCATAGGACGTCGGGTGCTCGGCGCCGCCAGCGAGCTGCTCGGTCTTGGCGAGCTGCTGGTAGAAGTCCCTGTAGGCCTCCCCGGCCGCCCTGGCGGCGTCCTCGTCGACGGAGGCGAAGAGGCGTTTCTTGAGGATCTCCCCGATCTCGTTGTCATCGGCCGGCTTGATCACCGCGCTCGGCCGGACCGCACGGGTCAGCACGTCACCGGTCTCCTGGGCGGCCTTGACCGAGGCAGTGTTGGCGGCGTCGGCTTTCTCCCTTTCCTCACCGGTCAGCTCGCTGATCTCGGTGGTCTCCGCACCGAACGCATTGGTGGTCGCGGCAAGGGTGATGATGACCGAGACCCTGTTGGTCGGGTCGGAGGCGACCTCGAAGAGGTTGCCGAGGAAGACAGGGATCGCGCCGGCCATGCGGCGTACGTCCTCGCTGCCGGAGGAGGTCACGGCACGCAGATGCTTGGCGATCTCGTCGACGATCACCACCGTCGGCTTGCCACCGAAGGCGGCTTTGATCGTGGCGGTGCCAGGTGCCGTGCGTTGGGTGTCGTTCGCCTCCATCGCCGGGAACGCCTCGTCGCCGATCTGCGCGGCCATCTCACCCCACATCGTGTAGGTGCGATGCCCGCTGGTCTCAAGCCCTGCAGTGGGATCGAGTGCGTCACCGACCAGGGCCGCAACCTGGACCGGGCCGTCGGGAAGCAGAATCGGGTCGAGGAATCCGGCAATGTTGGACGGCCGGGCACCCTTGGCGAGGTGGTAGACGGCGGTCAGACCATGGGTCTTACCGCCGCCGAACGAGGTCGTCGGGCGTAGCACGCCGTTCTCCCCCGCCGTACCCTTCGCTCCGCTAAGCCGACCAAAGGCCTTGGTGAGCAGCGTCTTCAGGCCGCTTGTTGGGTAGGTCTGAGCGAAGAACGCTTCCGCATCACCGTACACGGGGTAGTGCTCCGCGTCGCGGACCACTTTGTCCAGTTGGGCTGCGAAGTGGTTGTCCGCCAACCCGCCTTCGAGGACATCATCACGAGCCACGCACGCATCACGCAGCGACACCAAACGTGCCACGAAACTCCCCCACCCCAGAAACTAACGGGCACTCAAAACTGTTGCTGTGCAGCCGTGTTCTTGCTTCAGCGCCAGACGACTCGTCAGCTAACCGGATTTGTGAGCTCTATGTAAAGACCGCGTGGACCTTTCATGACCAAAACGTTGCTCAACAGGTGCTGTGCCCGCCTGACCGGGGCCATGTGTGACTAGCCGTTCTGCACCGAGCCACCAGGACGATCGCGCAGCGATTGGGTTAAGCGTCCTGACTGGTAGCGAGCTGAGGCCCACCTTGGACAGCGGCGGGCCGACCCCGTCTTTGGCAGCATCTCCGAACGGTCGCGTCACGCTGGGGCTCCGGTCATGGAAGTGGCCCGACGGGCGGGGAACTCCCCAGAGGTCGTCCACCGCCGCTACGAAGGTTGTACCGACAGACACGAGGAGCTGGACGACCAGAAGATCGAGCAGGTCGTGAGGAGGGCGCATCCCGCCACGGGGTCCGCGTGAGCCACTCGCCACTCACTCGCGATCAGTGACTGACAACGACGAAGAGCCGGACTCAGTTGGACTGGGTCCGGCTCTTCATACGTGGCACTCGTGCAGGTCAGCGGGTTGATCACGCTGGTCTATGCGAAGTGCCCCCGGCAGGATTCGAACCTGCGCACACGGCTCCGGAGGCCGTTGCTCTATCCCCTGAGCTACGGGGGCGCTGCCGCCCCTCGGGGCGACGTCAGGAACCTTACCAGCTTCCGGGGCTCCCTCGTGAACTGGTATTTCGCGTTCACGCCGAGGTCTTCTTGCCCGTCTTCTTCTGCGTCTTCTTGCGCGGCTGCTTGCGGTCCTTGAGGTGCGTGACCTCGGCGTTCTCGTCGCCCTGCTCCCCTGCCGCCTCCTGGGCCGCGCGGACGCTCTTCTCCAGGGCCGACATCAGGTCGATCACCTTGCCGCCCCCTTCCTCGCGCGCCGGCGTCGGGGCGGGGGCGCCCTCCGCCTTGGCCGTGACCAGCTCCTCGACGGCCTCCCTGTAGTCGTCGTGCAGGGTGTCCAGGTCGATCTCGCCGAGCGTGTTCATCAGCGCGTCCGCCAGGTCGAGCTCCTTGTCGCGGACCGTCACACCCTCGTCGGGTGCCGCGCCCTCCGCCCCGCGGATGTCGTCCGGCCACAGCAGGCCGTGCATCGCGATCACGTCGTCCACCACGCGCAGCATGCCCAGCCGTTCGCGGCCCCTGAGCGCGAACTTGGCCACGGCGGCCTTCTCGCTCCTCTTCAGTGCCTCGCGGAGCAGCGTGTACGGCTTGGCGGCCGGCGCGCCGTTCGCCTGGAGGTAGTAGGCCGTCTCCATCTGGAGCGGGTCGATCTTGTCCGCCGCGACGAACGCGACGATCTCGATCGTCTTCGCCGTCGGCAGCGGCAGCGCCGCCAGGTCCTCGTCGGTGATCGGAATGAGGGACCCGTCGGCGTCCTCGTACCCCTTGCCGATCTCCGCCGTGGTGACCTCGTGGTCGTCCAGCTCGCACACCTTGTGGTAGCGGATGCGTCCCCCGTCCTCCTTGTGGATCTGCCGGAAGGACACGGAGTGGTTCTCGGTCGCGTTCATCAGCTTGATGGGGATGCTGACCAGCCCGAAGGAGATGGCGCCGTTCCAGATCGATCGCACTGTTCACCCCTTTCGAGAGTTGTGGCCGTATTGCGTGGGATTCTTAGTTTATGACGCCTATCACGGAGGTGGAGGGGCGGCGGCTCACGCTCAGCAACCTCGACAAGGTGCTGTATCCCGCCACGGGCACCACGAAGGGTGAGCTCCTGCACCACTACGCCCGTACGGCCGCGCCCCTGCTGGCCCATCTCGCCGGCCGCCCCGCCTCGTTCCTGCGCTACCCGGACGGTGCGGAGGGCGAGACGTTCTTCTCCAAGAATCCACCGCCCGGTACGCCGGACTGGGTGAAAGTTGCGGACGTCCCGCGCTCGGCCCGCCGCGGAGGCGACCGGGGCCGCCAGGTCGTCGTGGACGGGCTCGCGGCCCTGATGTGGGCGGCAAACCTCGTCGTGGAGTTCCACACGCCCCAGTGGCGGGCCGCCGCCCCCGCCGTCGCCGACCGCATCGTGTTCGACCTGGACCCCGGCGCCCCCGCGTCCGTCACCGAGTGCTGCCGCGTGGCCCTGTGGCTGCGGGAACGCATGGACGCCGACGGCCTGCACGCCTACGCCAAGACGTCCGGCGCCAAAGGGGTGCACCTGCTGGTGCCCGTCAGGCCCGCGCCCTCCGCCGACGTGTCCGCGTACGCCAAGAGGCTCGCCCAGGAGGCGGAGGCGGCGATGCCGTCGCTCGTCGTGCACCGGATGACGCGCTCCCTGCGCCCGGGGAAGGTCTTCGTCGACCACAGCCAGAACAGCGCGGCCAAGACGACCGCCACCCCCTACACCGTCCGCGCGCGCGAGAGACCCACCGTCTCTGCGCCCGTCACCTGGGACGAGGTGGCCGCCTGCGCCGAGGGACGCGCGCGCCTCGCCTTCCTCATGGACGACATCCCCGGACGGCTGGACGAGCACGGGGATCTGATGGCGCCCCTGTTCGAGGGCGGTGCGGCGCTCCCCTCGTGACGGGCCGCTACCCGCGGAGAGGAGTGTCAGTGGCGTGCGGGACACTCATCAGGACGGCGCATCAGGCACGTCCCCCATCCGAAGGAGTCATTGCGATGATCATTCTGTTCGGCACCAGGACGTACCTGCAGCAACTCGCCATCCTCACGCTCGTCTGCGGCCGTTGCGGCAACCCGTCAGCGCACACGCTGCGCAAGCGGGTCATGAAGTTCACGCTCTTCTTCATCCCGCTGTTCCCGATATCCACCAA
The DNA here is from genome assembly GCF_017813245.1 of Streptomyces montanisoli. Lineage (GTDB taxonomy): Bacteria > Actinomycetota > Actinomycetes > Streptomycetales > Streptomycetaceae > Streptomyces > Streptomyces montanisoli. Next base: position 26,990 of record NZ_JAGIQL010000074.1, read on the forward strand.
GTACGCGACGCAGTGCACGTTCTGCGGCGCCGAGCAGCAGGTGCCCAAGGAGCAGGCGGACGGGCTCCTCGCCACGGCCGCCCAGGGCGGCGCGGGCGCCGGGCAGCCGCAGCCGGGGGCCGGGCAGCACGCGCCGCACGGGAGCGGTCCGGCCGCATAGGGGCGGCCGCCCGGCGGGCGCGCTCGCGCGCCCAGCACGGAATCGCGTCGAGGGCAACTCAAGAGTGTGCACACAGCGTGAAGTTTTGCGGGCTCAATGTGACGAAACTAGCGTGAATCGGGCGAGCCACTGGCCGGAATCGCCGGCTTCTCGCCCCCTCAGGTCACCAGGAGTAACGATGCCACGGCGTTCCCTCGGCCTCCGTGCCACCACTCTCGCCGCAGTCACCCTCGCCGCCACCGCCGCCCTCGCCACCGTCCCCGCGGCCGCCGACGAGACCCCGGCGAACCACACCACCCAGAGCCAGCAGGCGCCGCGCGACCCGCAGGCAGCGAACCACGCGCAGGCCGCGAACCACGCGCAGGCGCCGAACGGGCGTCAGCAACCGGCCGGCCAGGCGTGGAACGGAGGCCACGACGACGGCGGCCGCTACAAGGGCCGGGTCGTCGCCCACGGCGGGCTCTACCTGCGCGACAAGCCGACGCGCAGCAGCCGCGTCATCGGCCTGGCGCAGTACGGCAGCATCGTGCACATCTTCTGCAAGACGCGCGGCGACAACGTCGACGGGAACGACCGCTGGTACCTGCTGACGGACGGCACCTGGGCGTGGGGCTCCGCGCGGTACATCGACAACATCGGGCCGGCTCCGCGCTTTTGCTGACCTGTCAGGCACATGAGTGAGGGCGACAGAGCCGAGCGCCGTATCGACATGCCTTATATCGTTACATAAACAGACATAAGGCATGTCTGCTTGCTACGTTGCCGCCATGTCCGCACCGACACAGCCCGCGCCCCGTGCCCCCGCTGGCCGGGGCGTCGAGCTGCTGCTCCTCGTCTGCGCCGTCCTCGTGGCGGTGTCCGGGTACGCCGCCGTCGGGCTCGACAGGGACGGCGCCGTGCCGCCCGACGTCGCCGGGTACGCCCTGGGGCTCGGGGTGCTGTCGCTCCTCGCGCACCTCGTGGTCCGCTTCCTCGCGCCGCACGCCGACCCGCTGCTGCTGCCCATCGCCGTCCTGCTCAACGGGCTCGGGCTCGTCCTGATCTACCGGCTGGACCAGGAGGCGTCCGGCGATCCGTCGGCCCCCACCCAGCTGGTCTGGTCGGCGCTCGGGATGGCGCTGTTCATGGCGGTCGTCGTCATGGTGCGCGACCACCGGGTGCTCCAGCGGTACGCGTATCTGTCGGTCGTCTGCGCCCTCGCCCTGATGATCGTGCCGATCCTCTTCCCCGCCGTGAACGGCGCCAAGATCTGGATCAGGATCGACCAGCTCTCCATCCAGCCGGGCGAGTTCGCCAAGGTGCTGCTGGCCCTCTTCTTCGCCTCGTACCTCGCCGCCAACCACCGCACCCTCGCCTGCACGGGCCGCCGCTTCGGGCGGCTGCAACTGCCGAACGGGCGGGTGCTTGGACCACTGGTCACCGTGTGGCTGCTGAGCGTCGTCGTCCTCGTGTTCGAACGTGACCTCGGCACGTCACTGCTGTTCTTCGGCGTCTTCGTCATCCTCCTGTACGTCGCGACGGGGCGGACCGGCTGGATCGCGATCGGCCTCCTGCTCGCCGCCGTCGGCGCGTTCGCCGCGGGGTCGCTCGAACCGCACGTGCACAACCGGGTCGAGGACTGGCTGCACCCCTTCGCCTCCATCGACGCGGGCATCGGCCCGGGCCAGCTGGCGCAGTCGCTGTTCTCGTTCGCGGCGGGCGGGATCACAGGGACGGGCCTGGGCCTCGGCCACTCGACCCTCATCGGGTTCGCGACGAAGTCCGACTTCATCCTGGCCACGGCGGGCGAGGAACTGGGGCTCGTGGGCCTCAGCGCGATCTTTCTGCTGTACGGGCTGATGGTGGCGCGCGGCCTGCGCACCGGGCTCGTGTCGAGCGACCCGTTCGGCCGGCTGCTCGCGGTGGGGCTGTCGTCGCTCCTCGCGCTCCAGGTCTTCGTGATCGCCGGCGGCGTGATGGGGCTGATCCCGCTGACCGGCATGGCGATGCCGTTCCTGGCCCAGGGCGGTTCGTCCGTGGTCACCAACTGGGTGATCGTGGCGCTGCTGATGCGCATCAGCGACTCGGCGCGCAGGCCGCGGCCGGCGGAGGCGCGGGAACCGGCCTACGGCTCCGGCCGGCCGTCGTCCGGCGGGGACTCCGGCCCGGACTCCCCCCGCCGCCCGGCTCTGCTCGTCCTCACGCCGGACGCCCGGCGGGCCGGCCGGCAGAAGGCCCGGGAGAAGGTCCTGGAGAAGGTCCTGGAAACGGTGCGGCTCGGGGGGCTGCGGCGTGCGAGGGCGCGGCTCGGGGGGCTGCGGGACGCGAAGGCACGGCCGGTACGGGCCGCGAACGCGGTCGAGGGGGCGCCGCCGCCCGGCTCCGGCGCGCGTGGCGCGGACGCCCGGTCGCGTGTGCCCGTCCTGGACGGAGGCGCCGCGCACGGCGATCGGCGTGCCGCACAGCGGTCCGGCGCCGCGGCGCCGAAGGCGGAGACGGGGACGAGGCCGAGGGCGGAGACGAGGGCGGGCGCGGGCGCGACCGCCATGGCGCGGGGCCGGGACGCCCGTACCGCGGTCCCGACCCTGGAGACGGACGCGGCCGCCACGGACGGGCCACTCGGCGGGGACTCTGCCGACCCGGAGTTGGCACCGGCCACGAGCACGACATCCGCCGCAGCACCGGCATCCGCCGCAGCACCGGCACCGGCCTCTGCACCGGCACCGGCACCGGCACCGCGTGACGCCTCGGCCCCCGACCAGGACGACGCGGACGCCGCGCGGTCGCGCGCCAGGACGCCACGGCCCGTGCTCGGGCCCGGAGACGAGCCCGGCGGCTGGTGGAGCGGCAAGTTCCGGATCGTCCGGCGGGCCGCGGGCAGCCCGCGCCAGAAGTCCGGCACACCCGAGCGTGCCCACGCACCGGAAGGCGGCAAAAGGTGACCCGTCAGATCAGGCATACCGCCGCCTTCTGCCTCCTGCTCCTCGTCGCGCTGCTGGCCAACGCCGTGCGCGTGCAGGGCGTCGAGGCCGAGAGCCTGGACAAGCACCCCGGCAACCCGCGCCCCACCGTGGATCGGTTCGGCAGGCCACGCGGCAACATCCTGGTGGACGGCTCGCCCGTGACCGGCTCCCGCGACACCCACCAGCGCCTCAGGTACGAGCGGACGTACACCCAGGGCCCGCTGTATGCGCCCGTCACCGGCTATGTCTCGCAGACGTACGGCTCGACGGGGATCGAGAACGCCGAGGACGGCATCCTCGGCGGCTCCGACCCGCGCCTCGCGCCCCTCTCGTTCTCCGGCGACCACCCCCACGCGCGCAGCGCAGGCGGCCAGGTCGTCACCACCATCGAGAAGCCGGCGCAACGCGCCGCCTACGCCGGGCTCAAAGGGCGACGCGGTGCCGTCGTGGCGATCGAGCCGGCGAGCGGACGGATCCTCGCGCTCGTCAGCAGCCCGTCCTACGATCCCGGCGTGCTGTCCGGCACGGGGAGGCGGGTGACGGACGCGTGGTCGCGCCTGAACCACACGGACACGCAGCCCATGCTCAACAGGGCGCTGAGACAGAGCTACCCGCCGGGATCGGCGTTCAAGATCGTCACAGCGGCGGCCGCGCTGGAGTCCGGTGTCGTCAAGGACGTGGACGCGCCGACCGGCATCCCCGCGCCCTACCCGCTGCCCGGCACGGACACGAGCCTGCCCAACGAGGCGGACGGCTGCGGCAACGCGTCGCTGAAGTACGCGATCACCTGGTCGTGCAACACGGTGATGGCCGGGCTCGGCGTGAAGGTCGGCCTGGCGAAGATGGTCGGCACGGCCGAGAAGTTCGGCTTCAACGACCCGTCGCTGCGCATCCCCTCCCCTGTCGCGGCCTCCCGCTTCGACCAGCACATGAGCCCGGACCAGCTGGCGCTCTCGTCCATCGGCCAGTACGACACGACGGCGACGCCGCTCCAGATGGCGATGGTCTCGGCGGCCGTCGCCAACGGCGGGGTGCTGAGGTACCCGCGCCTGGTGGACCACACGGAGACGGCGTCGGGCCGGCTCGTGTCGCGTGACCCGGACCGTACGTACAACAAGCGGGTGATGAGCCCGGCGACGGCGCGGAAGCTGCGGCAGATGATGGTGAACGTGGTGCGGGCCGGCACGGGCGGCAAGGGCGCGATCAAGGGCGCGACCGTGGGCGGCAAGACGGGCACGGCCCAGCACGGCGTGCACAACGCGGGGCTGCCGTACGCATGGTTCATCGCCTGGGCGCAGGCCAAGGACGCGACGTCACCGGCGGTGGCGGTCGCGGTCGTGGTGGAGGACGCGGAGGCCGACCGGGCGGACATCAGCGGAGGCGGGGTGGCGGCGCCGATCGCGAAGGCGGTGATGAAGGCGGCGCTCGCGCGGGACCGCGCGGGGCGCGGGTAGCGCCCGGCACGTCCCCGTGCGGGCTCGGGAGCGCCCGCCCCGGGCAGGGCGGGGCCCGTCGGCCCTTACCCGCGCCCGTGGTGCACTCGGCCCGCCGCGTCGGGGCCGAACCCGGGCTCCCGCTTGGCGCTCGGCGCCGGTAGCGCCAGGACCGAAGAGCACACCACTGGACTTCAGTGACGGATGCATCTGGTCTGCCGTCTTCTTCGTGAGAGAAGGGGGGGGGGGGGGGGGGGGGGGGGGAGGGGGGGGGGGGGGGGGGCGGGGGG
>NZ_JAGIQL010000075.1 GCF_017813245.1 Streptomyces montanisoli
CGCGCCCCGCGGGTCGCGGCCCAGGTGGGGCAGCTGGTGGACGGCGGGCCAGGCCGCGGCCCCCGCCAACAGTGCCATGGCCGACGCGCTGCGCCGTGCGGGCCTGCTCGGCAAGGACCGCTGAGGCGGAGGTCACCGCCGCGTCGCCGGCGGCGCGGCAGCCCGGTGGCGGGCCGCGTCGTCCGGCTCAGCGCTCGGTGACGCGGCCTGCCTCCACGTCGAGCCTGCGTGTCGTGTGCACGGCCGTGAGCATCCTGCGGTCGTGGGTCACGAGCAGCAGCGTGCCGGTGTACGAGTCGAGCGCCGACTCGAGCTGCTCGATGGCGGGCAGGTCGAGATGGTTGGTCGGCTCGTCGAGCACCAGCAGGTTGACGCCCCTGCCCTGCAGCAGGGCGAGCGCGGCGCGGGTGCGCTCGCCGGGCGACAGGGTGGTGGCAGGCCTGGTCAGGTGGTCCGCCTTGAGGCCGAACTTGGCCAGCAGGGTGCGCAGTTCGCCGGGTTCCGCTTCCGGCACCGCCACCCTGAAGGCGTCCAGCAGTGTCTCCTCGCCGAGGAACAGCCGCCGCGCCTGGTCGACCTCGCCGACCACCACGCCCGAGCCGAGCACCGCGTGCCCGGCGTCCAGCGGCACCCTGCCGAGCAGCGCGCCGAGCAGCGTGGTCTTGCCCGCGCCGTTGGGCCCCGTGATGGCGACGCGGTCCGTCCTGTCGACCTGGAGGGTGACGGGACCGAGCCGGAAGCCGCCGCGCCGCACCTCGGCGCCGTTCATCGTGGCGACCACCGCCCCCGAGCGGTCGGCGGCAGCGATCTCCATCCGCAGCTGCCACTCCTTGCGCGGCTCCTCCACCACGTCCAGGCGCTCGATGAGCCGTTCCGTCTGGCGTGCCTTCGCGGCCTGCTTCTCGGTCGACTCGGCACGAAACTTGCGGCCGATCTTGTCGTTGTCGGTCGACTTCCTGCGCGCGTTCTTGACGCCCTTCTCCATCCACGCGCGCTGGGTGTGCGCGCGTGACTCCAGAGCGCCGCGGCGGTCCGCGTACTCCTCGTACTCCTCGCGCGCGTGCCTGCGTGCGGTCTCCCGCTCCTCCAGGTACGCCTCGTAGCCGCCCCCGTACAGCGCGGTCCGCTGCTGCGCGAGGTCGAGTTCGAGGACCTTGGTGGCGGTGCGGGCGAGGAACTCGCGGTCGTGGCTGACGAGCACGGTGCCGGCCCGCAGCCCGCGCACGAACGCTTCGAGCCGCTCCAGGCCGTCCAGGTCGAGGTCGTTGGTCGGCTCGTCCAGCAGGAAGACGTCGTAGCGCGACAGCAACAGGGAGGCCAGCGAGGCGCGGGCGGCCTGCCCGCCGGAGAGCGTGGTCATCGGCTGGTCGAGCCCGATGGTGAGGCCGAGCGAGGCGGCGACCTCCTCGGCGCGCTCGTCCAGGTCGGCGCCGCCGAGTGCGAGCCAGCGCTCCAGGCCGGCCGCGTACGCGTCGTCGGCGCCGGGCGCGGCCTCGACGAGCGCCGCGGTCGCCGCGTCGAGGTCGCGCTGGGCTTCGGCGACGCCGGTACGGCGCGCGAGGAAGGCGCGCACGCTCTCGCCGTGGCGCCGTTCCGGCTCCTGCGGGAGGTGGCCCACGGTCGCGGTCGGCGGGGACAGCGACAGCGCGCCCTCCTCGGGCGTGTCGAGGCCGGCGAGCAGCCGCAGCAGCGTCGACTTCCCGGCGCCGTTGGCGCCGACGAGTCCGATCACGTCGCCTGGCGCGACGACGAGGTCGAGGCCGGTGAACAGGGAGCGTCCGCCGTGGCCCGCGGAGAGGGCCTTGGCTACAAGCGTGGCAGTCATCAGGGCGACGAGCTTAACGGGCCGCCGCGGCAGGGGCAGCCGGATATCGGGCGTACCCGGCCGGCACCCGGCCCGTCACGGGGCGGTGGGGCAGGGCCTAGGCTGTGGCGCATCGCGAGAGTAGGAGCGCACCGTGCCGGAAACGAGCCCGGAACCACCGGCCGGGTCGAGACCGCCGTCAGGTCCACGCCCGACCCTGGAGGCCGTCGCCGCGCGTGCCGGCGTGTCGCGGGCCACGGTGTCCCGGGTGGTCAACGGCAGCACCGGGGTGCGCCAGTCGCTCGTCGACAAGGTGCACCGGGCGGTCGAGGAGCTGGGGTACGTCCCGAATCACGCGGCGCGCACGCTCGTCACCCGCCGCACCGGCGCGGTGGCGGTGATCATCCCCGAGCCCGAGGTGCGGATCTTCTCCGACCCGTTCTTCTTCCGGCAGATCCGCGGTATCAGCAAGGAACTCACGGCGCACGACACGCAGCTGGTGCTGATGCTGGTGGAGGCGAGCGGCGACTTCGACCGCGTGTCGCGCTACCTCGCCGGCGGCCACGTCGACGGCGCGCTGGCCTTCTCGCTGCACACCGAGGACCCGATCCCCTCGATCACCCGGCGCGCCGGGATCCCGACGGTGTACGGGGGGCGGCCGGTGTGGACGGCGACACGCGACCGGCAGGCCGTGCCGTACGTGGACGCGGACAACCGCGGCGGCGCGCGGGTGGCCGTGCGGCTGCTGCTGGACCTCGGACGCACGCGCGTCGCGCACATCGCGGGGCCGCGCGACCAGACGTCGGGCACCGACCGGCTGGACGGCTACCGCGACGCGCTCGGCGCGGCGTACGACGACTCGCTGGTGGCGCAGGGCGGCTTCACCCCGGAGAGCGGCGCGCGCGCCATGGCGCACCTGCTGGAGCGGCGCCCCGATGTGGACGCGGTGTTCGCGGCGAACGACCTGATGGCCTCGGGCGCGCTGCGCGTGCTCAAGGAGCACGGTCGCCGGGTGCCGGAGGACGTGGCGCTGGTCGGCTTCGACGACATGGACTCGGTGGCCGAGTCGACGGACCCGCCCCTGACAACCGTGCGGCAGGACGTGGAGGGGCAGGGCCGGCTGATGGCGCGGCTGCTGCTGCACGGCCTGGACGGTGGGGGCCTGCTGGACGGCGAGGGCGCGGCGGGGCCACTGGCGACGACGCCCGACGGCGACTCGGTGATCATGCCGACGACCCTGGTGCGCAGGTCGACGGCCTGAGCCCGCGGTGGGCGCGGCGCCGCGCCGCGCCCACCGGCGCTGGGCCGCGCCCCCAACGGCCCCGAAGCGCGGGCAGCGGCAGCGCGCCCGCGGAGGTGCCGACGGGCGGGCGCGGGACGCGACCGGGCGCGTTACGCGTCCGCGTACCGCTCACCCGTCGCCGCGCGGGACGCCAGTGTGGCCGGCGGTTCGAACCTCGCTCCGTAGCGTTCGGCCAGTTCGCGTGCCCGGGCCACGAAACCGGCGGGGCCGCCCTCGTAGCCGTTCACGTACTGCAGCACCCCGCCCGTCCACGCGGGGAAGCCGATGCCGAGCAGGGAGCCGACGTTGGCGTCCGCGACGGACGTCAGGACGCCCTCGTCCAGGCAGCGCACCGCGTCGAGCGCCTCGGCGAACAGCATGCGGTCCCGCATGTCGTCGAACGGGATCCCGGCGCCGGGCCGCGTGAAGTGGGTCCGCAGCCCGGGCCACAGCCGGGTGCGCGCGCCGTCCTCCCCGTACTCGTAGAACCCGCCGCCCGCCGCCCTGCCGCCCCGGCCGAACTCCTCGACCATGCGGTCGACGACCGCGTCCGCGGGGTGCGCGGTCCACGTGCCGCCCGCGTCCTCGACCGCGCGCCTGGCCTCCTGGCGGATCCTGCGCGGGAGCGTGAGCGTCAGCTCGTCCATCAGGGAGAGAACCTTCGCGGGGTAGCCGGCCTGCGCCGCCGCCTGTTCGACGGACGCGGGCTCGATCCCCTCGCCGACCATCGCGACCCCCTCGTTGAGGAACTGGCCGATGACGCGTGAGGTGAAGAAGCCGCGCGAGTCGTTGACGACGATCGGCGTCTTGCGGATCTGCCGGACGAGGTCGAAGGCGCGGGCCAGTGCCTCGTCGCCCGTCTCGCGCCCCTTGATGATCTCGACGAGCGGCATCCTGTCGACGGGCGAGAAGAAGTGCAGGCCCACGAAGTCGGCCGGGCGTGCGACGCCCTCGGCGAGCGCGGTGATGGGCAGGGTGGAGGTGTTGGAGCAGAGCAGGGCGCCGGGCGCGACGACGTCCTGGACCTCCTGGAAGACCTTGTGCTTGAGCGCCGTGTCCTCGAAGACGGCCTCGATGACGGCGTCGCACCCGGCGAGCTCCGCGAGGTCGCCGGTGGCCGTGATCCGGCCCAGGAGCAGGTCGCGTTCGGTCTCCGTGGTGCGGCCCTTGGCCACGGCCTTCGCGAGCAGGTCCGCCACGTGGTCCTTGCCGCGGCCCGCCGCCTCGCGGCTCACGTCCTTCAGCACGACGTCGATGCCCGCGCGTGCGCAGGAGTGGGCGATGCCCGCGCCCATCATCCCGGCGCCCAGCACGGCGACACGGCGCACCGTGTGCCGGGGGACGTCCTGCGGCCTGCTCGCGCCGGAGTTGACGGCCTGGAGGTCGAAGAAGAAGCCCTGGATCATGTTCTTCGCGGTGCGGCCGGTCGCGAGCCCCGCGAAGTAGCGTGACTCGATCACGAAGGCGGTGTCGATGTCGACCTGGCTGCCCTCGACGGCCGCGGCGAGGATGTCACGCGGCGCAGGAAGCGGCGCGCCCGCCGTCTGCTTGCGCAGGGTGGCGGGGAAGGCGGGGAGCGTGGCGGCGAAGCGCGGGTCGGCGGGCGTTCCGCCGGGGATGCGGTAGCCCTTGGCGTCCCACGGCTGCTGGGACTCGGGGTGCGCGTCGATGTACGCGCGTGCCTTGGCGAGCATCTCCTCCGGCGTCTCGGCGACCTCGTGCACGAGGCCCGCTTCGAGGGCGCGGCGCGGGGTGTACCTGGTGCCCTTGAGGAGGACCTTCAGCAGGGCGTCGGCGACGCCGAGCAGCCGCACCGTGCGCACGACTCCGCCGCCGCCGGGCAGCAGGCCGAGCGTGACCTCGGGCAGCCCGATGCGCGAGCCGGGGGCGTCGAGCGCGACGCGGTGGTGGCAGGCGAGGGCGATCTCGTAACCGCCGCCGAGCGCGGCGCCGTTGATGGCGGCGACGACGGGCTTGCCGAGGGTCTCGATGCGCCGCAGTGCCGCCTTCATCTCCATGCCGCGCTCGTACACCTGCTCGGCCTGGTCGGGGCGCAGGCGGATCAGGTCCCTGAGGTCGCCGCCCGCGAAGAACGTCTTCTTGGCGGAGGTGACGACCACGCCGCGCACGGTGTCCCGCTCCGCCTCGACGCGGTCGGCGACCGCGGAGAGCGAGTGGCGGAACGCGTCGTTCATGGTGTTGGCGGACTGGCCGGGGTCGTCGAGTACGAGCGTGACGACACCCGTCTCGTCCTGCTCCCAGCGGATGGTGGTGGACTCGCTCATGCTGCGGCTCCGTTGCGGGCGTGAGGGGTGCGGGCGTGAGGGGGTGCGGGCGTGAGTGTCGCGGAGGCGTGCGGCGCGGTTCGTGCGGTCAGACGCGTTCGACGACGGTGGCGACGCCCATGCCGCCCCCGATGCACAGCGTCGCGAGCCCGTACCGCTTCTCCTGGCGCTCCAGTTCGTCGACGAGCGTGCCGAGGATCATCGCGCCGGTCGCACCCAGCGGGTGGCCCATCGCGATGGCGCCGCCGTTGACGTTGACCTTGTCGAGGCCGATGCCCATCTCCTCGACGAAGCGCAGCACGACCGCCGCGAACGCCTCGTTGATCTCGACCAGGTCGATGTCCTCGATGGCGAGACCCGCCTTGGCGAGCGCCTTGCGGCTCGCGGGCGCGGGACCCGTCAGCATAATGGTGGGCTCCGAGCCGGTGACGGCGGCGGAGACGATCCGGGCGCGCGGGGTCAGTCCGTAGCGCTCGCCGATCTCGCGGGAGCCGACGGCCACGAGCGCGGCGCCGTCGACGATGCCGGAGGAGTTGCCCGCGTGGTGGACGTGGTCGATGGCCTCGACCCAGTGGTACTTCTGCAGCGCGACGGCGTCGAACCCGCCGGCGTCGCCGATCCCGGCGAACGACGGCTTGAGGGCCGCGAGCGACTCCACGGTGGTGCCGGGCCGCATGTGCTCGTCGTGGTCGAGGACGGTGATGCCGGACCGGTCGCGCACGGGCACCACCGAGCGGTCGAATCGGCCGTCCTTCCAGGCCGCCGCGGCACGCTCCTGGGACAGCGCCGCGAACGCGTCCACGTGGCGCCGGGTGTGGCCGCCGAGTGTGGCGATCAGGTCGGCGCCGATGCCCTGCGGCGCGAAGCCCACCTCGAAGCTGGTCATCGGGTCCATGGCCCAGGCGCCGCCGTCGGAGCCCATGGGGACGCGCGACATCGACTCGACGCCGCCCGCGAGCACGAGGTCCTCCCAGCCGGAACGCACCTTCGCGGCGGCCAGGTTGACGGCTTCGAGTCCGGAGGCGCAGAAGCGGTTCTCCTGTACGCCGGCGACGGTGTCGGGCAGGCCGGCGGCGAGCGCGGCGATCCGCGCGATGTCGGACCCCTGGTCGCCGATGGGGCTGACCACCCCGAGGACGACGTCGTCGATCGCGGCGGGGTCGAGCCCGGGGAAGCGGCGGCGCAGCTCGTGGATGAGGCCGACCACGAGATCGATGGGCTTGGTGCCGTGCAGGGCACCGTTCGCCTTGCCCCGTCCGCGCGGGGTGCGAACGGCGTCGTACACGTACGCTTCGGTGCTCACGGCGGTGCCTTTCTGTCGGAGACTCGGAGACTCGTGGGGTCGGAGAGACGGACGGGGGACGGCGGGTCAGCTGATCCAGTTCTTGACCGTCTCCACGAGCCGCGCCGGATCGGGTCCTGCCGGCGTGACGTTGAGCATGGTCACGCCGGCCTCACGGAAAGCCTCGACGCGCTCGCGCACGTAGCCCGCCGGGCCGCACAGGGTCGCCAGTTCGCAGAACTCGTCGGGCACGGCGGCGGCCGCGTCCCTGAGCCTGCCGGCGAGGTAGTGGTCCTGGATCTCGGCGGCCGCCTTCCCGTACCCGTAGGCGACGGCGAGGTCGTTGTAGAAGTTCTTGCCGCGCGCGCCCATTCCGCCGACGTACAGCGCGATCTGGGGGCGTGCCTTGTCGCGCAGGCGCGCCGCGTCGTCGCCGATGGCGAGGATGCCGCCCGCGACGGTACGCAGCGGTCCGAGCGACGGGTCGCGCTTGGCGGTGCCTCGGGCGAGCGGCTCGCCCCAGACGCGGTGCGCCTTCTCGGGCAGGAAGAGGTGGGGAAGCCAGCCGTCGGCGATCTCGGCGGTCATGGCGACGTTGGCGGGCCCGAGGGCGGCGAGGAAGACGGGGATGCGGGGGCGTACGGGACGCGTGAGCATCTTCAGCGGCTTGCCGTGCCTGCCGCCCTTCTCGGGCGGCAGCGGCATGTCGGTGATGCCGTGGTGCTCGACGACCTCGCGCCGCCACACGCGCCGGCAGATCTCGACGGTCTCGCGGGTGCGGCCGAGCGGCTTGTCGTACTGCCTGCCGTGCCAGCCCTCGACGACCTGGGGTCCCGAGGCGCCGAGGCCGAGGAGGGCACGGCCGCCGGAGAGCGCGTCGAGGCCGGCCGCGGTCTGGGCGATGAGCGCGGGCGTTCGCGAGTAGACGTTGACGATGGCCGAGCCGATGGCCACCCGCTCGGTGCGGGCCGCGAGGTAGCCCATGACCGTCGCGGAGTCGAAGCCCCAGGCCTCGGCGACCCAGACGGCGTCGAGCCCGGCCGCCTCGAGATCGGGCACCTGGTCGCACGCCGCACGCGGGTCGCCCCTGTGGTCGAGCTGGAGCGAGATCTCCATCGCGTGGCACCCTTCCCGCCGCCTCTGGCACAACTGGTGTGGCGGCCCGATGTTACCGCCTGGTACAGGCTAGCGGGGAGGCCCCCGGACGACCACGTCCCGGTCCGTCGCGGGCGCACGTGCGTACGGTGACACAACTCACGCGGCCGCCCCGGGCACGGAACGAGTCCTTCCGACGTCATAAGAGGCAACCGGGCCATCAACGTGCCGCCGCGCTCGGCGCCGCCAAAGGGGAGCAGCCATGTCACCTGTGATCGAACAGGCCGTGCAGGCGCGCGTCGTCGCATCGTCCCCCGACCTGGAGACCGTCCCGGCGACGCTGGTCTACGACAGGACCGATCCGTTCACCGTGCGGATGGCCTTCCCGCCGCTCGCCACCCTGGAGGGCACCGAGGTCACCTGGGAGTTCTCCCGCGAGCTGCTCGCCGCCGGCATGTCCGCGCCCGCCGGTCTCGGGGACGTGCGCGTCAGGCCGTTCGGGTACGGGCGCACGGTCCTCGAGTTCCACGCGCCTGAGGGCACCGCGATGGTGCACCTGCGCTCGTCGGAGCTGCGGCGGTTCCTCGACCGCTCGCGGTTCCTGGTCCCCGAGGGCCACGAGCACCTGTACCTCGACCTGGACCAGGCCCTCACCGAACTGCTGCGCGACGCCTACTGATCGGGCGCTTCGGGAACCACCCGTTCCGCCGCGGCGGGCACGCGCGCCATGATGGGGCGCGACCGCAAGCCGTCAGGATCGGGAGACCAGCACGTGCCCAGCAGGAAAGCCCTCGTCCGCCAGCCGAGCTCGCGCCTCGACGAGGGGCTCGTCACGCATCTGGAACGCAGTCCCGTCGACGCGGTGCTCGCGCTGCGCCAGTGGGAGGGCTACACGACGGCGCTCGCGCGGCATGGCTGGGAGACGATCGAGGTCGCGCCGGCGGACGAGTGCCCCGACGGCGTCTTCGTCGAGGACACCGTGGTGATGTTCCGCAACGTCGCGCTGATCTCCCGGCCGGGCGCCGCCGTGCGCAGGCCGGAGACGGCGGCCGTCGAGGAGGAGCTGGCGCGGCTGGGCTGCTCGGTCAACTGGGTGTGGGAGCCGGGCACGCTGGACGGCGGTGACGTGCTCAAGGTCGGCGACACCGTGTACGTGGGCCAGGGCGGCAGAACGAACGCGGCCGGGGTGGCGCAGGTGCGCGCCGCGTTCGAGCCGCTCGGCGCGCGGGTCGTCGCCGCGCCGGTGAGCAGCGTGCTGCACCTGAAGTCGGCCGTGACGGCGCTGCCGGACGGCACGGTGATCGGGTACCAGCCGCTCGTGGACGTGCCGACGGTCTTCCCGCGCTTCCTGCCGGTGCCCGAGCCGTCGGGCGCGCACGTGGTGCTGCTCGGCGGCGCGCGGCTGCTGATGGCGGCGAGCGCGCCGAAGACCGCGGAGCTGCTCGCGGGGTACGGGTACGAGCCGGTGCCGGTGGAGATCGGCGAGTTCGAGAAGCTGGAGGGATGTGTGACCTGTCTCTCCGTGCGGCTGCGTGACCTGTACGTGTGATTCCGCGCGCGCCCGGCGCCGCCCCGCGCGGACACCCGGCCCGCTCGGCTCCGCCTGCCGGCGGCGGTCCGGACACCGGCTCCTGCCACCGCCGTGACCTGCGGCGATCCGCGTCCTCGATCCGGATGGCGAGCGGCCGGTTGTGAAGGACGGGCGCGCATGGGCGGCGTCGCGTCGGGTAGCCGAACCCTGTGAACGGCCGCGGAAGTGCCGCGGTCCCTGCCATAGTCTTACCCGCTCTTTAACCTACGGTTTCGTAACCTACGAGTCCGTAGGTAGTTTCCCGTCCCCAGGAGCACCCGTGACCATCACCTCTCCCCACCTCGGCAGCTCGGACGCGTGGACAGACGCCCGACTGCTGTACGCGCTGGAGGAAGTGGTGGAGAAGGAGCTCAACCGGCACCTGAAGGTGGCGAAGGACTGGATGCCGCACGAGTACGTGCCGTGGAGCGACGCACGCAACTTCCCCGGCCTGTTCGAGGACGGCGAACCGTGGGAGCGCGCGCAGTCGAAGGTGACGGACGTCGGCAGGACCGCGCTCGTCGTGAACCTGCTGACCGAGGACAACCTCCCGAGCTACCACCACGAGATCGCCTCGCTGTTCGGCAGGGACGGCGCCTGGGGCACCTGGGTCCACCGCTGGACGGCGGAGGAGGGCCGGCACGGCATCGTGATGCGCGACTACCTCCTCGCGTCCCGCGCGGTCGACCCCGACGAGCTGGAGCGGTTCAGGATGGCGCACATGTCGGAGGGGTACGAGTCCGACAACCGCCACTCGATGCTCCACTCCGTCGCGTACGTCGCCTTCCAGGAGCTGGCCACGCGCGTCTCCCACCGCAACACGGGCCACCAGTCGGGCGACCCGGTGTGCGACCGCATGCTGGCGCGGATCGCCACCGACGAGAACCTGCACATGGTCTTCTACCGCAACCTGCTCGGCGCCGCCTTCGGGATCGCGCCTGACGAGACGATGGCCGCCGTCCGCGACGTCGTCGTCAACTTCCGGATGCCGGGACACGGCATGCCGGGGTTCGAGCGTGCCGCCGTGGCGATGGCGGTGGGCGAGGTCTACAACCTGCGCATCCACCACGACGACGTGATCTCGCCCGTGCTGCGGTACCTGAAGGTCCTGGACATCGACGGCCTCGGCCCCGAGGGGCTGCGCGCGCAGGAGGAGCTCGGCCTGTTCATGAACGGCCTTGACGGAGAGGCCGCCAAGTTCGACGAGAAGCTGGCTGCCCGCAAGGCGCGGATGGCGGCGCGCGGGAAGTAGCAGCGCGCGGGAAGCAGCAGCGCGCGGCCCGAGTACGTACGGCGGCGCCGTCCCGGGTGGCTGACCACCCGGGACGGCGCCGTCTCGACGTACGCCCCCGTGTTTACGGGAAGGTGAGCTTGAAGTCGTCGATGTAGCCGGTGTCACCGGTGTAGACGTCCTGCACCCGCAGCTTCCAGGTGCCGGCCGCCGCCACCGAGGACGCGTCGACGGTCCACGTGCCGCTCACATTGGCGGCCGAGTCGTACGGGCTGGAGTTCTTCAGCCGGGCGTAGGCGCCGTTCGGGGCCACCAGGTCCACCACGAGGTCACCGCGGTAGCTGTGCTTGATGTCCACGGACACCTGGAGGTTGCTCGGAGCCGCGCCGCTGATGCCGGTCACGCTGACGCTGGAGCTCGCCGAGCCGTAACCGTCCGGGATGTTGATGTTGTTGCTGTTCTCGAACGTCCCGTTGCCGGACGGCGGGGGGTTGCCGCCCCCACCGTCGCGCGAACCGACGTTGACCCCGGCCCAGGCGTTCTCGACCCCCTTGTACTCGGGCGAGCTCGCGCCGTACAGCGCGGAGGCGGCCGCGAGGGTGCCTGTGCGGGCCGACGCGTAGTTGGTGGTCGACGTGAACTGCTCGGTCAGCGCCTTGTACCAGATCTGCAGCGCCTTGTCCCGGCCGATGCCGGTGACGGGGAGGCCGTCGGAGGTCGGCGAGTTGTAGTTGACGCCGTTGATGGTCTTCGCCCCGCTGCCCTCGGAGAGCAGGTAGAAGAAGTGGTTGGCCACGCCCGAGGAGTAGTGGACGTCCTCGTTGCCGACGCCTGACGACCAGTAGTCGGCGGAGCCGCCGTCCTTGCTGGGCTGGTCCATGTAGCGCAGCGGGGTGCCGTTCCCGTTGATGTCGATCTTCTCGCCGATGAGGTAGTCGCCCTTGTCGCTGGCGTTGTTGGCGTACCACTCCACACCGGTGCCCATGATGTCCGAGGTGGCCTCGTTGAGGCCGCCGGACTCACCGCTGTAGTTGAGGCCCGCCGTGGCGGCGGTGACGCCGTGCGACATCTCGTGCCCGGCCACGTCGAGCGCGGTCAGCGGGTCCTGGTTGTTCTGCCCGTCGCCGTAGGTCATGCAGAAGCAGCTGTCGTCCCAGAAGGCGTTGACGTAGCTGTTGCCGTAGTGGACCCGGGAGTAGGCGGCGGCGCCGTCGCCGCGTATGCCGGTGCGCCCGAAGGTGTCCTTGTAGTAGTCCCAGGTCTCGGCGGCGCCGTAGTGCGCGTCCGCGGCCGCGGTCTGCGCGTTGTTCGGGGTGCCGTCGCCCCACGTGTCGTCGGGGTCCGTGAACAGGCTGCCCGTGCCGGACGTGCCGTGGTTCAGGTTGTACGTCTTGTGGCCGCCGCGCGTCGTGTCGTTGAGGGTGTACGACGAGCCTGAGGTCGACGTCGAGAGCGACACCGTGCCGCTGTACTCGGTGTTGCCGGTGCCGGTGCTGGTCTCGATGCCCTGCCACTGGAAGATCTTCTTGCCCGTGGCTGCGTCGGTGATGACGTGCAGCTGGTTCGGGGTGCCGTCGTCCTGCAGCCCGCCGACGACGGTCTCGTAGGCCAGGGTCGGCTTGCCGTCTGCCATCCAGATGACCTTGCGGGGCGCCTTGTCCGCGGTCGTCTTGGCCGACCCGGCGTCCTTGGCGAGGGCGAGCGCCTTCTTCTCGGCCGCGGCCGGCTTCACCGCGGCGGTGGTGGAGACGTTGCCGAGCTTGGCGGTCGTCGCCCGGGTGACCTTCTCGGTCTTGCCGGACTTCGCCGTCTGGACCACCAGGTCGCCGCCGAGCACGGGCAGGCCCGCGTAGGTGCGCTCGTAGCGGGTGTGCGTCGTGCCGTCACGGTCCTTGACGACGTCCTTGACGGTCAGCTTCTCCTTCGCGCCGAGGTTCAGCCTCTTCGCGGTGTCCGCCTTGGTGGCGTTCGCCCCGCGTATCAGCTCGGCACGCGCGGACGGGGTGAGCTTGGCGGGCAGTGAACCCGTGTCGAGCTTCCCGGCGAGCGTGATCGGCTTCTTCGCGGCCGGCGTGTGCGTGTCCGCCGAGGCGGCGCCCGCCTGGGCGCCCACCGCGAGCATCGCGGCGACGGCGACCAAGGCACCGGTGGCGGTCGCACGTCGGCGACCGCCACCGGGGAAGGCGTGGGGGGTGCGTCTGTGGGAGATGCTTCTCAACACTGACTCCTTCTGCGTGGCCCCGGGTCTCGTGGCCATGGCGGACATCGGGCGGCGGGGTGGCCGTCCGGGCAGAGCGGGGCGGAACCATGTGTGCGCCGCACCCGGTCGGGCGACCGGATGAGGCCGTGCTCGGGCCGTGCGAACGCGCTGGTCCCGGGGGTGGAGACGGGGCCGGCACGGGCCACGGGCGAACATCCGTGCCCGGACTGTTCTGGTGGCCGAGGGAAGAGTGGCAGCCCGAGGACAGAGTTGTCAGGAGCGCGTCATCGGATTGGCCGGAAACGGTTCGTTCGTCGGATGGTCACGTCCGGTATACGAACTCTTCATCCCGTCGAGACCCGGGTCCGCGCGTGCGGCGCGCGGCCGTACGGCGGTGCGCCGCGGCCCGTCGGCCGAGCCGATCGAGGGCCGGAGCTGGGGGTGAACACCCCGCGTGATAACGGCCGTTCACATGGACGGCATCGTTCCGCCGACTCCCCCGGGTCGGCGGCCGGACGTCCGGAATGTGGTAACGCGCCTGCCGCCGGAGGGTCCTGGCAGCGCGCGGACTCGCGGCTGCGCCGGCCGGCGGCGGGGCGCCGGGCAGGGCGCGTCAGTACGGCGATTTTCGGCCAGGACCGGGTAAAGGCATGGTTGAGCTGGGGTTTCGGTTCGGTTCAGCGCCGGGTCCGGCGCAGCTGCAGGCGTTCACGCTCGGAGAGGCCGCCCCAGACGCCGAACCGCTCGTCGTGCTCGAGGGCGTAGGCGAGGCAGGCGGCACGCTCGGGGCAGGCTCCGCAGAGTTGCTTGGCCTCCCGGGTCGAGGAGCCGGGGGCGGGGAAGAAGAACTCGGGCCCCGTCTGCGCGCACAGCGCGCTGTCCTGCCAGGCCGGCGACGGTTCGGTGGCGGAGGGGGTGCCGGCGGTCGTGCCGGCGGTGAGGTTGATCGGCATGCGCGTCAGGCTGCCGCATGCCGATAAACGTCCGATTGATGGTTGATCAATCATCAATCGGCGGCGCGCACGGGCGCAGGGGCCGAGCGGGTGCGGCACACGCCGGACCGCTTGCCCGGACCGCTTGTAGCGTCCCAGCCGCGGGCGGCGTTGTACAGCGGCCCGCCCGGCGCGGCGCGTCGTCGCCGCCGCCGCGGGTGCGGGTCCCGCGCGCTCAGGGCTTGCGGCGGGCGCGGCTCGGCTGGACGCGGGTGGGCTCGCCCGGTGCCTTCGGGTGGTCGGGCGGGTAGGGCAGGTCGCCGAGCCCGTGCTCGCGCTCATCCCTCGCCGCGAGGTCGAGCAGGGACTCGAGGCCGAACGCGTGCCGGTCCATGTCGGCGTGCACGTCGCCGAGTTCCGCGTACCGCGCGGGCATGGTCGCGATGTCGAAGTCGCGCGGGGAGACGTCGTCGACCTCGTCCCAGCGCAGCGGCGCGGAGACCGGGGCGTGCGGCCTCGGGCGCACGGAGTAGGCGGAGGCGATGGTGCGGTCGCGGGCGGTCTGGTTGTAGTCGACGAAGATCTTCTGCCCGCGCTCCTCCTTCCACCAGGCGGTCGTGACATGCTCGGGCATCCGCCGCTCGAGCTCCCGGCCGACGGCGATGGCGCACCTGCGGACCTGCGTGAACGTCCAGCGGGGCTCGATCGGCACGAACACGTGGAGGCCGCGGCCGCCCGACGTCTTGGGCCAGCCGCGCAGCCCCTGCTCGTCGAGGACCGCGCGCAGTTCGTGGGCGGCGGTGACGGCCTCGGCGAAGCCGGTGCCGGGCTGCGGGTCGAGGTCGATGCGCAGCTCGTCGGGGTGGTCCGTGTCGTGCCGGCGCACGGGCCACGGGTGGAAGGTGAGGCACCCGAGGTTCGCGGCCCACACGACGGCGGCGACCTCGGTGGGGCAGATCTCGTCCGCGAACCGGCCGCTGGGGAAGGCGATCCTCGCTGTGGGGATCCAGTCGGGCGCGTTCTTGGGGGCGCGCTTCTGGAAGAACGACTCGCCGGTGACACCGTCGGGGAAGCGCTCCATGGTGGTCGGCCGCTCGCCGAGCGCGCGGACGATCCCGTCGCCCACGGCGAGGTAGTAGCGGGCCACGTCCATCTTGGTGAAGCCACGCTCGGGGAAGTACACCTTGTCGGGGTTCGACAGCCGTACGGTCCTGCCGCCCGCGTCCAGCTCCACCGCTGCGCCCATGTGCGTCACGCTAGGCCCGGCGGGGGCGGCGCGCACATCGGGCGGAGTGCGCCGGCCGCGGTGACAATCGGACGCATGGACCTGCCGGTGATGCCCCCGATCCTGCCGATGCTCGCGAAATCCGTGGCCCGCATACCGCCCGGCATGAGTTATGAGGCGAAGTGGGACGGTTTCCGCGCGATCGTGCACCGTGACGGGGACGAGGTCGTCATCGGCAGCCGCAATGGCAAGCCGCTGACACGGTACTTTCCCGAGCTCGTGGACGCGGTGCGCGCCGAACTGCCGGAGCGCTGCGTGGTGGACGGCGAGATCGTCGTCGCGCACGAGGGGCGTCTCGACTTCGACCGGCTCACCGAGCGCATCCACCCGGCGGCCTCGCGCGTGGCCACGCTCGCGGAGCGCACGCCGGCGAGCTTCGTCGCGTTCGACCTGCTGGCTAAGGGGGACGCCTCCCTGCTCCCCATGGCGCAGTCGCTGCGGCGCGAGGCGCTGGAGGCGGCGCTGACCGGCGTGCGGGCGCCGGTGCACATCGCGCCGGCGACGACGGACATCGCGCTGGCGGGCGACTGGTTCGACCGGTACGAGGGGGCGGGACTCGACGGCATCGTCGCCAAACCGCTCGATCTGCCGTACCGCCCGGACGTGCGTGCCATGTACAAGATCAAGCACGAGCGGACCGCGGACGTGGTCGTGGCCGGTTACCGCCCCCACAAGAGCGGCCCCGTGGTGGGGTCGCTGCTGCTCGGCCTGTACGACGGCTCGGGCGTGCTCCAGCACGTCGGCGTGTGCGCCGCGTTCCCGATGAAGCGGCGGGCGGAGCTGATGGAGGAACTGGAGCCGCTGCGCATCGATCCGGCGGACCACCCGTGGGCCGCGTGGGGCGAGGCGTCAGCGCACGAGAGCGCGCGGCTGCCGGGCGCGCCCTCGCGCTGGAGCGGCAAGAAGGACCTGTCGTGGGTGGCGCTGCGGCCGGAGCGCGTGTGCGAGGTCGCGTACGACCACATGGAGGGGACGCGATTGCGCCATACGGCGCAGTGGCGCAGGTGGCGTCCCGACAAGGAGCCACGGGACTGCACGTACGCGCAGCTCGCGGAGGTCGTCGGCTACGACCTGGCCCAGGTGTTCGGCGAGGCGTGAGGGGGGCGGGCGGGACGCTTCGCCCGGTCGGACAGGGAGGTACCGTGGCGCGCCCGTCCGGACCTCTCCGCATGCGGGCGTGGGCCGGTGGTGTGAGCGTGCAGGGATGAGCACCGTCAGCGAGAAACGTCCCGAGCCGGCGCCCTCGCGGGCCGCGCCCGTCGCGCTGAGCGGACGGCGCAGGAACATCGTCTTCGCCACGATCGTGCTCGGCATCCTGCTGGCGGCGCTCGACCAGACCATCGTCGGCACGGCGCTGCCCACCATCGTCGCGGACCTCGGCGGCGCCGAGCACATGTCGTGGGTGGTCACCTCGTACCTGCTCGCGGAGACCATCTCGACGGCGATCGTCGGCAAGTTCGGCGACCTGTTCGGGCGCAAGCTGATCTTCCAGCTCTCGGCGGTCGTCTTCATCACGGGCTCGTTCCTGTGCGGGCTCGCGAACGGCATGACGCTGCTGATCGCGTGGCGCGCCCTGCAGGGCATCGGCGCGGGCGGGCTGATGGTGACGGCCATGGCGCTGATCGCCGACGTCATCCCGCTGCGCGAACGCGGCAAGTACCAGGGCGCCATCGGGGCCGTGTTCGGCGTGGCGACCGTCGTCGGGCCGCTGCTCGGCGGCGTGTTCACCGACCATCTGACGTGGCGCTGGGCGTTCTATGTGAACGTGCCGATCGCGATCGTCGTGGTCGTCGCGGCGGCGCGCACCATCCCGTCCGTCAAGTCCGCGGCGAAACCGGTCATCGACTACCTCGGCATCACCCTCGTCGCCCTGGGCGCGGGCGCGCTCATCCTCGGCACGAGCTGGGGCGGCAACCAGTACGCGTGGGGCTCGCCCGTGATCCTGGGCCTGTTCGCCGGCGGTGTCGTGGCGCTCGCGCTGTTCTGCGTCGTCGAGACCCGCGCCGTGCAGCCCATGCTGCCGGTGCGGCTCTTTCGCAACCCGGTCTTCTCGGTCTGCTCGATCCTCAGCTTCATCGTGGGTTTCGCGATGCTCGGCGCGATGACGTACCTGCCGACGTACCTCCAGTACGTGGACGGCGACTCGGCGACCATCTCCGGGGTGCGGACGCTGCCGATGGTCATCGGGCTGCTGATCGCCTCGATCTTCAGCGGCAACGTCGTCAGCAGGACCGGCAGGTACCGGGTCTTCCCCATCGCGGGAACGCTGGTGATGGCCCTGGGCCTGTTCCTGCTGTCGCGGGTCGGGCCGGGATCCGGGGTGTGGAAGGAGTCCGGCGCGATGTTCGTGCTGGGCCTCGGCATCGGCCTGGCCATGCAGGTGCTCACGATCGCGGTGCAGAACACCGTCGACTACGCGGACCTCGGCACGGCCACCTCGGGGGTCACGTTCTTCCGCACGCTCGGCAGCTCGTTCGGCACCGCCGTCTTCGGCACGATCTACGTCAACGCGCTGACGCCCAACCTGCGTGACGGCATCACCGAGGCCGTACGCGCGGGCGGCGCGTCCGCGTCCGCGGTGGCCAAGGCGGCACGCAGCCCCGAGGGGGTGCACCGGCTGCCGCCCGCGCAGTCGGCGCCCGTGGTGCAGGCGTACGCGGACACCCTGCACACGGTCTTCCTGTGGACCGTGCCGGTGGCCCTGGCCGGCTTCGTGGTGGCGCTCTTCCTCAAGCAGGTCAAGCTGCGCGACTCGGCGCGCGCCACCTCCACGGACATGGGCGAGGGGTTCGCGACACCGCGTTCCGGCGACTCGGGGCGGGTGCTCGAACTGTCCGTCGCGAGGATCCTCAAGGGGGTGCGGCCCGATGTGGCGCGGTCGGTGGTGCGGGGTTCCGACACCCGGCTCGACATCGCCGGTGCCTGGGCCGTGATGCAGGTGGAGCTGCTGACCCGGATGGTGGGGCATGCGAGCCTCGGCCTGGTCGCGGCCCGGCGCGACCTGCCGCCCGAGGTCCTTGTGCCGGTCTTCGACCGCATGGTCGACGAGGGGTTCCTGACCAGGTCGGGCACCTTCTTCTCGCACACGGCGGCGGGCAGCAGGGAGGCGGACGCGATCAACGCGGCATGGGGGCAGTGGCTCAACGACCGGCTGGCGGAGGACCGCGGCAGGCCGGCCGGGCAGGAGCTGCGCAGGGCCGTGGACGCGATCGCGAAGCGGCTGCTCGCGGAGGACCTGTCGCACACCCTGCCGCCGGGCTCCGCGGTGCGGCTGCCGGTCGGCGCGACGGCCTCGGGGCAGGGCCGCAAGCCGTGACGGTGCAGGCCCGGACGCCTGCCCTCAGCCCTCAGCCCTCAGCCCTCAGCCCTCAGCCCTCAGCCCTCGACGTCACCGTCCACGTAGACCCAGCGGCCCTCCTCGCGCGCGAAGGTGCTGCGTTCGCGCAGGGTGCCAGGCCCGCCGCGGTCCGTGTAGTGCGCGGCGAATGTGACGGTGCCCGTGGTGTGGAAGGCGGTGCCGTCCGTGGTGGCCAGGACGTCGAGGCCCGTCCAGCGCACCGCGCGGTCGAGGCCGAGCGCGGCTGGCCTGGTGGCGGCCGCCCAGGTGCGCAGCAGGTAGGGCTCGTCGCGTACGGCGAAGGCGCTGTAGCGGGAGCGCATGAGCGACTCGGCGGTGGCGGGGGCCGCGCCGCCCGTGTGGAAGCGCGCGCAGCAGGCGCCATAGGTGGCGGGCAGCCCGCAGGGGCAGGGCGAGGACGCCACCACGCCGGGCTGGACGGGGGCGGAGGGACGGCGGGTGCGCTTGGCCATGCGCCCATTCTCCCGTGCCGGCGGCTGCCCCGTGCCGGCGGCTGCCCCGTGCCGGCCGCCTGCCCTCTGCCGTACGCGCGCCTGCCGCGCCCGCGCCCCGGTGGTGCCGGGTCGCCGCCGTGTCGGCCATGATCGGTCCGTGTACGGATGCGAGACGGAGGCGGTCCTGGCATGAGGCTGACGATTCTGGGCGGCGGCGGGTTCCGCGTGCCGCTGGTGTACGGGGCGCTGCTGCGCGACCGCGGCGAGGGCCGGATCACCTCGGTCACGCTGCACGACGTGGACGCGGGCAGGCTGGCGGCCGTGGGCCGGGTACTCGCCGACCAGGCGGCCGGCGTGCCGGACGCGCCGGCCGTCACCGCCACGACGGACCTCGACGAGGCGCTGCGCGGCGCGGACTTCGTGTTCTCCGCGATCCGGGTGGGCGGGCTCGCCGGCAGGGCCGCCGACGAGCGGGTGGCGCTGGCCGAGGGCGTGCTCGGCCAGGAGACGGTGGGCGCCGGCGGCATCGCGTACGGGCTGCGCACGGTGCCCGTCGCGACGGAGATCGCGCGGCGGGTCGCGGCGCTCGCGCCGGACGCGTGGGTCATCAACTTCACCAATCCCGCCGGTCTGGTGACCGAGGCGATGGGGTGCGTGCTCGGCGACCGGGTGATCGGCATCTGCGACTCCCCCGTGGGGCTCGCGCGGCGGGTGGCGCGGACGCTGGGCGCCGATCCCGGCACCGCGCGCGTGGAGTACGCGGGCCTCAACCACCTGGGGTGGCTGACCGGCCTGTACGTGGCGGGCCGTGACCGGTTGCCGCGGCTGCTCGGCGATCCCGGCCTGCTCGGCTCCTTCGAGGAGGGCCGGCTCTTCGGCGCCGAGTGGCTGGCCTCGCTGGGCGCGATCCCCAACGAGTACCTGCACTACTACTACTTCAACCGCGAGACGGTCGACGCCTACCGGAGCGCGCGGCACACGCGCGGCGCCTTCCTGCGCGACCAGCAGGCCGGCTTCTACACGGAGGTCGGCGGCGCCGGCGAGCCGGGCCCGGGCGCGGCGTCGGCGGCCTGGCACCGCACGCTGGCGGAGCGCGAGGCGACGTACATGGCTGCGAACCGGGACGCGGCCGGGGTGGGCGACCGGGACGAGGAGGACCTGGAGTCCGGCGGGTACGAGAAGGTGGCGCTCGCCCTGATGCGGGCGATCGCGCACGACGAGAAGGCGACGCTGATCCTCAACGTACGCAACAGGGGCACGCTGCCGGTGCTCGACGACGACGCCGTCGTGGAGGTGGTGTGCGCGGTGGACGCGAACGGTGCGCGGCCGCTGGCCACGGGGGCGCTACCCGGCCACGCGGCGGGCCTGGTCACGGCGGTGAAGGCGGTGGAACGTGCGGTGCTCGCCGCGGCGGACAGCGGGGCGCGGGCGGACGCGGTGAAGGCGTTCGCCCTGCATCCCCTGGTGGATTCCGTCGCCGTGGCCCGGCGGCTGGTGGACGGCTACGCGGCCGCCCATCCGGGCCTGGCCCACCTGGGGGGCTGACGGGCCGGGCGCCGGCGCAGCCGCCGCCGATCACCGCGTGCGGCGCCGCAGCGCACCTGAAAAGTGCTGCGACGCCGCACACGTGCCCCTCCCCGCCATGGCAGTCTTGGTCGCCGTGCCGGACGTGCCGGCCGTCAGGTCAGCAGGAAATCGGCCTGACCCGACTTGGCGCCCTGGATGAAGGCGGCGATCTCGGCCGGTGTGTAGATGAGCGCGGGGCCGTCAGGGTCGGACGACTGGCGCACCGCGATCCTGCCGTCGGCCAGCTTCATGGCCTCGATGCAGTTTCCGCCGTTGCCGCCGCTCCACGGCTTGTGCCAGCCCTCGGCACCGAGCTCGCGTGAGGGCATGCCGTTGTATATGGGGTCCATTCACAGCTCCTTGCGGACATCCCTGAGGATCTCCTTCGTGCTTTGCGCAGTTGCGGCCTGCGCCGCCATCCGGTCCATGACCTCAAGGTGAGTGGCCACTTCCGGTCGCGCATCGAGGTACACGGCACCGGTCAGGTACTCGCTGAAGACCATGTCCGGCAGCTCTGGTTCCGCGAAGCGGAAGATCACGAACGGCCCGTACGTACCGGGGTGGTGTCCGTTCGCGAACTCCGCGATCTGAAGGGTCACATTGGGCAGGTCGGCCGCGTCGAGCAGCCGGTCGATCTGCGCCCGCATCACCTCCGGGCTGTCACCGACAGGGCGGCGAACCACCGTCTCGTCCATGACTACCCAGAATCGGGGCGCGTTCTCGCTGGTGAGCAGCGACTGGCGGGCCATGCGGAGCGCCACGTGCCGCTCGGTCTCCTCGGGTGAGGACCGCCCCACGGCGCCCGCGTGCAGCACCGCGCGCGCGTAGTCCTCGGTCTGCAGCAGCCCCGGCACGAAGTGCGGTTCGTATCCGCGCAGGAGCGAGGCCGCCCCTTCCAGGCTGACATAGACGCTGAACCAGTCCGGCAGGATGTCGTGGAACCGCTGCCACCAGCCGGGCTTGTTGGCCTCCTCGACGAGCCCCGTGAAGACGCCTGCCTCCTCGGGGCCCACGCCGTAGGCCGTGAGCAGTACCTGAACGTAGGGGATCTTGAGCGCGACCTCGGCCGTCTCCATCCTGCGGATCGTGGCAGGAGCCACGCGCAGGAGCTTGGCGGCCTCTTCGCGTTTCAGGCCGCAGCGCTCCCGCAGGTCCTGTAGACGCCTGCCGAGCACGACCTGTCCCACGGTCGGGGCCGACCGCGGTTCACTCACTTCTGGGACCTCCCCGTCGCACGATGTGGATGCAGTCTGCCATGACTCTGCCAGTTAGAACACGGCACTCTGGAAATTCCAGAGTGCCACTTGCCAAGTGTCTCGGACAGGTGGAGAGTGGGGTGAGTGAACCAGTTCACGCGGCTGTCGCGCTGCGCCACGGGAGAGGCGCGGGGCAAAGCAGCCGCTTCCCCACCGTTAGGAATCGGTCGTGGCACCTGGTAACGCGCTCACCCCCCAGCTTGCGCCTGTGTGCCCTGGCAACGTTGTCCGCCGTTACGGCTTCGAACTGCCGGCGCGCGCGGAGTCCGTGGGCCGGGCGAGGAAGCTCACCCACGACCGGTTGCTCCGCTGGGACGTGCTCCGGGGGACGTCGGAGACGGCGGTGCTCGTCGTGTCCGAACTGGTGACGAACGCCGTCGTCCACGCCGCGGGCGACCATGTGATCTGCGAGCTCAGGCTGGACGGTGACCGGCTGCGCATAGCGGTCGAGGACCAGGGGTTCGGACCGACGGGACCGCAGCTGCACCGTGGCGCCGAGGACGAGGGCGGCCGCGGGCTGTTCCTGGTCGACTCGGTGTGCACCTGCTGGGGGGCCCAGGACACCTCGGGCTACGGGCCCGGCCGTGTCGTGTGGGCGGAGCTGCGCGTCGGGGCGGAGCAGGCGTGTTGAGGAGCGCGAGGACGGCGCTGCTGCGGCTCGGCCGGGCCGTGCGCACGCCGGACGGCGCCGGCACGGCGGCCCGCGACGACGGCACGGTGCGCCTGCCGCTGCCCGAGACGCTGCCCGCCTCGCTGGGGTGCGACGCGGTGGGCGTGCCCGCGCGGCACGGTTTCCGGCTGATGGCGCGGATGCCGCGCACGGGGTGCGTCTTCGCGGACCGCGACTGGTGGTGGTGGATCGTCCCCGCCGGGTCCGACCTGGAGCTCTCCTGGCCTGCGCCCGCGCTGTACGTACGGGGCATCGACGTCCCCGCCGTACGGCCCCGGCTGATCCACTGGCCGGACGACAGGACGCCGTACACCCCGCCGATCCCCTTCTACCTCATGGTCTGCCAGCTGGCGGGCACGGCTCCCGCGTGGGCGGAAGGACCGCTGCCCGCCCCGCCCGGCGGAGCCCGCGCGTAAGGGCACTTCCCCTCTCACGGCGCCGGGGCGACGCGCCTGCCGGGGGGCGGGGGTGATCGCATAGGGTCGCCCCAGACATGGACACCAACCACACGCCACCGGTCTCCCTCGGCGCGAAGGCCGGCAAGGAGACGGTGCGCCGGCACAACCTGAGCCTGGTGCTGCGCGCCGTTCGGGACGAGGGGGAGGCCACCCGCGCCGGGATCGCCTCGCGGGTGGGGCTGACCAGGGCCGCGGTGTCCTCGCTCGTCGAGCAGCTGATCGGGAGCGGGTTCCTCAGCGAGTCGGGCAAGACGTTCAGCGGCCAGGCCGGCCGGCCCGGGACCGTGCTCAAGATGGCGCGCACGGGGCCCGCGGGCATCGGCGTCGAGATCAACATCGACTACGTGTCGGTGTGCGTGGTCGACCTGTCGGGCACCGACCGGGTGCGGCTGACCGAGCACATCGACAACCGGGGCGCGCCGCCCGCCGAGGTTCTCGCGCGCGGCGCGCGCATCGCCGCGCGCACGCTGGAGTCGGCGGCCGAGCAGGACCTCGCGCCGGTCGGCGCGGAGCTCGCCCTGCCCGGTCTCGTCTCCGCGGGCACGGTCCGCCAGGCGCCGAACCTGGGGTGGAACCGGGTGCCGGCCGAGGAGCACTTCGCCCGCGCCCTGGCCCGGCTGCGGCCCGGCGCCGGCCCGCTGCCGGTGAGCTCGGAGAACGAGGCGAACCTGGCGGCGCTCGCGGAGCTGTGGTTCGGCGGTCTCGGCTCGCCGCGCACCTTCCTCTACCTGACGGGCGAGATCGGGGTGGGCGGCGCGCTCGTCATCGACGGCGAACTGCTGCGCGGGGCACACGGGTTCGCCGGGGAGATCGGCCATGTGGTCGTCGACCCGGACGGCCCGCTGTGCCGGTGCGGCGCGCGCGGCTGCCTGGAGCAGTACGCGGGCCAGTCGGCGCTGCTGCGGGCCGCCGGCATGGACCCGGACGCGGGCGTCCCGGGCGTCACCGAGCTGGCGCGCAGGGCGCGCGGCGGGGACGCCACCGCTCTGGAGGCCGTCGGGCGTGCGGGGAGGATGCTCGGGCGTGTGGTGTCGGGTGCGGTGAACCTCTTCGACCCGGACGCGGTGGTACTGGGCGGGATCTACCGGACGCTGATGCCGTGGCTCTCGCCCTCGGTGGACCGCGAGTTGACCGCCCGCGTCGTGTCCGGTCTTTGGCCGGCGGGCAGCGGGCGGCTGCGGGCCTCGTCGTCGGCGGGTGACGCGGCGCGCGGGGCGGCCGCACTGGTGGTGCGCGCGGTGCTCGCGGACCCGTCGGCGTACGTCAGCCGCGCGTAGCGGCAGGGGCACGGGGACGCGGGGGCGCGGGCCGCTCTGGCCGCCCCCACCCGCCGCGCGGGCGGGGGCGGCCGGTGGCTCAGCGCGCGCCGAGGAGGTGGTCCATGGCCAGCTGGTCCAGGCGCTCGAACGCCATCCCGCGCTGCGCCGCGGCCTCGGCGTCGAACTCCTCGTACGCGCCGCGGTCCGCGAGCAGTCCGGCGAGGCCGTCCTGCGCGGTGGGCAGCGCGAGCTGGTCGAGGCGTGAGGCGCGCAGCGCCTCCTGGACCTCGGGGTCGGCGCGGAAGGCCGCCGCGTGGTCCTTGAGGATCAGGTAGTTGCGCATGCAGCCGGCCGCCGACGCCCAGACCCCGTCGAAGTCCTCGGTGCGCGGCGGCTTGAAGTCGAAGTGGCGGCAGCCGTCCCAGCCCGCGCTCTCCAGCAGGTCCACGAGCCAGAACGCGGCCCGCACGTCGCCCGCGCCGAACCGCAGGTCCTGGTCGTACTTGATGCCGCTCTGCCCGTTGAGGTCGATGTGGTAGAGCTTGCCCGCCCACAGGGCCTGCGCGATCGAGTGCGGGAAGTTGAGCCCGGCCATCTGCTCGTGGCCGACCTCGGGGTTCACGCCGAACAGCTCGGGGCGCTCCAGGCGCTCGATGAACGCGAGCGCGTGCCCGACCGTGGGCAGCAGGATGTCGCCGCGCGGCTCGTTGGGCTTGGGCTCGATGGCGAATTTGAGGTCGTAGCCCTTCTCGGTCACGTAGTCGCCGAGGAGGTCGAACGCCTCCTTCATCCGGTCGAGCGCGAGGCGCACGTCCTTCGCGCCGCCGGACTCGGCGCCCTCGCGCCCGCCCCACGCGACGTAGGTCTCCGCGCCGAGCTCGGCGGCGAGGTCGATGTTGCGCATCGTCTTGCGCAGCGCGAAGCGGCGGACGTCGCGGTCGTTGGCCGTGAAGCCGCCGTCCTTGAACACCGGGTGGGTGAAGAGATTCGTCGTGGCCATCTCCACGACGATCCCCGTGGCGTCGAGCGCCTGGCGGAACCGCTTGATGTGCGACTCGCGCTCCGCGTCCGACGCGCCGAACGGGATCACGTCGTCGTCGTGGAACGTGACGCCGTACGCGCCGAGGTCCGACAGGCGGCGCACCGACTCGGCGGGGTCGAGGGCGGGGCGGGTCGCGTCGCCGAACGGGTCCCTGCCCTGCCAGCCCACCGTCCACAGCCCGAAGCTGAACTTGTCCTCGCGGGTGGGTGTGAAGCGTTCCGTCATGCCCCTGGCCGCCTTCGCTGCCTCAAGGTTCGTGCGAACCTTTTTGTTTTCTGACATGACTAATATGGCACGGCGCTGCGGGTGCGCAAAGGCCCCGCACGCGTGACGGGGCCGCCCCGTCTCCCGTAATTTGTTCGCCACCGTTCAAAAAGGCGCCGCAAGCCGCCCGTTCGAGAAGAGGTCCCCATGCCGCGATCCCCGCTCGTGATCGGCGTGGACAGCTCCACCCAGTCCACGAAGGCCGCCGTCACCGACGCGGCGACCGGCGAACTGCTCGCGGTGGGCCGCGCGCCGCACCGGGTCACCGGCGACGGCGGCGCCCGCGAGAGCGACCCCGAGGAGTGGTGGACGGCCCTCGGCGAGGCCGTCGGGGCCGCCCTCGCCGAGGCGGGGGCCGACCCGTCCGCGGTGACCGGGATCGCCGTCGCGGGCCAGCAGCACGGCCTGGTGGTGCTGGACGGCGCCGGGCGCCCGCTGCGGCCCGCGATGCTCTGGAACGACACCCGCTCGGCGCCCCAGGCCACCGCACTGACGGACGCGCTCGGCGGGCCCGCGTCCTGGACGGCGCGCGCCGGGTCCGTGCCGGTGGCCTCGATCACGGCGACGAAGTGGCAGTGGCTGCGGGAGAATGAGCCGGCCGTCACCAAGGCGGCGGCAGCGGTGCGGCTGCCGCACGACTTCCTCACCGAGCGGCTGTGCGGCGAGGCGGTCACCGACCCGGGCGACGCCTCGGGCACCGGCTGGTACGCGACGGCGACCGGCGGCTACGACCCGGTGCTGCTCGACCTGCTGCACCTGGACGAGCCGCTGCTGCCCGCGGTCGCCGCGACGGGCGGGGCGCGGGCCGGCTCGCTCACGGCGGCAGCGGCGGACGCGCTCGGACTGCCGTCCGGGATCGCCGTGGCGGCGGGCACCGGCGACAACATGAGCGCGGCCGTCGGCCTCGGGCTCGGCGGGCAGGGGCTGCTCGACCACCCGGTGCTGAGCCTCGGCACGTCAGGCACCGTCTTCGCCGCGACCACGACGCGCCCCGACTCGGTGGCGCTGAACGGCTTCGCCGCCGCGGACGGCTCGTACCTGCCGCTGGGCTGCACGCTCAACTGCACGCTTGCGGTGGACAAGGTGGCGCAGTTGCTCGGCCTCGACCGCGAGGAGGCGGTGCCGGGCGGTGAGGCCGTCGTGCTGCCCTACCTGGACGGCGAGCGCACGCCCGACCTGCCGACGGCGGCGGGCCTGCTGACGGGCATACGGCACGACACGACGCCGCAGCAGCTGCTGGGGGCGGCGTACGAGGGCGCGGCCTTCACCGTGCTGCGCGCGCTCGACGAGGTGCTGCGGGCGTGCGGCCTCGACCCGGCGGCGCCCGAGGTGGCGGCGCGGCCGCTGCGGCTCATCGGCGGCGGCGCGCAGGGCCGCGCCTGGACGTCGACGGTGCGCAGGCTGTCGGGCCGCGCGGTAATCGTGCCGCGGAGCGGCGAGCTGGTCGCGCTGGGCGCGGCGGCGCTCGCGGCGTCCGCCGCGACCGGCGAGGACCCGGTGGGCCTCGCGACGGCCTGGGGCACGGGCGCGGGCCCCGAGCTCGAGCCCGTCGAACGCGACGGTGAGGCGTGGGAGCGGGTCGCATCGGTCCTGGACCGGGCGACGCCGGCCCTGCTGACCTGACGGCCCCGCGGGGCCGCCGCGGGGCGCAGGGCCGTCCCCCTTGTCCATGCACGTCTCGCCGGTCGAGTTGGGGCCGCCGCCGGACGCAGGGCGTTCCTGCCCGGTCCGCCCGAGCCGGCGGTGCCCGAGCCGTCACTGCCCGGGCCGGCGGTGTCCGGGCCGCCCGCACGTGGTGCGCGGCCCATGTGCGCCGGGACCGTCCGGGCTCGGGCCGTCATGCCGCCCCCGAGCCGGGGGGCCGAGCCGCCGCTCCGGGCGGCGGTGCAGGCGCCGTCCCACGGCGCTCCCGGGCGCACGGCCGCGCTGACGCGGCACGAGCCGGGCAACGTCGCAGCGCCTCCGGCGGGCGGACCCGGCGACCGGCGCGATGGCAGGGCTCATCACGCCGGCCCGCTCGTGTGCCTCGGTCCGAACGCCGTGGTGCCGCATCCGCGCTCTTCCGTGCGCTGCCGAAAGTGTGGCCGGCCAGGCGGTCGCCGCGCGCGGCGCGGCCGCTCAGCCGGTCGTCAGGCCGTCCGCCGCCGCGCTCAGGGCCGCCAGGACCGGGGCGATCAATGGGTGCGTCTCCGCGCCCCTGCGCACCGCCGCGAAGACGCGGCGGGTGGCGCGCGGGCCGGAGACCGGGCGTACCACCGCGCCCTTCAGCTCCATGCCGCGCAGCGCGGAGCGCGGCACCAGCGCGACGCCGGCGCCCGCGCCCGCCAGCGCGGCCACCGCGTGGAAGTCGTCCGAGGCGTGCACGAGCCGGGGCGCGAACCCGGCGCGCTCGCAGGCGAGTTGCGTGACCTCGTAGCACGGGTTGCCCGGGTGCTGCCCGATCCAGTCGTCGCCGGCGAGCGACGCGAGCTCGACCTCGGGGTGCGGCGAGAGGCGGTGGCCGTCCGGCAGGACCGCGTCGAACGGCTCCGCGTACAGCGCCACGCGCGACAGCCGCACGTCGTCCTCGCGCGGCGCGCCCCGGTACTCGACCGCGACCGCCACGTCCGCCTCGCCGTCGAGCACCATCGGCAGACTCTCGTCGCCCTCCGCGTCCCGCACCCGTACCCGTATGCCGGCGTGCGCGGCGGCCAGGCCGCGCACGGCGGGCGCGACGACCTCGGCGATGCCCGTCGCGAAGGACGCCACGGTGACCTCGCCGGCCGCGCCGCCCGCGTACGCGGCGAGTTCTGCCTCCGCGCGCTCCAGCTGCGCGAGGACCGCGTTGGCGTGGGTCAGCAGGATCTCGCCCGCGGCGGTCAGCCGTACCCCCCGCCCGCTGCGGGTCAGCAGGGCGTGCCCGGTCTCCTGCTCGAGCGCGGCGAGCTGCTGGGAGACGGCGGAGGGCGTCAGGTACAGCGCGGCGGCCGCGGCGGTCACCGTACGGTGGTCCGCCACGGCCCGCAGGACGCGCAGGCGCTTGGGGTCGATCACTCCCCCATTTTCGCAGGGCCACGAGGAAGCCCCGGAACGGACGGTGCTGCCCAGGGTCAGGCGTGCAGGGCGGCCCGCGCGTCGGCGAACGCCGACACCGCGCGCTCCACGTCCTGCGTCGAGTGCGCCGCCGAGAGCTGCACCCTGATGCGCGCCTTGTCCATCGGCACCACCGGGTACGAGAAGCCGATCACGTACACGCCGCGTTCGAGCAGCAGCTCGGCCATCCGGCCCGCCTCGGCGGCGTCGCCGATCATCACCGGGGTGATGGGGTGGTCGCCGGGGAGGATCTCGAACCCCTCCTCGGACATCCGCCGGCGGAAGAGCGCCGTGTTGGCCTTGAGCCGCTCGCGCAGGTCGCCGGCGGTCTCCAGCAGGTCGAGGACCTTGATGGACGCGGCGGCGATCGTCGGCGCGAGCGAGTTGGAGAAGAGGTAGGGGCGGGAGCGCTGGCGCAGCAGCGCGACGATCTCGGCACGCGCGGCCACGTAGCCGCCGGACGCGCCGCCGAGTGCCTTGCCGAGCGTGCCGGTGATGATGTCCACGCGGTCCATGACCCCGTGCAGCTCGGGCGTGCCGCGGCCGCCGTCGCCGACGAAGCCGACCGCGTGCGAGTCGTCGACCATCACCATGGCGTCGTAGCGCTCCGCGAGGTCGCAGATCTCCCGCAGGGGGGCCACGTACCCGTCCATGGAGAACACGCCGTCGGTGACGATCAGGCGGCGCCGGGCCTCCTGCGTCTCCTTGAGCCTGGCCTCGAGCTCGGCCATGTCACGGTTGGCGTAGCGGTGCCTGGCGGCCTTGGACAGCCGGATGCCGTCGATGATGCTGGCGTGGTTGAGCGCGTCGGAGATGACGGCGTCCTGCGCGTCCAGGAGCGTCTCGAAGACGCCGCCGTTGGCGTCGAAGCAGGACGAGTAGAGGATCGCGTCCTCCTGGCCGAGGAAGGCCGAGAGGCGCGCTTCGAGGTCCTTGTGGATCTCCTGGGTGCCGCAGATGAAGCGTACGGACGCCATGCCGTAGCCCCAGCGGTCGAGCGCGTCCTTGGCCGCGGCGAGCACGTCGGGGTGGTCGGCGAGGCCGAGGTAGTTGTTGGCGCAGAAGTTGAGCACCTCGGCGCCGGAGCCGTCGGCGCCGGAGCCGTCGGCGCCGACGGCGACCGACGCGCTCTGCGGGCTGGTGATCACCCGCTCCGGCTTGAAGAGGCCTGCCTCGCGGATCTCGTCGAGGGTGGCGCGCAGGTCGTCCCGTACAGACGCGAACATGTGATGGGCTCCCGAGGTCGGTCGTTCAGTCGTTCCAGTTGAGGATGATCTTGCCGCTGCGTGCGGTGGCGGCCTCGTCGAACGCGGCGTCGTAGTCCTCGTACCCGTAGGTCCCGGTGATCACGGGGCTCAGGTCGAGGCCGCCCTCGATCAGCACCTGCATCGCGTACCAGGTCTCGAACATCTCGCGGCCGTAGATGCCCTTGATCGTGATCATGTGCTGGACGATCTTGGACCAGTCGACGGCGAACTCGTCGGCGGGCAGGCCGAGCATGGCGATCCGGCCGCCGTGGGTCATGTTGTCGAGCATGTCGCGCACGGCCTCGGGCCTGCCGGACATCTCCAGGCCGATGTCGAAGCCCTCCTTGAGGCCGAGCTGCTCCTGCGCGTCGGCGATGGTGTGCCGGGACACGTCGAGGGCGAGCGAGACGCCGACCTTGCGGGCGATCTCGAGGCGCTCGGGGCTGACGTCGGTGATGACGACGTTGCGCGCGCCGGCGTGCTTGACCACCGCGGCGGCCATGATGCCGATCGGGCCGGCGCCCGTGATCAGCACGTCCTCGTTGAGCGAGGGGAAGCTGAGCGCGGTGTGCACGGCGTTGCCGAAGGGGTCGAAGATGGCGGCGACGTCCAGGTCGACCTTGCTGCGGTGCACCCAGACGTTGCTCGCGGGCAGCACGACGTACTCGGCGAACGCGCCGTCGCGGCCGACGCCGAGGCCGACGGTGTTGCGGCACAGGTGGCGGCGGCCCGCGAGGCAGTTGCGGCACTTGCCGCACACCAGGTGGCCCTCGCCGCTGACGAGGTCGCCGACGGCCACATCGGCCACGTCGTCGCCCACCGCCGCGACCTCGCCCACGAACTCGTGGCCGACGACCAGGGGGGTGACGATGGCCTGCTGGGCCCAGCCGTCCCACGCCCTGATGTGCAGGTCGGTGCCGCAGATGCCGGTGCGCAGGACCTTGATCAGCACGTCTCCCGGGCCGTGCTCGGGTTCCGGCACGTCCATGAGCCGCAGCCCTGGCTCGGCGGTCTGCTTCACGAGTGCCTTCATCGGCGGGGCTCCCGGCGGTGACGAGATGGATGATCGTGTTCCGCCACCAATCTCGCCTCAGTCGGCCTCCGGCGTCCATCGAGGATTTCTTAACCGGGTCCACAGGCGAGCTTCACGCGCGCTCCGCGCGGTGCCTCTCGGGCTGCGCCGGCACCGAGTCCGCGGTGCCCGCGCCCGGCCGTCCGCCGCCGGCGCGCGGCGCGTTGTCGCTGTTCGGCCGCCGTGCGGGGCGGGCCTCGCGTGCCAGCAGGACGACGCCGCGCGCGGCGAGCACCGACCCGGCGGCGGCCGCCGCGATCCCGAGCGCGCCCCCCTGGATCCGTTCGCCCAGCAGGATGATTCCGATCGCGGACGCGGCGACCGGGTTGGCGAGGGTGAGCAGCGCGAGCGGTGCGCCGAGCCCGCCCCGGTATGCGGCTTGCGCGAGGAGCAGGCCGCCCACCGCGAAGGCGGCCACGAGGGTGACGACGAGCGCGGCGCCCCATCCGGGCATCCCGCCGTGCCCGGTGAGGGTGACGGTGACGGTCTGGGTGAGCGCGGACGCGACGCCGGAGGCGAGGCCCGAGGCGATCGCGTGCCGCAGCCCCGGGCGCGCGCCGGGCAGCGAGAACACGAGGAGCGCGGTGAGCGCGGCCGCCGTGGCCGAGACGCCGGCTGCCTGCGGCAGCGAGAGGGCCGCGGCGGGGCCGCCGCCCGCGGCCGCGAGCAGGATCGCCGCCAGGCCGGCGAGCGTGTACGCGGTGCCCGCCCACTCCCCCCTGGTGACCCTGCGCCCCGCGCGGTACGCGCCGAGCGGCACGGCGGCGACCAGGGTCAGCGCCCCGAGCGGCTGCACGACGGTGAGGGGCCCGCAGGCGAGGGCGGCGACGTGCAGCAGGGCGCCCGCCGCGTTCAGGGCGACGGCCGACCACCAGGCTCCGTGGCGCAGCAGCGCGAGGAGGTTGCCGCCGCCATGTCCTCCGGCGTCGGGTACCTGGCGAACAGGGCGGGCGTGGTCTGGTTCACCCTGAGGTCGGTGGTCTGGGCGGACAGGACCGTCGCCACCAGGAGCTCGAACGCGTTCCGGAAGT
>NZ_JAGIQL010000076.1 GCF_017813245.1 Streptomyces montanisoli
CGCAGCCGGCTTCGCCGGCACCCCGACCACGGATACGTCACCCCACTTGAAACGAGAACCCTTCTGAGGCAGAACCTCGCCCCCGCAGCGTAAGCACCCGCTGTCCAAGTTCAGGGGGGAACTTCAACCACCACTGACGCCCGCGGTAAGACGGTCACCCACACGTATGACGAAATGGGGCGCCCGACCGCCACGTACGACACGACAGGCGGAGCAGCACCCTCCAGCAGCAACGAGCTCACCTCCCACACGTACGACACGCTGAAGAAGGGGATGCCAACCTCTTCCACCAGCTACTCGGCCGGCGCCGCCTACGTCTCGAAGACCCTCGGCTACGACTCCCACGGCTGGCCCCAGGCGACATCACTCGTCATCCCCTCGACCCCGGACAACGGAAGCCTCGCCGGCACCTACATCCAGCAGTCGACATACAACCTGACCGGCACGGTGCACACACTCACTGACACGGCAGCCGGCTCCTTGCCCCAACGGACGCTGCTCTACGGCTACAACACCTTCGGCGAGCCAACGAGCGTCGCGGGCAGCCCAGGCTGGAGCTACGTCAACAAACTCACCTACACGGAGTTCGGTGAGCCCCAGCAGTTCACCTACGGCACCTCCGGCAACTTCGCCCAGCAGACGCTCCAGTACGACGACCAGACACGTCGCCTCAAGAGCTCCCTGACGGAAACGCAGTCCGGCCACGCAATTGCCGACAACACGAGCTACACCTACCAGCCGTCCGGCAACATCACTCGCATCTCCGACAAACTCGACGACGGAACCACGGACACCCAGTGCTTCACCTACGACTGGGCACAAAGGCTCTCCGCAGGCTGGACATCGGCCACCGCAGCCTGCGCGAGCTCTCCCTCGGCTTCCAGCGTCGGCGGGCCAGCCGCCTACTGGAAGTCGTGGACCTACAACGACACAGGGGACCGGGCCAAGCAGGTCGACCACGATCTCACCGGCGTGACCACGAATGACGCCACCACCACCTATACCGACGAGGTGGCAGGAAAGGGCCCCGCTCACGGCCTGGCCTCCGCCAACACCACGGTCCCGTCAGACCCGACGAAGAACACCGACACCACATACACCTACGACGCCGACGGCAACACGCGGACCCGAACCTCGCGAACCGGCACCGACACGTTCACCTACGACACATCGGGCCAACTCTCCGAGCTGAACTCGACCGGAACCAGCGGCGACACCAAGTACGTCTACGACGCCGACGGCAACCTCCTGATCCGGCGTGGCCCCAGCGACACCGTCCTGTTCACACAGGACGAAGAAGTCACCCTCAAGCACGGAGACACCACCGCCTCCGCAGTCCGCTACATCACCCTCGCCGGCCAGGTCGTGGCCACCGAGACATCCGACGGAAAGATCGCTTACGTCATACCCGACCGCCAAGGCACCGGCGACCTCGAGATCGACTCCCAGACCCAGGCCATATCCCGCCGCCAGTACACCCCATTCGGCGCGGTCCGCACATCGAACGACGACTGGACCGGCACCCGCGGGTACGTCGGAGGCCAACAAGACGACACCACCGGACTGACCAACCTGGGAGCACGGGAATACGACCCCTCTGCAGGAAGATTCCTCTCCGTAGACCCGGTCCTGAACAGCTCAGACCCCGAATCGTGGAACGCGTATGCCTACGCGGACAACAACCCCACCACGGAAAGCGATCCGTCCGGTGAGTGCCCCCCGGATCGCTGTGGGTCCGGCATCCCCTACGCCGACGGCTCGGGCAGAATCGCCAAGTCTGGGCCTGTCGATCCGGATAACTCAGGCTCGGTCCATTGCGGCACCAACGGAATGTGCAGCGACGGCAGAAAGTGGGACGACAACAGAGGCCACCCAGGCAGCGGTGGCTCATCCCATGGCGGTAGCTCAGCGGGACGATCGTCGTCGAGCGGCAAGAGCGTTTCAAACACCACAAGCACCCGGCATGCTGAAGCCCAAGCAGCAGCCAGAAAGAAGGCCTCGGCCACCGCAGTCCTCACCGCCGCAAAGAAACAGAAAGAAGGCTTCACCCATAGGATCATCAACCTCATCGCTGACTTCGTCGGAGTTACCGACGCCGTCAACTGCTTCACGAAGGGCGACGTATGGGGATGTATCAACACGGCACTCAACGCCGTTCCATGGGGCAAAGCATTCGAGGCCATTAAAGTAGGCTATAAAGCCTATAAAGTCTGGCGACAATTCGAAAAGGCCGAAGCGGCAGTCCAAGACGCCGAAGAGAGCGTAAGAGCAGCGGACAAGGTGCTCAGGGCAGCCACCTGCCCCGTACACAGCTTCGTCGGAACTACAGCAGTCCAACTCGCTGACGGCACCACAAAACCCATCAGCAAGCTCAAAGCCGGCGACACGGTCGAGGCCACGGACCCGCAGACTGGGGTGACCGCGCCCGAAAAGGTCGACAGACTCATCGTCACCAAGACAGACCACGACTTCACCGACGTCAAGATAGCCGGTACCCACGGCAAGGCCGCCGTCCTCACGACAACCTGGCACCACCCCTTCTGGGACGCCACACACCACCGCTGGACCGACGCCGACCACCTCGCCCCGGGCACCCGCCTTCGACAGGCTGACGGGTCCACCGCCACGGTCTTGGCGGTACGGAACTACCAACGCTACACGACCACCTACGACCTCACGGTCGACCGCATCCACACGTACTATGTGCTGGCGGGCGAGACTCCGGTACTCGTTCACAATGCAACGCCAGGTCAGAAGTGCGATCTGACGCTGGGTGCTGGTCCGAATGCCCGCGAGGGAGTAGCCCTGGAGAACGGTGACATTGAAGCCGATGGCGTTCGAGATCTGATCAATGAATCCGGAAATGCGCACGGCTGTCACACTTGCGATGCCACGACGCCCGGCACCAAGTACGGTGACTGGATTCCAGATCACCAGCCGCCGTCTAGTCTCGTCGCTCCCGGGTCTCCCCAGACGGCGTATCCGCACTGCTGGCCCTGCGCTAGAAGACAGGCTGGGGTCGTCTCACAACTGTCACAGGCAAGGAGCAAGAAGGAATGGTAGCTAGTCGCCCCTCGGTTGCATTCCTCGCAAAAATCGAGCACGGATGCCTGATCTTGCAGGATGCAGGAAGTGACGATGACGTCAGCGACTGGGATCCGACGTCTAGCAGCTGGTATCGAGAGGGTAGTTCACTCATCTTCAGCGTTCAGGCCGGCGTCGATGGTCCGGTCGAATGTGAGGTGTGGAAGTCAGCTCCCCCTACGGTGCTTCCTGCGAAACTGTTCGAGGCGTCGCTGCCATGTTCGTCCGGATGGCTCGTATTGCATGATGCGAACGATTATGTCCGGATGCAATTTTCGGGGTTCCGTGACTCCGTGATCTGCTCGGTAATGGTGGATGATCCACAATTTCCGTCAAAGGTTCAGATCTTGCTGAGCGCGGAAGGCAAATAGCTTCCTGGTGTCTGCAGAAGGGCGAGGTTCTATTCGGGGATCTCGCCAGTTTCCCGCATGCGGCGTGAGGGCGTCGTTCCACTGGGGGATGTCGACCTTCCCGCGTAATTCCGAACTGCAAAGTGGAAGCCCCGTCAGGTGTGTCCTGGCGGGGCTTCTGCATGGAGTGACGGCAGTAGTTGACGGCAACGTCAGCGGACGGTGGCTCCGAACAGCGGCGGGTCATCGCTAGGGGCCTGCCGATCAATAACTCTGCGCTTTTCGTGGGCTGTTGGGTCGTAGGATGCAAGGGTGTCGGAGGGGACGAAGGTAGGGTTGGTGGATGTGTTCGGCTGTTGCTGCCGCATCTCGATGAGCGCCAGCAGCGGCTGACGCTGGGCGCCGCGGCCCGTGTGCTGGGCCATGGCGGGATCCGCATGGTGGCCGGAGCGGCCGGGGTGGCGGAGTCCACGGTGTCGCGCGGGAAGCGGGAGCTGGAGCACGCGGAGGAGCCCGTCGGCCGGGTCCGCGCGCCGGGCGCCGGGCGCCGGGCGGAAGTCTTTGCGGGAGGCCGATCCGGGGCTGGTGCCCGCGTTGCTGGCGCTGGTCGAGCCGGACCAGCGCGGCGACCCGGAATCCCCGCTGCTGTGGACGGTGAAGTCCACCCGGAATCTGGCGGCCGAGCTGACACGTCAGGGACACCGGGTCGGCTCGGACACGGTGGCCGCGCTGTTGAAGGCGGAGGGCTTCTCCCTGCAGGGCACCTCCAGGACGACCGAGGGGGCCCGGCATCCGGACCGGGACGCCCAGTTCCGCTACATCAACGACCAGGTCACGGCGTACCTCGCCGACGGGCAGCCGGTCATCAGCGTGGATGCCAAGAAGAAGGAGACGCTGGGCAACTACGCGGTCGTCGGACGTGAGTGGCATCGCGCCGGGCAGCCGGTGCAGGTCCGCGCACACGACTTCCCCGCCGTGCCGTACGGGATCTACGACATCGGCGCGGACGCAGGCTGGGTGTCGGTGGGCTGCGACGGGGACACATCCGCTTTCGCGGTGGCCACTTTGCGACGCTGGTGGAACGGTGAGGGGCGCCGCCGATACCCGCACGCTTCCCGCCTGCTGGTCACCGCCGACGCCGGAGGCTCCAACGGCTACCGTGTGCGCGCCTGGAAGAAGGAACTCGCCGATTTCGCCTACGAGACAGGAATCGAGGTGACTGCCTGTCACTTTCCGCCGGGAACATCGAAGTGGAACAAGATAGAGCACCGGCTGTTCTCCCAGATCAGCATCAACTGGCGTGGCAGACCCCTGACCAGCCACGAAGTTGTCGCCAGCACCATCGGAGCGACCACGACACGCAGTGGTCTGTCCGTGCACGCCGAGCTCGACCCCGGTGCCTACCCAACCGGCGTCACCGTCCCCGACACCGTCATGGAACGCCTGCCCCTGACACCGCACGAGTGGCACGGTACGTGGAACTACACGATGCCCCCTGAACCGCTCGCCCTCGAACCGCCCCTTGCCACAACCGAGTTCGGACGCTTTCCGGCCGGGGACAAGCTCCCGGCCTGGCTGCGGCATCCCAGCGTCACCGGACTTGAGCCCGCCGCCTTTGACGATCTCGCCGTCCGCTACCGCACCTGGTGTGCCGAGCACCCGCCGATCTTCCTGCCCGGGAAACGCCCCGACGGCGGCCCGGGCGCCGGCGGCAGATGGCTCTCCGTCTCCGACCAGCTTGTCGTCTTCCTTCTCGCGAAGCGCTGGTCCATGGCCCAGGCGCCACTTGCCGAGGCGACCGGCCTGGCCAAGAGTCGAATCGGCGCGACCCTCCGCGAGGTCGCGCCCGCGCTCACCGCGCTCGGCCACACGATCCAGGCCGGCGCCCTCACCGTGACCACAGCACAACAACTCGCCGCGATCGCCGGACACAACCCCACACCCCTATAGTCCTCACCCAGATCCAGCAATTATTGATCGGCAGGCCCCTGGTCGCGCCGGTCATTCCGATTAGGGCAGGCCGTGAGTCTGCCCCTGCGAAGCGTGAGGCCACAACACCCACACCCGCAAAGGCACCCAACCCGTTCGCACACCTGTTGTGAGCGCGCCTGGGGACGTGTCTCCCTGAAGCCAACTCGACCGTGTGAGGCCCGCTCCTGCGGGCCTCTCGGCGTTGTGCCTACTTGTTCGGCAGAGGATCGGAGACGTAAGAGCCCCGCTGCGGCACGGTGAATACCCACCCATCCTCAACCAATGCCGCGATCCCACGGCGCACCGTTGAACGTGCGATCCCGTACTCCTGCACAAGCTGAGCTTCGGAGGGGATAGGGCGTCCAGGCTGCCAGTCCCCGCGTTGGATGCGGGCGGTCAAGATCTCGACCAACTGACGGTAGGGCGTCAACGGTGCGTCCGGATCAATCAGGGCATCTGCGTCCATGGTCCGACCGTAGGTAGGGGCCTACGACTCAGCATCTTGAGATACGTCTAGAGACGAAGCGATACAAGGCGTAACGTGTACGCGGTGGGTAGCTACTCGGCTACCCATGCAAGACCCCGGCGACCGCGTGAACGGCCCCGGGGCGCGGCTCTCATCTGACTGGAGACGAGAACATGACCGAACCTATCAGCGCACCGCTTCCCCGCCCGATCGGCAGTCTCCGCCGACTCCCTTGGGATGGTCCGGAGGAAAAGCCGGCGTACGTGGCAGCAGACAGCGACGGAGCGCTGGCGCAAATGGCAGACGCTATCGAGGCACGGCAGATCCGCTCCGCGCACGTGGTGCACGGCGTTGCCGTCGACATGCTGGGGCGCTCAGACGACCTCACCAGGGGCGAGCTGCTGTTCCTGGTCCGCAGGCTCCGCGAGTCGCTGACCGAAACGCTTGCCATCGCTGCTAGCAGAGCACAGAGGCTTGGCCTGGAAGACTGACGCCCCCCCCTTACGCCCCCGACCACGCACCATCGGTCGGGGGTTCAGTCATGCCCTCTAGTGGCGCTCAGCGCCTACAGCGGGGCCTTTAATCGTCACCTTGGCCGTGCCCTCGTATGGCACGGCATTACGCCACACCAGCGGGCTTCGTTCCCGAACAACCGGGGGCGGTTCGACTGCGCCGGGTCTGACCATGCTCACGGCTTCTCGTAACTGCTCAGGACTGAGTCCGGAGTCTCTGATCAGCTTCAAGACGTGCTCAGGCAGCACAGTCACACCATCCCGGGTGCGTCGTAGAGCGGGAACCAGCGGTTCAGGTCAGACTCAATGCGAAGATCATTCTTGAGCAGCGCAGCGACCTGGAGCTCTGCGGCCGAGTCACGTTTTTGCTGGTCAGGTCGTATACACATCGGGTAGAAGCTGCCGCGCTTGTAGAGGTACACGAGCGCGAGCGGCCGCTCGTCGGCGTCGCGGAAGCCGACCAGCGAGCACAGCAGCTGCGGGCCGAACCCGCCCTCCTGCAGCAGGGTGTTGACCGCGTGCAGATCGTTGACCAGGGCGGCCGTGTCGTCGGGCGGCCGGCGCGCGAGCAGCCAGGTGTAGCCGTACGAGTCCTGGCTGAACTCCACGGGGTGGCGGCCCCGGCCGGCGTCCGTGCCGGAGTCGGCGTACGCGTTCAGCAGGTCCTCGACGTCCTGCTTGATCCTTGCGAATCCGCCGCCCTCGACGGCCGCGAAGCAGACCGAGCCCAGGCCCGTGGGCGTATAGCCGGCCCCTGCCTTGAGGGTCAGCGCGGCGGACGGGACGGCGAAGAGCTGGTCGAGATCGGGGCGGACCGGTTTGCTCCGGCCGAGGATGGTGTCGAGGAGGCCCACTCGGGCCACCCCCTCCCTGTGAGGATGTGGCCGGCGGCCTCGAACGCCCGATGCGTACGCGGTCACGGGCGGCCGAGTTCGACGGAGATGCGGGCGAGCTGCTCGAGCCGCTGTTCCAGCGTCGGGTGCGAGGAGAACAGCCGGCCGATGCTCTGCTTCGAGGAGAACGCGGGCACGAAGTAGAAGGCGTTGTACGGCTCGGCCCTACGCAGGTCCTCCGTCGGGATCCGCGCCATCTGGCCGCTCACCTTCGTCAGCGCGGAGGCGAGCGCCGAGGGGCGGCCGGTGAGCTGTGCGGCCGTGCGGTCGGCGGACAGCTCGCGGTAGCGCGAGAGCAGCCGCGTCAGCAGGAAGCCGATCACGTAGACCACGGCGCTGACCACCGGTACCAGCAGGATCGCCAGCCCGGCGGGGCCCGCGTTGCGCGCGCTCCTCGACAGCCCACTGTAGAGCGCGATCCGGGTGATCACCCCGGCCAGCACCCCGAGGAACGAGGCGATCGTCATCACGGCGACGTCGCGGTGCGCGACGTGCGACATCTCGTGCGCGAGCACGCCCTCCAGCTCCTCCGGCTCCAGCCTGCGCAGCATGCCCGTGGTGACGCAGACCAGGGCGGTGCGCTCGTTCCTGCCGGTGGCGAAGGCGTTCGGGATGTCGCTGCGGGCGATGGCCACCTTGGGCTTGGGCATGTCGGCGAGCGCGCAGATCCGGTCGACGGCGCCGTGCAGGGCGGGCGCCTGTTCCTGGGTGACCTCGTGCGCGCCCATGCCGAAGGCGGCGATCTTGTCGCTGAACCAGAACTGCACGACGAAGAGCACCCCGGCGAGTACCAGGATGATCGGCCAGAACTTGCCCAGTGCGACGAG
This sequence comes from Streptomyces montanisoli, assembly GCF_017813245.1. Lineage (GTDB taxonomy): Bacteria > Actinomycetota > Actinomycetes > Streptomycetales > Streptomycetaceae > Streptomyces > Streptomyces montanisoli. The sequence goes on from NZ_JAGIQL010000076.1 coordinate 8,104, forward strand.
CAGCACGCCCACCAGCACGACGTAGAGCAGGCCGATCAGGAACATGGAGGTCACCATGCGGGTGGTCAGTCCGCGGTCCTGCTTGTAGCGGGTCTGTGTCATCGAACGCCTCCGTCGTTTCACGCTCCCGCCTACATCTTGCTCCTTTCCCCGTCCGAACGTGATAAGCGGAGGATATGAATAACGGGTGTGCGGTTCGCCCGTCCGACCGGCAGACTTCCGCCATGAACGACAGGCTCGACGACGTCCCCGACGCCCCTGCAACTCAGGGGGCGGGGGACCTGATCACCACCCCCATCACCGCCGATCTCCTGCGCGGCGCGCTCGATCTCGAACAGAGGGAGAGAGGTCTGCTCCCGCACCGGCTGCCGGCCTCGGCACGCGCACAGAACAGCGACGGCCAGCTGGCGATGGCGGAGGCCCAGCCCTCCGGCGTGCGACTGGTCTTCCGCACCGGCGCCACCGCCATCGAGCTGGACGCCCTGCGCACCAAGAACGCGTACGTGGGCGTCCCGCCCCGGCCCGACGGTCGCTACGACCTGCTCGTGGACGGCCGGCTGACCGCGCAGGCGAGCGTGACCGGCGGCAACGTGCTGCTGATCGACATGTCCGCGGGGACCACTCAGGCCCAGCAGGGGCCGGTCGGCACGGTCCGCTTCACCGGCCTGCCCGCCCGCGACAAGGAGGTCGCGATCTGGCTCCCGCACACCGAGATCACCGAGCTGGTCGCGCTGCGCACCGACGCCCCCGTCGAGCCGGTCGCGGACAGCGGCCGTACGAGGTGGCTGCACCACGGAAGCTCCATCAGCCACGGCTCCAACGCCGACAGCCCCAGCACCACATGGCCCGCGCTGGCCGCCTCGATCGCCGGCGTGGAACTGACGAACCTGGGGTTCGGCGGCAGCGCCCTGCTCGACCCGTTCACCGCCAGAGCGGTGCGCGACACCCCCGCCGACCTGATCAGCCTCAAGATCGGCATCAACGTCGTCAACGCCGACCTCATGCGGCTGCGGGCGTTCGGCCCGGCGGTGCACGGCTTCCTCGACACCATTCGCGAGGGCCATCCCACCACGCCGCTGCTGGTCGTCTCGGCCCTGCTGTGCCCCATCCACGAGGACACGCCGGGGCCGTGCGCCCCCGATCTTGAGAACATGAAGGACGGGCAGCTCCAGTTCCGCGCCCTGGGCGACCCGGCCGAGGTGGGGGCGGGGAAGCTGACGCTCAACGTCATCCGGGAGGAACTGGCCCGCATCGTGCGCGAGCGTGCGGCCGACGACCCGAACCTGCACTACCTCGACGGCCGTGAACTGTACGGCGAGGCGGACTTCGCCGAACTGCCGCTGCCCGACCAGCTGCATCCGGACGCGGTTACGCACCGCCGCATCGGCGAGCGCTTCGCGGCGCTGGCCCTGGGCCCCGAGGGGCCGCTGGCCGCACGCCGGACCTGAGGAGCCACTGCCCCCAGCGGCTCTACCCGCCGCGCAGGTGGTCGTGGAGTGCACGGGCCACCTGCGCCATGGCCGCCTCCGCGGCCGGCTGCGCAGCCGCGGGGACGCGTGACTCGGTGAGCGCGGCCACGGCGAGCGTGTCGCCGTCGTCGTGCTCGACGACGCCGACCTCGTGGCGCAGGTTCAGCAGCGTCCCCGTCTTCGATGACCAGGTCTCCGCGTCGGACGCGAAGTCGGGGGCCAGCCGCTGCCTGAACACGTTCTCGCGCATGAGCAGGCGCAGGCGCTCGGCCACCTCGGGCGGTACGCGGGAGGGCCGCCACAACTCGTGCAGCAGGTCGGCGAACGCCCGCGCGGAGCCGGCGTTGGCGCGGCTCACGTCCAGCTGCGCCAGCTGATGCCCCTGCCCGGGTGTGCCGGCCCCGATCGCCAGGGCGTGGGCCAGCCCTGTACTGCGCGGGGTGAGGTTGGCTGCCGCGGCTTCGGAGACGTCCCGCATGCGGTGCCGTACGGCGATGCCCTCGATGCCCGCGTGGCGCAGGGCGCCGTGCACGTCCCGCGGTGGCACGAGGCCGAACAGCGCGTCGGCCGCCGCGTTGTCGCTCATCGAGACGCTGAGGTACAGCAGGTCGTCGACCGCGATCCGTGCGGGGTGGCGGAAGCGGCTCAGCCCCACGGGGCCCGAGGCCGGCCGGCCGGCGGACGCGCGTTCGCCGGCCGGCCTCACGTCGATCTCGGCCGCCCCGTCGAGCAGACCGGCGTGCCGCCGCTGGAGCACGGCCAGCGCGAGCGGCAGCTTCACCAGGGATGCGACGGGGAGCACGCGGTCGGCGTCGATCCCGACCTGCTCGCCGGTCGCCAGGTCGCGGACGAGGAACGAGCCCGCGAGCCCGGCGTCGGCGAGTACGCCCCTCAACTCGGCCACCAGCCGGACGCTGTTCACGGCTGCTCCCTGCCACGACTGGCCTGACGGGCCTGCGGGGCCCCGGCCGGGCGCGGCCCGGCAGAGCGGCCACCGTCCGCACGGTCCGCGGAGACTGCCGTGTGGCCCGGTGAGGCGGCCGCATGGCCCTGGGCAGCGGCTCCCGCGTGCGGCGCACCGAGCGCCCGTGCGACGTGCTCCCGCAGCACCCCCGTGAACCGTTCGGTGTCCGCGGAGCCGGCGGCCGTCCCGGCGCCGTGCGTGGCGGTTGCCGACGCGGCGTAGCCGCGTGCGGCGGGGTCGCCGGCGATCCTGCGCCACCCCATCTCCCAGTCCCGCGCCTGCTGCTCCGAGCAGACCAGCAGGTCGTCCCGTCCGCACAGCACGGCGGCCACGGCCCCCGGCCCCGACGAGGCGACCGCGATCTGGGCGGGCAGCAGCGCCGCACGGTGGCCGAGCTGCTCCAGGCGGCCGCGCACGTGCGGCACGTCGTCCTCGGGCTGGAGCCAGAGGTGCCGGGCGGCTCGTGTCCTGCCGGGGCGCAGCGTTTCGAGGCGCAGTGGCCCGTCCTGGCCGGACGCCGCGTGTCCCGCGGGCGGCGCGCCGGGCGCCGAGGCGACGCCGAGCGGCACGGTCCAGTCCGCCTCCGCCGGCGGCACGGCGAGAAGGGCGACCCTGACGTCGAGGGACCTCAGCAGCTCCGCGCGCTCGCCGGGCCCCGCCGCCGTGAAGTCGAGCGCTGCCCCCTCGCGGCGTGCCGCCGCGTCGAGTTCCGCGAGACGCATCGTGGAGCAGGTGGCCGGTACGGCCACGCCGAGCGGGCGCAGTTTCACCTGCTCGGCGTGCAACTCCATGGCATCGGCCAGCCGGACGAGCCGTTTCGCGGACGGGAGCATCGCCCGGCCGAACGCGGTGAGCGCCACGCGCCGCGTGGACCTGTCGAAGAGGCGCGCGCCGAAGTGGCCCTCAAGTGCGGCGATGCGCCGGCTCGCGACGGACTGGGGGACGCGCGCGGCGGAGGCTCCGAGCGTCACGCTCCCGTACTCCCCCACGCGCACGAAGACGCGGCAGGCGGCTATCAGGTCCACGACCCGATCGTATGCGGAAACGGCATGAATACGGCCACGCGGGTCTTTGACCGCATCGATCGGCGCCACCAGGCTGCCGAGCATGTACCTCGCGAAACTCCGGATCGCCGTGCCCGCCGCCGTGCTCGCCACCACCTCCGCACTGCTGGCAGGGTGCTCCTCCGCCTCCACCGACTCGTCAGGCACGTCGCCGTCCGCCTCGGCCGCCGCCGTGTCCGCGAGCGCCTCGCCCGCGGCGCTCGACCGTTCCGTGGCAGCGCTGGAGAAGCGCTACCACGCCCACGTCGGCCTGTACGTACTCGACACGAGGACCGGCAGGTCGGTGAGCTACCAGGCCGACCGGCGGTTCGCGCACTGCTCCACGATCAAGGCGCTCGCCGCCGGCGTCCTGCTCAGGCGGACGAGCGACGCACGACTCGACCACGTCATCACGTACCGCACGTCGGATCTGGTGAGTTACTCGCCGATCACCTCGAAACACGTCGCGCACGGCATGACGCTGCGCGCGGTCATCACCGCCGCGCTCGAATACAGCGACAACACCGCCGAGAACCTGATGGTGGCCCAACTCGGCGGCCCGGACGCGCTGGAGAGCGCCCTGCGCACGATGGGCGACGCGACGACGCACGTGGACAGGACGGAGCCGTCGCTGAACGACGCCACACCGGGTGACACCCGCGACACCAGCACGGCGCGCGCGCTCGGCACGGACCTGCGCGCCTTCCTGCTCGGCGACGCGCTGCCCGCGGACCGGCAGAGGCTGCTCAGGAACTGGATGGTGCACAACACGACCGGCACCGACTACATCAGGGCGGGGGTGCCCGCCGGCTGGAAGGTCGGCGACAAGACGGGCAGCGGCGGCTACGGGACGCGCAACGACATCGCGGTCGCCTGGCCGCCGGGGCGCGGCCCGGTCGTCATCAGCGTCCTGACGGACCGCGGCACGGCGAACGCGCCGTCCGGCGACGCGCTCATCGCCGACGCGACCAGGACGGCGCTGTCCGCGCTCGACGGCTGACAGCCGGGCGCGCCCGGTTGTCAGCCGCTTGCGATACTCCGGCCATGGATGGCGAACCGGCAACGGCACGGGCGGCGGGCGAAGGACCGGGATGGCGGTTGCGTTCCGCGGTGGCGGAGGACGTCGAGGTGATCGCGGAGTTGAAGGCCGAGGTGATGCGCGCGGACCTCGAACGCCTGGGGCGCTACGACGAGCACCGGGTGAGGCAGCGGCTGCGTGACTCCTTCTCCATGCGGCACACGTCGATCATCATGGTGGGGCGCACGCTCGCCGGATGCGTGACGGTCAGGCCCGCCGAGGGCAGGCACTGGCTGGAGCACTTCTACCTCGCTCCGGGGCAGCAGGGCCGCGGGCTGGGCTCCTCCGTCCTGCGCGCGGTGCTGGAACGGACGGACGCCCAGGGCGTGGACGTCGGGCTGATCGTCCTGCGGGGCAGTGCCGCCCGCAGGCTGTACGAGCGCCACGGATTCGCCGTGGAGTCCCAGGACCCGATCGACGTCGTCATGTCCCGGGCGGCCGGGGGTCCCGGCCAGGCCGCCACGGCTCCCCCGTGGGCGTGGCGGCGTGGCCGGGTCGGCCGCGTCGCGGCCGTGCCAGATGGACAGTAGAGGAGCGCCTCGGACCAGGGCGAGGTCTGTCCCGCACAGCGACCGCGCCCGCGGGTTTCGTTCCGCACAGCGAGCGTGCCGCTTCCGCTCACAGCAGGCCGAGCGCCGTGAGCGCCAGCCAGAGTTCGTACGTCGCGCTCGGCGCGTCCAGCAGGGACCTGCCGGTGGCCTCCTCCGCGCGCACCAGGCGTTTGCGCAGGCCGGGCGGTGAGAGGCCGAGCGACGCGGCGCCCGCGGCGAGCCGGGTGTCGGCGCGCAGCCAGGCCCGCACCGCGTCGAGGCACGCGGGGGCGAGCGGGTCGACGCGGGCGCGGGCCCACGTCAGCGTCGCGGGCGCGGCGAGCAGCGCGTCCAGGTCGGCGGGGCGGCCTGACGCGGACGGAATGTGCGGGACGCGCAGCCGGAGCGCGAGCCACACCGCCGACCGCGGCCCGACGCCGCTGATGAGGTCGAGTTCGAGGAGTTCCTGGACGAGCCGCAGTCGCGCGGTCAGCGTGTTGCGGTGGATCTTCAGGTGCTGGACGGCGCCCGCGCCGAAGGTCAGCCAGGAGGCGAGCGTGGCCAGCAGCTCCTCGGGGCCCGGGTCGGAGCGCCTGCCGGGTTCGTGGGCGAGGACGGGCCGCAGCAGCTCCGCGGCCCAGCGCGCCCCCTCGCTGCCCAGCAGCGGCGCGAGCCCGTCGTGGCGGCCGAAGCGCGACCACCGGCCGGGCGCACGCCGGGCGACCGCGAGCGCGTGGAAGGCCTGCTCGTAGCCGAGCGCCGTGTCCCGCAGCGGCACGTCGGCGCTCACCCCTATCCGGCACCCGGGTATCTCGTCGAGCACCGCGTCCTCCCAGCCGCAGACGTCCGCGGGCACCAGGGCGATGAGGTGGCGCGAGCGCACCGGGCACGGCACGACCCATGCCACTCCCCCGGCCGAGCGCTCGAGGCGCTCGCCGGCCGCGGCGCGGTCGAGTCCTGCCGACTCCACCACGCACACGCGCAGGGGCCCGGGCAGGATGTCCCCCATCGCACCGGCGACGCGGTGCGCCAGCGTCACACTGCCGGCGACGAGCAGGTGCAGCACCGCCTCGCGCCCGTGCGCCCGTACGTCCGCCATGCGCCTGCGGTCACGCGCGCACTCGTCGGACCGCAGCGCCAGCTCCACGAGGGGCGCCGCGTCGGCGAGCAGCGTGCCGTGCCGGCAGCCGTCGTTTCCGTCGAGCACGAGGTACGCGCCGCTCCCCACGGCCGCCATGTGCACGGTCCGCCGCCGGTCCGCGCCGGTGACCCCGGACGGCATGCCGCGCCGGTACAGGTCCCCGACCGCGGCGACGGCGTCCTGCGCCGGACCGCGGGGAGCGGCCGCGACGACGGCTCCTTCGCCTGTCACCACCGCGGCCGTGCCGCCGGTGCGCCGCGCCAGCCATTCGAGGAGCGCCCCCACGGGCCGGGCGCTGCCCGCGACTCTCACCAGCGCGAGTGCGTCCTCGGCACGTGCCGCGCCGGGACGGGGATACGTGCCTGCGTCGATACCGCGCGGCGCCTCTCCCATGACGGACACGGTAACCGTGCGGCGCCCGGGCACGGCAACCCTGTCCCGCTCCTCTACGTGCGGGCCGCGGCGCCGGTGTCGACGGGCAGCCGGCGCAGGCGGCGCAGGCACTCCCCGTGCCAGTCGAGCTCGTCCGCGCGCAGGACGGGCGAGATGGCGGGGAAGCGGGCGAACAGCCGCGTCAGCACGGAGTGGACGACGCGGCGGCCCAGGCCCGCGCCCAGGCAGTAGTGGGGACCGTGCCCGAACGTCAGGTGTCCAGCGGGGTTCGGCCGCCCCGGGTCGACGCTCAGCGGCCGCGGCCACGCGGCGGCGTCCAGGTTGGCGCGCAGCAGCGCGGCCACCACGACGGAGCCGCGCGGCAGGTCGACGCCCGCGATCCGGCAGTCCTCGCGGGTGAAGCGCCAGCTCCCGTACTGGAAGGCCGGGTTCAGCCGGAGGATCTCCTCGGTGAGCGGCACGGTGGTGTCCTCGCCGCGCCGCAGGGCGTCGCGCAGCCGCGGGCGGTCCAGGGCGGTGAGGACCGCGGCGGGCACGACGGTGGTGAGGGAGTCGAGGGTGCCGACGAGCAGCATGCCGACCATGCCGGTCAGTTCCTCGTTGGTGAGCAGCCCGTCCGCGTGCGCTCGCAGGAGCGCGGACGCCGGCGTGGGGCGGGTCGCGCCGCGTGCTGCCCCGACGACGTGGAGTACGGAGCGGGTGAACGCCCGCTGCGCCGCCGTCTCGCGCGGGGTGCCGGGGCCGGTGGTGCCCGCGTCGATGACGGCACGCACGGCGGCCCTGCGCTGGTGGGGCGGCAGCCCGAGCACCTCGCCCGCCGCGGCGTCGGCGATGGGCAGCGCCAGGTCGGCGACGATGTCGATCCGCTCGTGCGCCGGGAGGGCGCGCAGCAGTTCGGACGTCGACTCCCCGATCCGCGCGGCGGAGTGTGCGGTCGCGGCGGCGGTGAAGTACGGGGTGAGCAGAGAGCGCATGCGGCGGTGGCGTGCTCCCGAGGCCGCCAGCAGTTGCGGCGTGCGGGCGAAGAAGTCGTCGGGGTAGTGGAGGGCGGGGAAGCCCTGCACGGGCCCCACCTCGCGCACGTCGTTGGTGAGCCGCGGGTCGGAGAGGACGGCGCGCGCGGTCGCCGCGTCCTCGGCCGCCCAGGCGCGCAGGCCGCCGCCCAGGGTGACCGGCCTCAGCCGCGGCCCGTGCGGCGGCGCGTGCCGGGCGTCCGGGACGCTGAACCCGCTCTCGTGGAGTGCGGGGCAGGCCAGCCGCGGCGCGTCGCCCCGGGCTGGCCCCGGCGCCCCGCCATGGTCCAGGGCCGCGGTGGTGGAGCTCATGGCCGGGTGAGGACGAGTGCGGTGTTCTGGCCGCCGAAGCCGATGGAGGTGCTGACCACCGCCGACATCCGCCGCTGTCTCGGCCGCTTGGTGACGATGTCGAGGTCCACCGCGGGGTCGGGGCGGTCGAGGTTGGCGGTGGGGTGGATGCGCTGGCTCTGCAGGGTCAGCACGCTGACGGCCGCCTCGATGGCGCCGGCCCCGGCGATGGCGTGGCCGATGACGCTCTTGGTCGCGGTGACCGGCGGCGGGGTGCCGAAGACGGTGCGCAGGGCCTGCGCCTCGCTGGTGTCGTTGGCCTGCGTCGAGGTGGCGTGCGCGTTGACGTGGTGGATGTCGGCGGGTTCGAGGCCGGCGTCGCGCAGGGCTTGGCGCAGCGCGAGTACGGTGCCGCGCCCTGTGGGGTGGGGCGTGGTCCAGTGGTGGGCGTCGCTGGTGATGCCGCATCCGGCGAGGTGGGCGCGGATGGACGCGCCCCGCGCCCTGGCGTGGCGCGACTCCTCCAGGACGAGGATCCCGGCGCCCTCGCCGAGTACGAAGCCGTCGCGTTCGGCGTCGAAGGGGCGCGAGGCGCCCGCCGGGTCGTGCCGGCGGGTCGACAGGGCGCCCATCCGCCAGAAGGCGCCCGCGGCCAGCCGGGAGTAGGCGGCGGACTCGCTGCCGCCGGCCAGCACGATGTCGCAGGTGCCCGAGACGATCAGGTCCCGCGCCAGCGCGATGGCCGTGGCGCCGGACGCGCAGGCCGTGGAGACCGCGAAGTTGGGTCCTGTGGCACCGCAGTCGATGGCGATCTCGGCCGGTGCCATGTTGGGCATGGAGCGCGGCACGTCGGTGGGCGACAGCGCGCGGTGGGCGCCGCGCGCGAGGTGCCCGTACTCGCGCTCTGCGGTGTCCTGGCTGCTGGCGCCGACGCCGATGACGACGCCCACGCGTGTGGAGTCCCAGTCGGCCGGGTCGAGGCCCGAGTCGCGGAGCGCCTCGCGGGCCGTGGCCAGCGCGAGGTGCACGAAGCGGTCCGTGCGCCACACGATGCGGCGCCCGATGAGGCGCACGGCGTCGAAGTCCGGGACCTCGCAGCAGAACGTGACCGGCAGGTCCTCGAGCCTGGGAGTGTGGGCGGCGGTGGGTGTGCCGTCGCACAGCCGGTCCCAGGTGGCCGGGGCGCCGATGCCGGCGGGGGTGGTCATGCCCAGGCCGGTGACCGCGACGGATCGGCGCGTCACGACGCGGCGGTGGCGGTCGGCGTCGCGGTCGCGGTGGCGGTCGGCGTCGCGGTCGCGGTGGCGGTCGCGGTCGCGGTCGCGGTCGGGCAGAGCGCGGCGACGGCGTCCGCGGCCTCCGCGAGCGTCATGCTGGGCGAGAAACCGCTCTCCACGTCGGGGAGTTGGATGCCGAGCTGGTCCTCCAGCACGACGACGGTCTCGGCGAGGGCGAGCGAGTCCAGCTCCAGCTGCTCGAAGGTGGTCGACGCGTCGATGTCGGCGGGGTCGACCCCGAAGTGCTCGGTCATGATGGCGGTGAAGCGGTCCAGCATCGGGCTGCTCATGCTTGCTGACCTCTCAGGGTGGGGGCTGCCTGGCCGTTCGGCGCGTGGGGCGCGTGGGGCGGGTGCGGGATGCGGGAGACGTGCGTCGGCGGTGCGAGCGCGGCGTCCAGGTAGGTGCTGTCGATGGCGCGCGGGGGCTCCGTGATCCGGCGTCGCTCCAGGTCCGCCGGCGCGGCGCGGGCGTAGGTCCTGCGCAGGCCGAGGTAGGCGGTGGCGTCCACGCCGTACGCGTCGAGACCGCGCTCGAGGTCGGTGGGGTCGTTCCGCTCGGTGACCAGTGAGAGCCGCAGGCCGGGGATGGTGCGCTCGATCGCCGCGTTGACGAGGGACACGGGTGTGTCGTGCGGGTGGACGATGTGGTGAACGGCCACGCCGGGCCGCCTCGTCGCGCGGTCGGCGAGGCAGAGCATCGACGCGACCGCGTCCTGCACGGCAAGCAGATTGACCGTCGCGTCGGGGTCTCCGAGCAGCCGCACGTCGATCGGCGCGCCGGCCTCACGCGACGCTCCGCCCGGGGCCGCGACCGCCAACTGCCTTGTGAGGAGCGTCATTTTCGCGGCGAGTACGGCGTAGGTGTGCCGCGGCGCCCTGGGCAGGGCCCTGCGCGCGCTCAGCAGCACGGAGGGCCGGTACACCGTGGCACTGCGTCCGCCGTCCGCCGCCCACGCGTGGACGAGTTCCTCGGCGCGGTGCTTCGACTCCTCGTAGGGGGTGACGAATCCGCCGTCCGCCGGGAGGCGCTCCTCGGGGACCACGCCGTGGCTCCACCGGCCGGCGACGAACGCGGTGCTGATGTGATGGAGGTGCGGCCGGCGCGCACCGCTCTCCGCCCATGCGAGAACGCGCCGCGTGCCTTCGACATTGGCCAGGTGCAATGCGTCGGGATCGCCGTTCAGGGTGGTGAGGGCGGCGCAGTGCCATACGGCCGAAACGGCGTCGGCGAGTTGGTGGTATCGCGATTCCGGCAGCCCGAGGCGTGGGCGGCCGAAATCGACGCGCACGGGCGTCACCTGACCCGGAATTCTCGCGAGGGTGCTCTCGCCGGCGCCCGCGGAACGGAGTGCGAGGGTCAGGGAACGGGCCGCCGCGTGCTCGTCGCGGCGCCCGAGGGCCACGACGTGACAGTCTCGTTCGAGTAGACGAATGAGCAGGTGGGAGCCGAGGAATCCGGTCGCCCCTGTCAACGCGACGGTGCGGTCGGGGCGTCGGGCGCTTCCCGTATTCGCTGTCGCTTTTCCGGGTGCTGACATCGGACTCCTCGCCTCCTTCGTCCTCTTCACGACTTCATGTGTTCATGACTTCACGGCGAACGGATTTGGGACTGTACTCGCCGCCGGGTCGTCCGGCGGTTCCGACATGGGCATTTCCCGCAGGCCTTCGGAAGAACGCTTTTCTGGTTTTTCCGTTCGCCGCGCATATCACCCCACCGCCTCGGGCAAATGGCGGGTCGTGATCCGGACGGCGTGCCGTGCGGCGGCCGTTCGTCGTTCCGTCGGGGGATGGGCCGGCCCTGAGGGAGGGCGGCGGCCCGGTGACGGAGGTGCAGGATGGGCGGGACGGGCGCGAAGTGGCGCGTGCGGCGGCGGAAGGCGGGCGTGGTCCGGGACGGTGCCCCGGTGCCGGCTCTCGACCGGGCGCTCGCGGCCGTCGGCCGGCTGGCGGTGCGGCGGCGCGGGGCCGTGCTGCTGCTCGCCGCCTGCCTGGCCGCGCTGTGCGCCGTGCTCGGCCACTCCGTCAGCGCACGGCTCGTCAACGGCGGCTTCGTCCCCGGCACGGCCCCGTCCGCCCGGGCGCACGCCGATATGGCCTCCTTCGGCGGCGGCGCGCCCGATCTCGTCCTGCTGGCACGGACTCCCGCCTCGGTCGACGGCACGGCCGAGCGGCGGGCCGGTCTGCGGCTGGTCTCCCGGCTGCGCGCCGACAACGGGGTACGCGGTGTGGACTCGTACTGGACGGGCGAGTTGCCGCACTCCCCGGCCGGGCGCGCCGGAGGCGGTGGGCCGGCGAGCCTGCTGCGGCAAGAGCTGCGCTCCACCGACGGTCACACCGCGCTCGTCCTGGTGCGGCTGCGGGGCGGGGCCACCCAGGCACGCGGGACGCTGGCCCGGTTGATCCCCGAAGCAGCGGGCGAGCAGGGGCCGTTGACGGTGCGGGTCACGGGGCAGGCCGCGGCGCTCGAGGATCTGCAGGAGCAGAGCCGGCAGGATCTGCGGACCGCGGAGACCGTCGCCGCGCCCGCCGTGCTCCTTCTGCTGCTGTGGGCGTTCGGCAGCCTGTGGGCGGCGCTGCTGCCGCTGGCGGTGGGCGGGCTGGCCGTCGCGGGGGCGATGGCCGTGCTGACGGCGCTCACGACGGTGACACCGGTGTCGGTGTTCGCGCTGAACCTCACCACCGCGGTGGGTCTCGCGATGGCCGTCGACTACAGCCTCTTCCTCGTCGTGCGCTACCGGCAGGAGCGTGCCGCGGGCACACCGCACGACGAGGCGCTGGCGCGGATGATGCGGTACGGCGGCCGCACCGTGGCGGTGTCCGCGGCCGTCGTCGGCGCGGCGCTGACCGGGCTGCTGATCTTCCCGCTGTACTTCCTGCGGTCCCTGGCCTGGGCGGGGCTCGCGGTCGTCGCCCTGGCCGCGGCGGGCGCCCTGCTCGCCGTGCCCGCCGCGCTGTCCCTGCTGGGGGCGGAACGCGCGGGACGTGACTGGTTCGCCCGCATGAGGCACAGGGGCGCGCCCGAGGAGGGCAGGTGGTTCAGGCTCGCGTGTGCGGTGATGCGGCGGCCCGTGCTGGTCACCGCGGCCGCCGTGGTGTTCCTCGCTACGCTCGCCCTGCCGTTCCACGGCGTCCACTTCGGGCTCAGCGACGAGCGCGTGCTGCCGAGCTCCGCGCCCGTCGCGCAGGCCGCGCGGTCGCTGCGGGCGGGATTCCCCGCCGTAGCGGGCTCCGAGATCGACGTGGTGCTTCCCCACTGGTACGGCGAAACCTCGTCGGGACGAGGCGAGTTGGACGTGTACGCGCGCCGGCTGTCCGCGCTGCCCGGCGCGCACGGCGTACGCACCACCACCGGGCTCTACGCCAACGGCCGCCGGGTCCTGGCCTGCCCGGCTCCCGCGCGGGCGCCCATCGTCCAGCGGGCCACCTGCGCCGACCTGCTGGCCCGCCATGGGTCGGCCACCGGGACGTGGGTGGCCGTGAGCGGGCCGACCGCGCCCTACGGTGTGGCGTCCACCCGTCTCGTGCACGCGGTACGCGACACCCCGGCGCCCGCCGCGGCCCGGCTGGCCGGTCCCGGCGCGGAGCTCGCCGATCTCAAGAAGGTGCTCGTCGAACGGATGCCGTACGCGGCGACGTTCGTCGTCCTGATCACGCTCCTGCTCCTCGCGCTCTTCACCCGCAGCGTCTTCCTGCCGGTGAAGGCGCTGGTGATGAACACACTGAGCCTGACCGCCACGCTCGGCGGGATGGTGTGGATCTTCCAGGACGGCCATCTGCGCTCTCTGGTAGGGCACTTCACCGTCACCGGCACCACGGACCTGCTCACACCGGTGGTGGCGATGTGCCTGGCCTTCGGGCTGTCCATGGACTACGAGGTCCTGCTGCTCTCCTGCATCGGGGAGGCGCGGCTCGGCGGCCGCGACACGGTGCGGGCGACGGCGGTCGGCCTGCAGTCCGCGGCGCCGCTGTTCGTCGCCTCGGCGGCCGTGGTCGTGGTGGTGCTGCTCGCCCTCGTGTTCGCGGGCATCACCATCATCAAGCTCATCGGCGTCACCGTCGCGCTGTCCCTCGTCATCGACGCATCGCTCATCAGGCCCGTGCTCGTCCCCGCGGTGATGGCGCTGGCGGGGCCCGCGAACTGGTGGTGGCCGCTCGGGCGTCGCGCCCGGTCCGCCGGCCACGGCGCGGCAGTCCCCCGGCCCGCGCCCGCCCCAGACGCCGGGAACGAGGCCGAGCCCGGTGCACCCGGGCCCCGGGCCAAACCGCCGGGGGCCCTCGACACGCACGGCCCCGCCGGCCCCGCAGGCCCCGCGCAGGACGACGCCGTCCGCCGCGCCACGTGACGGCCGCGCCCTACCGCGCCTCGCCGTCCATCGCGCTCCCGGCGCCTTCCGGAGCCGGGGCCGCGCGCTACCGCTCCTCGCGCGCGGCGCTCCGCGCGGCCTCGCGCCCGTCGGGTGACAGGCACCACCGCCACCACCGGTCCAGGTGCGCGTCGTCCACCTCGCCGGCACCGAGCAGCGCGGGCCACCCGAGCGCCCGCGCCTGGGCCGTCACCTTCGCCCCGCCCTCGACCGGGTCGACGGCCAGCACGGGGGTGCCGGCCCGCAGCGCGAGCACGAGGCCGTGCAGCCGCGTCGTCACGACGATGTCGAGCCGGGAGACCAGCGCGAGGTACTGCTCGGCGGTCGCGGGGCGCCGCCAGTCGCCGGAGTCGAGCCGGGTGTCGGCGTCGACGCGTGCGCAGTCCTGACGTCCGAGCCAGCGCGTCAGCGCCTCGCCCACCGCCTCGTGGCGGCGGCCCGCGCCGTATTCGCCCTGACCGAACGTGAGCGCTACCCCGGCCACCGGGGGCAGCGGGCCGAGGGGCGCCGTCAGCGCCAGGTCGGGGCGCGGCCACGGGTCGCCGCCGTCCCTCGCCACCACCGTGTGGAAGCCGGTGACCGCGGGGTCGGCGGGATCGACGACGCTGACTCCCGCGGCGATCCTGCGGCAGCCGCTGAAGCGTGAGTGCAGGCGCTCGACCTGCTCGCCGTGGATCGGGCCGCACACGAACAGGAGGACGTCGTAGGCGCTCGGGTCCGCGTCCGCGAGTGAGAGCGCGCCGGGAGCGAAGACGGGGCTCCACGCCGTGTCGTACGCGAGCCCGGCCGCGCCGAGCGCCGCCTCGACGCGGCGGCAGGCGAGTGCGTCACCCGCTGTGACCTCGCCGTCGAGGAAGCTGAACCATCCGGTGACGAGAGTACGGCGCGCCGGCTCGGAGGGCGACCGGAGTTCGGCCAGCAGTTGAGAGGTCAGGTCCGTCACGGTGATTGTCCTCGGTTTCCTGGTGTGGGTCCTTGCCGCCCGGGTACCCCGGTCTTCGGCACCGTGCCACGGACACGTGGTGGCAACGCTCAGACGACCGGGCAGGTCCCGGTTTCCACACGTTCGACCGATCAGGACGACGCCGGGCATCAGGCAGTGGTGCCCTCCTCACCGCTCCCGAGCCGCGCACACCCGCGCTTTCAGTCAATGCCAGAGCGTGAGCGAGGCTCTCGCTTCCGCACTCGCACCGAAAGGCCGTCGTATGAGCACGAGCACGATCCAGTGGCCGCACTGGCGCCGGGCCGTGGTGACCGGGGGCGCCGGCTTCGTGGGTTCGCACCTGTGCGAGCGCCTGCTCGATCTGGGCGTGCGCGTCGACTGCGTCGACAACCTGTGCACGGGCGCGGAGGCCAACGTCGCGCATCTGGCGGACCATCCGGGCTTCCGCTTCCACCGCGCCGACGTCTCGTCACCCGAGTGGACGCGTGACCTGCGCGGCCCGTACGACCTGATGCTGCACTTCGCGTGCCCCGCCTCCCCCGCCGACTACCTGCGCCTGCCGCTGCAGACGCTGGACGTGGGCAGCGCGGGCACGCGCAACGCGCTCGCCGTCGCGCACCGGGACGGCGCCCGGTTCCTGCTCGCCTCGACGTCCGAGGTGTACGGGGACCCGCTGGTGCACCCGCAGCGCGAGGACTACTGGGGCAACGTCAACCCCGTGGGACCGCGCAGTGTGTACGACGAGTCGAAGCGGTTCGCCGAGGCTCTCGTCACCGCGCACGCCGGCGCCGAGGGCACGGACGCGGGGATCGTGCGGCTGTTCAACGTGTACGGGCCGCGGATGCGGGCGCACGACGGCCGCGCCGTGCCGACGTTCATCTGCCAGGCCCTCGCGGGCGAGTCGCTGACCGTGGCGGGCGACGGCCTGCAGACGCGCTCGCTGTGCTTCGTCGAGGACACCGTGGAGGGCGTACTGCGCGTAGCGGCGAGCAGGTCGGTGCGGCCGGTGAACATCGGCGGCACCGACGAAGTGTGCGTGCGGGAGATCGCGGAGCGGATCATCGCGCTCACCGGGTCCCGTTCCAGCCTGCGTTTCGTCGAACGCCCCGTGGACGACCCCGCGAGGCGGCGCCCCGACACCACGCTCGCCCGCGAACTGCTCGGCTGGGAGGCGCACATCCCCTGGCAGGACGGCATCAAGCGCACCATCGCGTACTTCGAGGGCTCAGGGGCCCGCGGACCGCGCGACGACGACTGACCGGCGGAGGGGAAACACATGCGCGTTCTCGGCGTCAATGCCCTGTTTCACGACCCGTCGGCCGCGCTCGTCATCGACGGGCACACGATCGCGGCGGCGGAGGAGGAACGTTTCACGCGCCGCAAGCACGGCAAGCGGCCCGTGCCGTTCTCGGCGTGGGAGCTTCCCGAGCTGTCGGCGCGCTGGTGCCTGGAGCAGGCCGGCCTGACGCCGGCCGACCTGGACGCCGTCGCGTACTCGTACGATCCCGCGCTCGCGCGCCCCGCCGCCGACATGGGGCTCGACGACCCGTTCGATCCGCTGCGGCAGGACTACGCGCGGCGGGCGCCCGGGTTCCTCGCGGAGGCGCTGCCGGGCCTCGATCCGGAGAAGGTGCGCTTCGTGCCGCACCACGCGGCGCACGCGGCGTCGGCCGGGCAGGCGTCCCCGCACCCGGACTGCGCGGTGCTCGTGCTCGACGGGCGCGGCGAGTGCGCCTCCCACCTCGCGGGTCGGTATGTCGATCGGGAACTGACCGTGCTGGCGGCGCAGGAACTGCCGCACTCGTTGGGCCTGTTCTACGAGGACCTCACCGAGCACCTCGGATTCCTGCGCAGCAGCGACGAGTTCAAGGTGATGGCCCTCGCCTCGTACGGTGAGCCGCGGTACGCGGACGTGCTGCGCGAGCGCGTGCACGGCAATGGCGACGGCGGCTTCACGACGCGCCCCGTGGACTGGGCGACCCTCGCGCCGCGGCGTGAGCCGGGCGCCGGCTGGACGCGCGCCCACGCCGACCTCGCGGCGAGCGCGCAGGCGTGCCTCGAGGACGTCGTCCTCGACCTGGCGTGGTGGCTGCACGAGCGCAGCGCGGGCGAGGAGGTGCTGGCGCTCGCGGGCGGCGTGGCGCTCAACTGCGTCGCCAACACGCGTCTGCACAGGGAGGGTCCGTTCGCGCGGATCTGGGTGCAGCCGGCGGCGGGCGACGCGGGGACCGCGCTCGGCGCCGCGCTCCACGTCGCGCGGGAGAAGGAGCCCACGCGCGCCATGCCCACGCCGGCACTCGGCCGTGGCTGGAGCGACGAGGAGCTGCGGGAGGTACTCGAGCGGGCGTCCGTGCCGTACGAGGAGCCGGACGACATCGCCGAGACGGTGGCCGAGACGCTGGCGGCCGACGGGGTCGTGGCGTGGTTCCAGGGCCGCTCCGAGTACGGTCCTCGCGCCCTCGGGCACCGCTCGCTGCTCGCGCACCCGGGGTACGCGGCGAACCTGGACCGGCTCAACGCGGTCAAGGGCCGCGAGGAGTTCCGCCCGGTGGCGCCCATGGTGCTGGCGTCGCGGGCGGCCGAGCTGTTCGACGGGCCGCTGCCGAGCCCGTACATGCTCTTCGTGCACGACGTCGCCGAGGCGTGGCGCGAGCGGGTGCCGGCGGTGGTGCACGTGGACGGCACGGCCCGCGTCCAGACGGTGGAGGCGGACGAGGAGCCGCTGGTGGCGCGGATGATCGAGGCCTTCGAGCGGCGCACCGGCATCCCCGTCGTCGTCAACACGAGCCTGAACACGGCCGGGCGCCCGATGGTGGACACGCCGCGTGACGCCCTGGAGTGCTTCGGCTCCGCGCCGGTCGACCTGCTCGCGCTCGGGCCGTTCGCGGTGCGCAGGAAGGCGGTGTTCGCGTGAAGGGCGCCGAGTACGCCGTCGTGATCCCGACCGTGGGCCGCCCGTGCCTGCGTGACTGCCTCGCGGCCCTCGCGAGCACCGCGGGGCCCGCGCCGAGCGACGTCGTCGTCGTGGACGACCGTCCTGGCGCCGCGGGCGAGGTGCCGCTCGACGGGGCCGGGTCGCTGCCCGTGCGGCGGGTGGTGAGCGGTGGCCACGGTCCCGCCGCCGCGCGCAACGCGGGTTTCCGTGCCGTGTCCGCGCCGTGGGTGGTGTTCCTCGACGACGACGTCCGCGTCACCGCCGACTGGGGCGAACGGCTCGCCGCGGACCTGGCGTCCGCCGAGCCGGGCGTCGGCGGGGTGCAGGGGCGTCTCGTGGTGCCGCTGCCCGAGGACCGCAAGCCGACGGACTGGGAGCGCGGTACCGCGGGCCTCCAGGACGCGGCGTGGGCGACGGCGGACATGGCGTACCGCAGGGACGTGCTGGAGAAGGCCGGCGGGTTCGACCCGCGCTTCCCGCGTGCGTTCCGCGAGGACGCCGACCTGGCGCTGAGAGTCATGGCGGCGGGGTGGCGGCTGTGCCGCGGGGAGCGCGTCACGCACCACCCGGTGCGCCCCACGGACCGCTGGGTCTCCGTCAGGGCGCAGCGCGGCAACGCCGACGACGTCCTGATGACGAAGGTGCACGGGCGCGACTGGTGGGCGCGCGCGCAGGCGCCGCGCGGCAGGCTGCCGCGGCATCTGGCCGTGACGGGCGCTGGTCTTGCCGCGGTGGTGCTGGCCCTCGCCGGGCAGCGGCGGCCCGCGGCCGCGGCGGCGGGCCTTTGGGCCCTGGGCACGGCCGAGTTCGCGGTGGCGCGCATCGCGCCGGGGCCGCGCACGGCGGACGAGGTGGCGACGATGGTGGCGACCAGTGTCGTGATCCCGCCGTTCGCCGTACGGCACTGGCTCGGCGGCCTGATCGCGCATCGGGGGACGGTCAGGTGAGCGCCGTGGCTGCTGTGCTCTTCGACCGGGACGGGACGCTCATCGAGGACGTCCCGTACAACGGCGACCCCGCCCTGGTGCGGCCGGTGCCCGGCGCGCGCGAGGCGGTCGACGCGGTGCGCGCGGCGGGCATCGCGACGGGCATGGTCAGCAACCAGTCGGGCATCGGGCGCGGCCTGCTGACGGCCGACGAGGTCCAGCGGGTCAACGACCGGGTGGACGAGGTGTTCGGCCCCTTCGACGTGTGGGTGGTGTGCCCGCACGCGCCCGAGGCCGGGTGCGGCTGCCGCAAGCCCGAGCCGGGGCTTGTCGTGGAGGCCGCGCGGCGGCTCGGCGCGGACCCGGACGCGTGCGTGGTGATCGGGGACATCCGGGCGGACGTGCTGGCGGCGAAGGCCGCCGGGGCGCACGGCATCCTCGTCCCGAACGCGGCGACCCGCAAGGAAGAGGTGGACGCGGCCACGCACACCGCGCCCGACATACTCAGCGCGGTGCGCGCCCTGCGGTCGGGGGGCTGGTCGGTGTGAGGGCCCTCGTCGTGCGCCTCGACAGCTTCGGCGACGTGCTGCTCGCCGGGCCGGCCGTCCGTGCCGTCGCGGACCGGGCCGACCACGTCGACCTGCTGTGCTCCCCGCGCGGTGAGCCGGCGGCGCGCCTGCTGCCGGGCGTCGACGACGTCGTGGTGTGGGAGGCGCCCTGGGAGGGGTTCGGGCCGCCCACCGTCGAAGAGGCGGACACGGAGGGCCTGGTGCGGCGGCTGCGCGAGCGCGCGTACGACACCGCGCTCATCCTGACCTCGTTCCACCAGAGCCCCCTGCCGACGGCGCTCCTGCTGCGCCTCGCGTACGTACGGACCATCGGCGCCGACAGCACCGACCACCCGGGGACGCTCCTCGACGTGCGCCACCGGCGGCTGCCCGGCCGCCACGAGGTGCGGGCCGCGCTCGACACGGCCGCCGCGCTCGGCTTCCCGCTGCCACCGCGTGACGACGGGCTGATGAGGGTGCTGCCGCCGCCCGACACGACCGCGCTCACCGGCAACGGCCCGTACGTGGTGGTGCATCCGGGTGCCAGCGCCCCGGCCCGCGCGTGGAGCGAGGAGCGGTGCGCGCGCGCCGTGACCCTGCTCGCCGACTCGGGACACCGCGTCATCGTGACCGGCGGCCCCGGCGAGCGCGAACTGACCAGGCGCGTCAGCGGCACGGACGGTGTCGACCTGGGTGGCAGGACAGAACCCGCCGCGCTGGCAGGCGTGTTGAGGAGCGCGGACGTGGTGGTGTGCGGCAACACCGGGCCCGCGCACCTCGCGGCCGCCGTGCGCACGCCGGTGGTGTCGCTGTTCTCGCCGGTCGTCCCGGCCGAGCGGTGGGCGCCGTACGGCGTGCCGTCGCTGCTGCTCGGCGACCAGCGCGCCGCCTGCGCGGACAGCCGTGCGCTGCACTGCCCCGTGCCGGGCCATCCGTGTCTCGACGAGGTCACACCCGAGGACGTCGTGCGGTCCGTGCAGAAGCTGGCGAAGGAGTACACATGAACATCCTGCTGTGGCACGTGCACGGCTCGTGGACGACGTCCTTCGTGCAGGGCCCCCACACCTACCTGGTGCCCGTCACCCCGGACCGCGGCCCCGACGGCCTCGGCCGGGCGCGCACCTGGGACTGGCCCGCCTCGGTACGGGAGTTGACGCCGGACGAGCTGCGCTCGGCCACCATCGACATGGTGGTGCTCCAGCGCCCGCACGAGATCGACCTCGCGTACGAGTGGACGGGCCGCCGCCCGGGCACCGACGTGCCCGCGGTCTACCTGGAACACAACAGCCCGGACGGGACTGCGGTCGGCACGCGCCACGCGCTGGCCGGCCGGGACGACATCCCGGTCGTCCACGTCACCCACTTCAACCGGCTGATGTGGGACAGCGGCAGGGCGCCCACCACGGTGATCGAGCACGGCATCATCGACCCGGGCCACCGCTTCACCGGCGAGGAGCGCCGAGCGGCGGTCGTCGTCAACGAGCCGGTGCGCAGGGGCCGTACGACCGGCACCGACCTGCTGCCGCGGTTCGCCGCGCAGGTCCCGCTGGACGTCTTCGGCATGGGCACGGACGCGCTCGCAGGACACCTCGGGCTGCCACCGGAGCGCTGCCGCACCCGGGACCTGACGCAGGGCGAGCTGCACACCGCGATGGCGCGCTGCCGGCTCTACCTCCACCCGGTCCGGTGGACGTCGCTCGGCCTCTCGCTGCTGGAGGCGATGTTCCTCGGCCTGCCCGTCGTCGCGCTCGGCACCACCGAGACCGCGGAGGCCGTCGGGAAGGAGTCGGGTGTGGTGTCCAACCGCTTCGACGTACTGGAACAGGCGGTGCGGGACTTCGCCGAGGACCCGGACAGGGCCCGCGAGACCGGGCTGCGCGCAAGGGCCGCCGTCCAGGGACGGTACGGCGTCGAGCGCTTCCTGGACGACTGGGAGCTGCTGATGAAGGAGGTCACCCGATGAACAGGCGCCGGCGCACACCGTGCCCCCCGAAACACATCGCCATGGTCTCCGAGCACGCGAGCCCGCTCGCGGCGCTCGGCGGCCCCGACGCGGGGGGCCAGAACGTGTACGTGGCGGAGCTTGCGGGGCGCCTCGCCCGGCGCGGCCACCGCGTCACCGTCTACACCCGGCGTGACGACCCCGACCTGCCCCCGCACGTCCGCACGCCGGACGGCTACCTCGTGGTGCACGTGCCCGCCGGGCCTGCCACGCGCGTGCCGAAGGACGAACTCCTCGACCACATGCCCGCGTTCGGCGATTTCCTGGCACGCAGCTGGTCGCTGGAGACCCCCGACGTGGCGCACGCGCACTTCTGGATGTCCGGCATGGCGACGCTCGCGGGCGCCCGGCAGCACGGTGTGCCCGTCGTGCAGACGTACCACGCGCTGGGCACCGTCAAGAGGCGCCACCAGGGCGACGAGGACACCAGCCCGCACGAGCGGCTCGCCATCGAGCGGACCATCGGCCGGGAGGCCGCCAGGGTGCTCGCCACCTGCGCGGACGAGGTCGCGGAGCTGCGCGAGATGGGCGTGCCGCGGCGGCGGATATCGGTGGTCCCGTGCGGTGTCGACACGGACCACTTCGCCCCCGTGCCGGGCACGGGGCGCCCTCCGGGCGCGCCGCGGCGGCTGCTGGCGGTGGGGCGTCTCGTGCGGCGCAAGGGGTTCGACCGCGCGATCCGCGCGCTGGCCGACGTGCCCGACGCCGAGCTGCTGATCGCGGGCGGCCCCGAGGCGTCGCTCCTGTTCGCCGACCCGGAGGCGGAGCGGCTGCGCAGGACGGCGGAGGCGTGCGGCGTGTCCGAGCGGGTCACCCTGCTCGGCGCGATCTCCCGCGCGGAGATGCCCCATCTGATGTCGGGGGCCGACCTCGTCCTCTCGCTGCCGCAGTACGAGCCGTTCGGCATCGTGCCGATCGAGGCGATGGCGTGCGGGAAGCCGGTCCTGGTGACCGCCGTGGGCGGGCACCTGGACACGGTGGTCTCCGGTGTGACGGGCGCCCTGGTGCCCACGTCGGCCGACCACGACCTGGCGGACACGATCAGGACGCTGCTCGACGACCCGCGGCGGCTCGAGCGCCTCGGCGCCTCCGGCCGCGCGCGGGTGCTCGACCGGTACACCTGGGACCGGGTGGCGGACGGCGTCTCGCGCGTCTACAGCCAGCTGTCCCCCGCCCCCTCGCTGACGGGAGCAACGCGATGACCGCGCCCACCACGACGAACACGCACTGCGGGGACCTGATGACGGCGCTGCGCCACTTCAGCGCGCAGGCCGGCACGGTGGAACGCTGGGGCGCCGAGCTCGCCGCGCGGCTCGGGGGCGGGGCACGCCTGCTGGCGGCAGGCAACGGCGGCAGCGCCGCGCAGGCCCAGCACCTGACGGCCGAGCTGGTGGGCCGCTACCGCGAGGACCGGCCGCCGTACTCGGCGCTCGCGCTGCACGCGGACACCTCGTCCACCACGGCGATAGCCAACGACTACGGCGTGCAGGAGGTCTTCGCGCGGCAGACGTCGGCGCACGGGCGGCCGGGCGACGTGCTGATGCTGCTGTCGACGAGCGGCGCGAGCGCGAACCTGCTAGCGGCGGCGGACGAGGCGCGCCGCATCGGCATGCCGGTCTGGGCGCTGACGGGTCCCTCGCCCAACCCGCTGGCCGCGGCGAGCGACGAGGCGCTGTGCGTGCGTGCGCCGGCCTCGGCGACGGTCCAGGAACTCCACCTTGTGGCGGTGCACATGGTCTGCGAGGCGTTCGACGCGGCGGTGGCGCGGTGAATCCGCTGGTCGTGGTCGGTGACGCGCTGCTCGACCAGGACGTGACGGGCCGGGTCGACCGGGTGGCGGCGGACGCGCCCGTGCCCGTCGTCGACGGCGCGACGACGAGGACCCGGCCGGGCGGCGCGGCGCTCGCGGCCTACCTCGCGTCCCTGGAGGGGCGTGACGTCGTCCTGGTGACGGGCCTGGGCAAGGACAACGCGAGCGCGGCCGTGCGCGCGCTGCTGCGCGGCCGGGTCACGATCGTCGAACTGCCGCTGACCGGCGCCCTGTCGAAGAAGACGAGGGTCCTGGCCGAGGGGCATCCGCTGCTGCGCCTCGACGAGGGCGACGGCAGGGCGGGGCAGGCGACGCGTGAGGCGGCGGACGCGGTGGCGGGCGCGGCCGCGATCCTCGTGTCCGACTACGGCCGCGGCACCGTGGACACCCTGCGCGAAGAACTCACGCGGGCGGCGGCCCGGCGCGTGCCCCTCGTGTGGGACCCGCACCCGCGCGGCGGCGCGCCCGTGCCGGGCACCCGTCTCGCGACGCCGTCGGCGCGCGAGGCGCAGGGGTTCGCCGGAGG
>NZ_JAGIQL010000077.1 GCF_017813245.1 Streptomyces montanisoli
GGCCCGCCGACTCGCACAGCCCGCCGGCGGCCGCGGTCACCGCGGACAGCCCGTCCGCCGAGCGCAGCCGCACGAGCAGGGCCAGCGCGGACGTCCCGTCGGCCGGCCGCGCACGCGGGACGGCGGAAGCAGCAGCGGGGGGCGCTGCCGGCACAGGAGCGGGGAAGGGCAGCGTGCACAGCGCGGCCGTCCCCGGCACCGCGCGGTGCGGCGGCTCCTCGCCCGGCCAGGGCGCCACGCACACCAGCGTGTGCAGCCCGTCGCCGCTCGGCCCGAGCGCGGTGCGCAGCGCGGCGAGCGCCATGTCGCGCTCCCAGCCGTGCTCAGCCGTGAGCACGGCGCGCAGTTCGCGGGCGAGATCCGCGTCCGCCTTCACGTCCTCGGCGAGCAGGTCGCCGATCCTGCGCGTCACGTCCATGGCGGCCGCGAGCCGGGACGCCCCCGGGCCCGTCGCCGAGTCGTCGAGCAGCCACACGTAGCCGAGCACCATCCCCCGATGGCGTACCGGCAGGCAGATCCTGCCGCGGAAGACGCCCGCTTCGGGCGAGGCCGGGATGCGCACGGGGCCCGTCGCGCGCGTGATGCCGAACCCCTCGAACCAGGCGCGCACCCCGGGCGACGACTTGCGGGTGAGGATCGACCGCGTCCTGACCGGGTCCATGACCAGGTCGTCGTCGCTGTCGTGGGCCCCGAAGGCGATCAGCCGGAAGTCGCGGTTCTCCAGCGTCGCCGGCACGCCGACCAGCGCGGAGATCTCGTCGACCAGCTCCTGGTAATCGCCCTTCACCCGGCCATTCTCGCACCGCTTCAGACATATGTCTGAGATCGTGCGCGGTGATGCGTGACAGCTGTCGATGGCAGCGGGCCGCCGTCCTCCCTAACGTGCGAAGTGGCCGCAGAGTCCCACGGCCCGCTCGATCTCTCATGGAGGTGCCCGTGCTGGGTCCCGTGATCCTCGCCGCGTCGCGCAGCGACGCCCTGCGCCGCACGATCTCCGCGGCGCCGCTGACCAAGCCGGTCGTCCGGCGCTTCATCGCCGGGGAGTCGGTGGAGGCGACGGCGCCCGCCATCGAGACGATGGCCTCCCAGGGCCTCGAGGTCACCCTCGACGTGCTGGGCGAGGACGTCACCGACCCCGCCGAGGCCACCCGCTCGCGCGACGCGTACCTCAGGCTGATCGAGGTGCTCGGGCCGCTGCAGCTCGGCGAGCGCGCCGAGATGTCGGTGAAGCTGTCCTGCATGGGCCAGGCGCTCGACGGCGGCCACGACATCGCGCTGAAGAACGTCACGGCGATCGTCGAGGCCGCGAACGCCATCGGTACCACCGTCACCCTCGACGCCGAGGACCACACCACCGTCGACTCGACGCTCGCCATCCACTCCGCGCTGCGCGAGCGCTTCCCACGCACCGGCGCCGTCGTCCAGTCGTACCTGTTCCGCACCGAGGAGGACTGCCGCAGGCTCGCCGCCGCGGGCAGCCGCGTCCGGCTGGTGAAGGGCGCGTACAAGGAGCCCGCCTCCGTCGCGTACCAGGACAAGGCCGAGGTCGACAAGGCGTACGTGCGCTGCCTGCGCGTCCTCATGGAGGGCGACGGGTACCCGATGGTCGGCTCCCACGACCCGCGGCTCATCGCCATCGGCCAGGAGCTGGCGCAGCGCGCGGGACGCAAGCTCGCCGACTACGAGTTCCAGATGCTGTACGGCATCCGCACCGCCGAGCAGCACCGGCTGGCCGCCGAGGGCCACCGCATGCGCGTCTACGTCGCCTACGGCACCGACTGGTACGGCTACTTCATGCGCCGCCTCGCCGAGCGCCCCGCCAACCTCGCGTTCTTCCTGCGTTCGCTGGCCGGCCGAGGCTGACCGGCCGACACCGCCCGACCACGGACACCCCACGACCGAAAAGGAGTGACGGCACCATGGACGCCGTGACCAAGGTTCCCGCCCCGGTCAACGAGCCGGTGCACGGTTACGCGCCCGGCTCGCCCGAGCGCGCCCGGCTCGAGGCCGAGCTCAAGACCCTCGCCGACCACCCCCGCGACCTGCCGATGACCATCGGCGGCGAGAAGCGGATGGGCGGCGGCGACCGCGTCGACGTCGTGCAGCCGCACCGGCACAAGGCCGTGCTCGGCACGTTCGCCGGCGCCACCCGCGAGGACGCGCAGGACGCCGTCGACGCGGCGCTCGCCGCGGCGCCCGCCTGGCGCGCCATGTCGTTCGACGACCGCGCCGCGATCATCCTGCGCGCCGCCGAGCTGCTGTCCGGGCCGTGGCGCGAGACGATCGCCGCCGCGACCATGCTCGGCCAGGGCAAGACCGCCCAGCAGGCCGAGATCGACGCGCCCTGCGAGCTCATCGACTTCTGGCGCTTCAACGTCAGCTATGCACGCGACCTGCTCGCCGAGCAGCCGCCCGCCAACTCCAAGGGCGTGTGGAACAGGCTCGACCACCGGCCGCTCGAAGGGTTCGTCTACGCGATCACCCCCTTCAACTTCTCCGCGATCGCGGCCAACCTGCCGACCGCGCCCGCGCTGATGGGCAACGTCGTCGTGTGGAAGCCGTCGCCGACGCAGACGCTCGCCGCCGTGCTGCTCATGGAGCTGCTCGAGGAGGCCGGCCTGCCGAAGGGCGTCATCAACCTGGTGACGGGCGACGGCATCGCGGTCTCCGACGTCGCGCTGCACCACCGCGACCTGGCGGGGATCCACTTCACCGGCTCGACGAGGACCTTCCGCCACCTGTGGAAGACCGTCGGCGAGAACATCGAGAAGTACCGCACCTACCCGCGCATCGTCGGCGAGACCGGCGGCAAGGACTTCGTCGTCGCCCACCCGAGCGCCGACCGCGCCGTGCTGAAGACCGCGCTGACCCGCGGCGCCTTCGAGTACCAGGGCCAGAAGTGCTCGGCCACCTCGCGCGCCTACGTGCCCGCGTCGATCTGGAACGACGGGTTCAAGGAGGAGTTCGCGGCCGAGGTCGACTCCATCGCCATGGGCGACGTCACCGACTTCACGAACTTCATCGGCGCCGTGATCGACGACCGCGCCTTCGCGAAGAACAAGGCGGCCATCGACCGCGCCGCCGCCGACCCGGCGTGCACGATCGTCGCGGGCGGCACGTACGACGACTCGGTGGGCTACTTCGTCCGCCCGACGGTCATCGAGTGCACCGACCCGGCCAACGAGGCCTTCACGGCCGAGTACTTCGGCCCGATCCTCGCCGTGCACGTCTACGACGACGCCGACTACGACGCCATGCTCGACCAGATGGAGTCCGTCGCCGAGTACGCGCTCACCGGCTCCTTCATCTCGAAGGACCGCGCGGCGACCGCCGCCGCCATGGAGAGGCTGCGGTACGCGGCCGGCAACTTCTACATCAACGACAAGTCGACGGGCGCGGTCGTCGGCCAGCAGCCGTTCGGCGGCGCGCGTGCCTCCGGCACGAACGACAAGGCGGGCGCCCCGCAGAACCTGATGCGCTGGACGCAGACCCGCGCCATCAAGGAGGCGCTGGTCCCGCCGACCGAGTACGGCTACCCGCACATGGGCTGAGGCCCGCCCCGCACGCCCGCCCCGCAGGCCTGCCCCGCACACCCGCCCCCGCGCCCGTCCCCGAGCGCGGGGGCGGGCGCGTGTGTCACGCCGTCACGACACCCGCCGCCAGCGCGCCATGCCGAAGCAGAACAGGCCGTACAGGGCAAGACCCACCGCGACGGCGCCCAGCAGCCAGCCGCCCGCGGGGGCGCTCGCGAACGAGCGGAGTGTGTCGTCGAGGCCCTTCGCCTTGCCCGGGTCGTACGTGGCGGCCGCCTCCAGCGCGAATCCGCCGGCCGCTGCCACCATCAGGGCGCGTGCGACGCCGCCCGCCACCCCGGTCACGTCGACGTAGCGGCGGGCGGCCCGCGACATCCCGCCCCACTTCAACTGGTCGTGGAAGGTGCGCCGCACCGCCAGGACGCCCATGCACACGCCCGTCACCACGACGGCCGTGGCGGCGGCGGCCACGATCCACCGGCCGCCCGCAAACCCCATCACCCGGGCCGTCACGTCGTGGGACCGGTGGTCGCTCGCGCCGCTGCCGCTGCTCTTGTCGCCCGCGGCGAACGCGAGGACGGAGTACGCGGCGAACCCGTAGAACACGCACCGCGCCGCCGACAGCAGTCGCTTCCTGATCTTCCTGCCATCGGGCACGGAGGCGCCGAAGGCGGCCTCGGTCAGCCGCCACAGCGCCATGCCGGCGAGCCCGGCGCCCACCGCCCACAGCAGGGCGGTGCCGAGCGGCTTGCCGGCGATCTCGGCGAGCGCGCCGCCGCGGTCCGCCTGCCGGCCGCCGTGTCCGCCGTCGTAGGCGATGCGCAACGCGAGCAGGCCGATGAGCACGTAGATCAGCCCGCTGGCGGCGTAGCCCCAGCGGGCGGCCACCTCCACGGCCGAACTGTCCGCCGCCCGCCGCGCGCCGCGCCGGCCGCGCCGCACGGCGCCCCGCTTTTTCGGCAGACCGCGTCCGCGGGTGCCCGCGCGCCGGCCGAATCGTGCCGTCAGTGTGTTCATGACCACCCTCCGTCGCTCCGGCTGCCCCGGGCCGCCGCGGGGAAACGGTGCGCAGGGGCGCGCCGGGTCAGCCGGCCGCCCGGGGAATTCACCCGGCGGGGTGCTGTCCGTCTCAGATAGTAGGAAGTCCGAGTAATGATGCAGACACGGCGGGCGGCCTCCCTTAGCGTGGAAGACGCCGAACCGCCGCTCCATCGAGCGATCGGCGGCCGTGGCCGGCCTGTCGGCAGGTGATCCCTGCGGGCCGTGCCCCCGCCCTCTTCCGGCACCTCTCGGATGCGCCGCGCCGCGGCCCGCCGCGCGCGGCTCAAGCTGGCAGAAGGAGTCGATCCCCATGGCAGAGACGATCGTCCGTCGCAACCGCGTCCGTCACACCCCCCGCACGGGCGAGACCGACCGCAAGAACGCGGCGGCAGCCCTCCAGCGCGCCCTCGACCGCAGGGACAACGGCGGCTCCACCGGGCACTGACCCGACGCGAAAGCCCCCGGCTGTCCACAGGATGGACGGCCGATGTCAGTCCCTGGGACGCGAGGTAGGGTGCGGACATGTCTCGCAGCATCGATCTCGCAGTGATCCCCGGTGACGGCATCGGCACGGAAGTCGTGGCCCAGGGCCTCAAGGTCCTCGAAGCCGTTCTCCCGCAGGACGTGAAGCTGGAGACGAAGGAGTACGACCTCGGCGCGCGCCGCTGGCACCGCACGGGGGAGACCCTTCCCGACGAGGAGCTCGAAGCCCTCAAGGGCCACGACGCCATCCTGCTCGGCGCGATCGGCGACCCGTCCGTGCCGTCGGGCGTGCTGGAGCGCGGGCTGCTGCTCAAGCTCCGCTTCGCGTTCGACCACTACGTGAACCTGCGCCCCTCGCGCCTCTTCCCGAACACCACCACCCCCCTCGCCGGGACCCCCGCGATCGACTTCGTCGTCGTCCGCGAGGGCACCGAGGGCCCGTACACGGGCAACGGCGGCTCGCTGCGCACCGGCACACCCGCCGAGGTCGCCACCGAGGTCAGCCTCAACACGGCCTACGGCGTGGAGCGCGTCGTCCGCGATGCCTACGAGCGTGCGCAGGCCCGTCCGCGCAAGAAGCTGACGCTGGTCCACAAGAACAACGTCCTCGTCTACGCCGGCCACATGTGGAAGAAGATCTTCGACCGCGTGGGCCAGGAGTACCCCGACGTCACCACGGACTACCTGCACGTCGACGCGGCGACGATCTTCCTCGTCACCCAGCCCGAGCGTTTCGACGTCATCGTCACCGACAACCTCTTCGGCGACATCCTGACCGACCTCGCCGCCGCCATCAGCGGTGGCATCGGCCTCGCCGCGTCCGCGAACATCAACCCGGACCGCGCCTTCCCGTCCATGTTCGAGCCGGTCCACGGCTCCGCGCCGGACATCGCGGGCCAGGGCAAGGCCGACCCCACGGCAACCGTCCTCTCGGTCGCCCTGCTCCTGCGCCACCTCGGCCTCGACGCGGAAGCCGCGAGGATCGAGGACGCCGTCTGCGCCGACCTTGCGGAGCGCGGCGAGGCGGGACGCACGACCGCCGAGATCGGCGACGCGCTCGCGGTACGCGTAGCGACCTGACCCGACGGACACCTCTCACGACGCAGCCGCCGGGTCACGCAGCCCGGCGGCTGCCGCATGCCGCCACCGGGCGCTCCACCAGCCAGTGGCCGTACTCACGCACCCCGGGCCCTCGACCAGCCATCCGCACGCGGGATAATTGACCTGCGATCGCGGACCACGGGACGGGGATACTCGGACGTCCTAGTAGACGCAGCCAGGGGCGTGACGCGGCCCGCCACACACAACCGGTGAAGGACGAACACTCATGACCACGCCCACGATCGAGCTCAAGCCCTCGTCGAACCTGGTTCCCGCCGCGGACCGCGAGCGCATCCTGGCCAACCCGGGCTTCGGGCGGTACTTCACCGACCACATGGTGACGATCCGCTGGACGGAGGGCAGGGGCTGGCACGACGCCCAGCTCGTGCCGTACGCGCCGCTCTCCCTCGACCCGGCCAACATGACGCTGCACTACGCGCAGACCATCTTCGAGGGCCTCAAGGCCTACCGGAGCGCCGACGGCTCCGTCTCCACGTTCAGGCCCGAGGCCAACGCCCGCCGCTTCCAGCGCTCCGCCCGCCGCATGGCCATGCCCGAGCTGCCCGAGGAGCTGTTCATCGGGGCCTGCGACGCGCTCGTCAAGCAGGACATCGACTGGGTCCCCGGGACGGGCGAGGAGAGCCTCTACCTGCGGCCGTTCATGTTCGCCACCGAGGTCGGCGTGGGCGTGCACCCCGCCAATGAGTTCCTCTTCATGGTCATCGCCTCGCCCGCCGGCGCCTACTTCAAGGGCGGCGTGAAGCCCGTCTCGGTGTGGATCTCCGAGGAGTACGTCCGCGCGGCCCCCGGCGGCACCGGCGAGGCCAAGGCAGGCGGCAACTACGCGTCCTCCCTCCTCGCGCAGGCCGAGGCCACGGAGCGCGGCTGCGACCAGGTCGTCTGGCTCGACGGCATCGAGCGCAAGTGGGTCGAGGAGATGGGCACCAACAACCTGTTCTTCGTCTACGGCGACAGGATCGTCACACCCGCCTTCTCCGGATCGCTGCTCGCCGGGATCGTCCGCGACTCCCTCCTGACGATCGCCTCCGACCTCGGCTACGAGGTGGCCGAGGAGCGCATCTCCGTCGAGGACTGGCGCCGCGCGGCCGCCGACGGGTCGCTGACCGAGGTCTTCGGCTGCGGGACGGCCGCCGTGATCACCCCCGTCGGCCGGATCCGCTCCAAGGGCGGCGACTGGACCGTCCCGGCGACCGGCGAGGTGACGATGCGGCTGCGCAAGGCGCTGCTCGACATCCAGACGGGCGCCGCCAAGGACGTCCACGGCTGGCTGCACCCCGTCGCCTGACGCCGCGAAGCCGCGAGGCGGGCGGCCGGCCGATTCAGGCCGAGTCGCCCGCCAGGGCCGCCGCAGGCACGGCGGACGCACGGGTCAGCACCAGGTACACGGCGCCGCCGACCAGTCCCGACAGCACGAACGAGCAGTCGATGCCGCCCGTGAGGCGCAGCAGCGGGCCCTCGTACGGCGCCGAGACCGCGCACATGCCGACCGCCGCGCCCACCGCCCAGGACACCGTCGCCCGCGGGTGCCAGCCCGCGCGGTACCAGTAGACGCCGCCCCTGCTGCGCCGGTTGAAGACCTGGAGGGCGTCCGGGTCGTAGGCGCCGCCCGTGCGGCGGTGCACGAGGAGAGTGATCACCGCCCACGGCATGCCCACCGCCGTGAGCAGCAGGACGAACGTGGTCATCGCGGACTGCGCGTCCCACGCGAAATGGCCGGCGAAGACGAACCCCACCGCCACCACCGCCACCACCAAAGTGGCCTTGACCCGTGTGGCGCGCGGCAGGATGGCGTCCAGATCCAGCCCCATCGAGTAGAGCATCAGGCCCGAGTTGCCGACCGAACCCACGAGGGCCACCACCAGCAGCGGCACCAGGTACCAGCGGGGGGACGCGGCCACCAGCGGCCCGGCGTAGTCGAGCGCCGCGTGCGCCGCGTACGCGGTGTAGGTGCCGAACAGCTGCGGCACGAGCAGCCCCGCGAACAGGCCGAGGCAGGTGGCCCAGTACACCGAGCGCTTCGAGTGGCGCCGGGGCGAGACGTAGCGCGTGTAGTCGCCGAGCAGCGTGATGAAGGCGACGGGGCCGCTGAGCCCCGCCGTCACCGCGGACAGCAGCCAGGTGGGCCAGAAGGTGCCGAGCAGGTACGGCGTGTGTGCCGGCGCGGACGTCGTCACATGCGGCGCGTAGGCGGCGAGACCCACCACGAGCAGCGCCGTCATCAGCACGGCGAGCGCCTTGCTCAGTTTCAGCAGCAGTTGGTACCCGTACACCGCGCCGATGACCGTGAGCCCGGCGAGCACCGCGTACACCACCGTGTGCACGGCGCCGCCGGTCGGCAGGTGGAGCAGCCTGGCCAGGGTGGAGACCACCACATCGCCGCCGATCCACAGCGTCAGCGCGGAGTAGCCGAGTGACAGCAGCAGGCCGACGACGGAGCCGACCAGCCGCCCGCGCACGCCGAAGGCCGCCCCGCTGGACGTCGACAGGTTGGTCCCCGTGCGCAGGGACACCAGCGCCAGAGGCGCGGTCACCGCGACCCCGGCGACCGTCCCGATGACCACGGAAGAGATCGCGGCGGCCATCCCGAGGCCGTAGGAGACCGGCAGCCAGCCGAAGACGATCACCCCCAGGCAGAGGTTCGACCCGAGCAGGATGCTGAGCAGGTCGCGCGGGCCGCTGGTGCGTTCCGCGTCCGGGATCGTGTCGACTCCGCGTTGTTCCGTCGGCATGGGCGCTCTCCCCTGGCACTGGCGCGTGCGATCTGGCACTGGTGTGCACAACGTTTTGAGTGCTGCTCAATTTGGCGTAGTGCGGCGCGCTCGTCAATGGTCTGCACCCTGGATCTACATGGATTTCTATGATTAGAGTGTCGCTCGAAAGGTGGTGCGCACTGATGCGACTCACTCCGACCGAACGGGACCGGCTTCTGCTGTTCACCGCGGCCGAGCTGGCACGGGCCCGCAGGGCGCGGGGACTTCGGCTCAACGTGCCGGAGGCCACCGCGCTGATCGCCGACACGGTCTGCGAGGCCGCCAGGGACGGCCGCAGGCTCGCGGACGCGATCGCCGCGGGACGCGCCGTGCTGGGCCACGATGACGTGCTGCCCGGCGTCGCCGACGTGGTCACCGAGGTGCACGTGGAGGCCGTCTTCGACGACGGGTCACGGCTCGCCGTCGTCCCCCGGCCGATCGGCGGCGGGCAGCCGGACGGTGACGCGGCGGGAGACCGCGCGCCGGGGGCCCTGCTGCCCGGCCCGCCGCGTCCACCGCTCCAGCCGGCGCTCACCCTGACGGTGCGCAACACCGCGGCCGTGCCGATCAGCGTCACCTCCCACTTCCACTTCTTCGAGGCCAACCCGCGCCTGAGCTTCGATCGCGGCGCCGCCTACGGCATGCGGCTCGGGGTGCCCGCCGGGTCGTCCGTGCGGTTCGCGCCGGGCGCGAGCGCTGAGGTCCCGCTCGTGCCGATCGGGGGAGACCGCGTCGCCGTCGGCTTCGCGGGACTGGTGGACGGCGCGCTGGACGCACCGGGGGCCAAGGAGGACGCGCTGCGCCGCGCGGAGGCCTGCGGATACCTGGGCGCCGAGGGTGCCACGGCGGCGGTGCGGGACGAGACCCGCGGGAAGGGCGAGGCCTGATGGACGTATACGAGTACGCCGCGGTGCACGGACCGCGCGCGGGCGACCGGGTGCGGCTCGGCGACAGCGGGCTCACCGTGCGCGTGGAGTCGGACGCGCAGCGGCCCGGTGACGAGTTCATCGCCGGATTCGGCAAGACCGCCCGCGACGGTATGCACCTCAAGGCGGCCGCCGTCCGCGACACGTGCGACGTCGTCGTCAGCAACGTCCTGCTGATCGACGCGGTGGCCGGCATCAGGAAGGCCTCCATCGGCATCAGGCAGGGCAGGATCGCGGCGATCGGCCGCGCGGGCAACCCGGACACCCTGGACGGCGTGGACGTGGTGGTCGGCACCGGCACCACGATCGTGCCGGGCGAGGGACTCATCGCCACGGCCGGTGCCGTGGACACCCATGTGCACCTGCTGTCCCCGCGCGTCATGGAGGCGTCGCTCGCCTCCGGCGTCACCACGATCATCGGCCAGGAGTTCGGACCGGTATGGGGCGTCGGCGTGAACTCGCCCTGGGCGCTGCGCCACGCCTTCGGCGCCTTCGACGCCTGGCCCGTCAACATCGGCTTCCTGGCACGCGGCTCGTCCTCCGATCCGGCTCCTCTCGTGGAGGCGCTCGCCGAGGGCGGCGCGTCCGGCTTCAAGGTGCACGAGGACATGGGCGCGCACACGCGCGCCCTCGACACCGCGCTCAGGGTCGCCGAGGAGCACGACGTACAGGTGGCCCTGCACAGCGACGGGCTGAACGAGTGCCTGACGGTGGAGGACACCCTGCGCGTCCTGGAGGGGCGGACGATCCACGCCTTCCACATCGAGGGCTGCGGCGGCGGCCACGTGCCGAACGTGCTGCGCATGGCCGGCGTGCCGAACGTCATCGGCTCGTCCACCAACCCGACCCTGCCCTTCGGCCGGGACGCCGTCGCCGAGCACTACGGGATGATCGTGTCGGTCCACGACCTCAAGCCCGACCTGCCGGGGGACGCGGCCCTCGCGCGCGACCGGATCAGGGCGGGCACCATGGGCGCCGAGGATGTGCTGCACGACCTCGGCGCCATCGGCATCACCTCGTCCGACGCCCAGGGCATGGGCCGCGCGGGGGAGACCGTGCGGCGGACGTTCGCCATGGCGGCCAAGATGAAGGCCGAACGCGGCCCGGCCGGCCGCGAGGACGGCGACGACGGCGAGGGCGGCGACGACAACGCCCGTGTCCTGCGCTACATCGCCAAGCTCACCGTCAACCCGGCGATCGCCCACGGCCTCGCCCACGAGGTCGGCTCCATCGAGGTCGGCAAGCTCGCCGACATCGTGCTGTGGCGGCCTGCCTACTTCGGCGCCAAACCGCAGCTCGTCCTCAAGTCGGGCTTCCCCGCCTACGGCGTCACCGGAGACCCGAACGCCGCCACCGACGACTGCGAGCCGCTCGTCCTCGGACCGCAGTTCGGCGCCCACGGCGCCACCGCCGCCGACCTGTCCGTGGCGTTCGTCGCCTCCGCCGCGGCCGGGCTCGGCGCCGACCGGATGCCGACGCGCCGCCGTCGCGTCGCGGTCCGCGGCACCCGCGGCATCGGCCCGGCCGACCTCGTGCACAACACCCGCACCGGACGGGTCGACGTCGACACGGACACCGGCCTCGTCACGCTGGACGGCGCGCCGCTGCGCTCGCCCGCGGCCGAGTCCGTGCCGCTCAACCGCCTCTACTTCCTGTGACGCGCGTCCCCGCGACGCCCGCATCCGTCCGGCCCGCGCCCCGCGCGCGGCGCCCTTCAGTGAGGACAGCCATGTTCCGCATGCCGCCCGAGTGGGCCCCGCACGAGCGCACCTGGATGGCCTGGCCCGGCCGCAACGCCACCTTCGCCGACCCGTCCGAACTCGCGCGTGCCGAGGCGGCATGGGCCGAAGTGGCCCGCGCCGTAGCCCGGTTCGAACCCGTCACCATGGTCGTCGGCCCCGGCAGGAGTGACGCGGCGCGCGCGCTGCTCGGGCCCGGCATCGACCTCGTCGAACGCGAACTCGACGACGCCTGGATGCGGGACACCGGCCCGACGTTCGTCACCGACGGGCAGCGGCTCGCAGCCGTCGACTGGACGTTCAACGGCTGGGGCGGCCAGGAATGGGCCGCATGGCAGCACGACGCGAAGATCGCCGCGAGCGTCGCGGACCTCGCGGGCACGGCCGTCCACGCCTCCCCCCTCGTCAACGAGGGCGGGGGCCTGCACGTCGACGGCGAGGGCACCGTGCTGCTCACGGAGACCGTGCAGCTGGGGCCCGAACGCAACCCCGGCTGGACGAGGGAGCGGGTGGAAGCGGAGATCCACGCGCGGCTCGGCACCAGCAAGGCGATCTGGCTGCCCCGCGGCCTCACCGCCGACTACGGGCGCTTCGGCACGCGCGGGCACGTCGACCTCGTCGCCGCCTTCGCCGCGCCCGGAGTCGTCCTCGCGCACACCCAGCCCGACCCCGCGCACCCCGACCACGAGCCGTGCGCGCGCAATGTGGCGCTGCTGCGCGCGGCCACCGACGCCAGGGGCAGACGGCTCCAGGTCGTCGAGGTGCCCGCGCCGGCGGCGCTCACGGTGGAGGGTGCGTACGTCGACCACTCGTACATCAACCACTACCTGTGCAACGGCGGCGTCGTGCTGTGCTCCTTCGGCGATCCGCGCGACGCCGAGGCGGCCGCACTCTTCCGCCGGCTCTTCCCCGGCCGTGAGGTCGTCCAGGTCGGCGCCCGCACCGTGTTCGCCGCGGGAGGCGGCATCCACTGCATCACGCAGCAGCAGCCGCTGCCCTGAGCGCCACCCCCGTCAGGTACAACGTACGCATGACCGTCTCGCCCCGCCGCCGCAACACCGCGCCGCCCCGGGAGGACGTGCTCGCCGCCGCCATGGACACCATCGCCGAGCGCGGCCTTGCCGGTCTCACCATGGCCGGACTCGGCCGCGACGTCGGCATGAGCAGCGGCCACCTCCTCTACTACTTCCGCACCAAGGACGAGCTGCTGCTGCGGACCCTGGAGTGGAGCGAGGGGCGGCTCGGCACGGAGCGCGGTGCCCTGCTGTCCGGCCGGGGCAGCGCCGCCGGCAGGCTGGAGGGGTTCGTGCGCCTCTACCTGCCGGACGGCCACCGCGACCCGCACTGGACGCTGTGGCTCGAAGTGTGGAACAGCTCGCAGCACGCGCCGCAGGACGCCAGGGAACGGCGGTCCGCGATCGAGGGCGCCTGGCACCGCGACCTGGTGGCGCTGCTCGCCGAGGGCATCTCCCGCGGCGAGTTCCGTGCCCTCGACCCCGACCGGTACGCGACCCGGCTGCGGGCGATGCTGGACGGCTTCAGCGTCCACGTCGTGGTCGGACTGCCCGGTACGGGACGCGAGCAGGCCCTCGCCCACGTGCGGGAATTCCTCACGCAGACGCTCATCGCGCCCGCATCGTGAGACGCCGTTTCCCCCTGCGGGAAGCCGTGCCAGAATCGCCCCGTGCCCTCGTTCGCCACGATTATCGGCAGCAGGCGCGCCGGTCCACGGTGACCGTCCCGTACCCCTGGCGTACGCGGCGCCACCCGTGCCACGACCCGCGCGCAGACCTCTCGCATCCGCGAGGGGTCTTTTTGTTTTCCACCCGACAGGAGCGAGAACGTGACCACGAACCCGACCGAGCCCGACGACGCCTTCCACGTCTTCGACACGACGCTGCGGGACGGCGCGCAGCGCGAGGGCATCAACCTGACGGTGGCCGACAAGCTGTCGATCGCCCGGTACCTGGACGAGTTCGGCGTGGGCTTCATCGAGGGTGGCTGGCCGGGGGCCAACCCGCGCGACACCGAGTTCTTCGCCCGCGCGAGCCAGGAGATCGACTTCCGGCACGCACAGCTCGTCGCGTTCGGCTCGACGCGGCGGGCCGGCGCGAAGGCCGCGCAGGACCCGCAGGTCAAGGGGCTGGTGGAGTCGGGCGCTCCGGTGGTGACGGTCGTGGCGAAGTCGCACGACCGCCATGTCGAGCTGGCGCTGCGCACGACGCTGGAGGAGAACCTGGAGATGATCAGGGACACTGTCTCCTACCTGCGGGAGCAGGGGCGCCGTGTGTTCGTGGACTGCGAGCACTTCTTCGACGGCTACCGCGCCAACCCTCAGTACGCGCTGACGGTGGTGCGCACGGCCGCGGGCGCCGGCGCCGATGTCGTCGTGCTGTGCGACACCAACGGCGGGATGCTGCCCGCCCAGGTCCTCGACGTGGTCTCGGCGGTCAGGCGGGAGACCGGGGCGCGGCTCGGCATCCACGCGCAGGACGACTCGGGGTGCGCCGTCGCCAACACGCTCGCGGCGGTCGACGGGGGCGCGACGCACGTGCAGTGCACGGCCAACGGGTACGGCGAGCGCGTCGGGAACTGCAACCTCTTCCCCGTGGTCGCCGCCCTCGAGCTCAAGTACGACCGGCGCGTCCTGCCGGCCGGCGCCCTCGCGGAGATGACGCGCATCTCGCACGCCGTCGCGGAGGTCGTCAACCTCGCGCCGTCCACGCACCAGCCGTACGTCGGCGTCTCCGCCTTCGCGCACAAGGGCGGCCTGCACGCATCGGCGATCAAGGTCGACCCCGACCTGTATCAGCACATCGACCCCGCGGTCGTCGGCAACACCATGCGGATGCTCGTCTCCGACATGGCGGGCCGCGCGTCCGTCGAGCTCAAGGGCAAGGAGCTCGGCTTCGACCTGAGCGCGGACCGCGACCTGGTGGGCCGCGTCGTCGCCCGGGTCAAGGAGCGCGAGCTGCAGGGCTACAGCTACGAGGCGGCCGACGCCTCGTTCGAGCTGATGCTGCGCGCCGAGGTCGAGGGCAGCGCGCCGAGCTACTTCCGCACGGAGTCCTGGCGGGCCATCGTCGAGGACCGCCCGGACGGCAGCCACGCCAACGAGGCCACCGTGAAGCTGTGGGCGAAGGGGGAGCGGATCGTCGCCACCGGCGAGGGCAACGGCCCGGTCAACGCGCTCGACCTGGCGCTGCGCGCGGGGCTCGAGCGCATCTACCCGCAGCTGACGTCCTTCCAGCTGACGGACTACAAGGTCCGCATCCTGGAGGGCAGGCACGGCACCGAGTCCACCACCCGGGTGCTGATCACCACGTCGGACGGGGGCGCCGAGTGGTCGACGGTCGGCGTCGGCGAGAACGTGATCGCCGCGTCCTGGTACGCGCTGGCGGACGCGTACACGTACGGGCTGCTGCGGGCGGGGGTCGAGCCGGCGGACGGGTGAAGGCCCGCGAGCCGGTAACGGCCCCGGCCACGAAGAGCCGGGGCCGTTACCGGGAGAACGATCGCGGATCAGGCCGTCACTGAAGCGTCCACTTCTGGTTGGACGCCCCGGTGCACGACCACAGCTGGGTCGGGGTGCCGTCCGCCGAGGACCTGTCCTTGACGTCGAGGCACTTGTTCGCCGCCGTGTTGACGATGTCGCCCGAGGCCTCGGCCCGCCACTGCTGCGCGCCCGTGCCGTTGCAGTCGTACAGCTGCACCTTGGCCCCGTCGGCCGTCGAGCCGCCGCTCACGTCGAGGCACTTGCCGAGCGCCTTGACGGTGCCGTCGGAGCCGACCGTCCACCGCTGCGCGTCCGTGCCGTTGCAGCTGTAGAGGTCGACGGCGGTGCCGTTGGCGGTGTTCGCGCCGGTCACGTCGAGGCACTTGCCGTCAAGGCCGTGGAAGGAGCCCGTCCGCGCCGTGGGCCCGCCGGCCTGGGTGCCCGACCAGGTGAACGTCGCCGACGTCTTCGCCGGCACGGAGTAGCCGAAGCTCTCCCCGCCCCAGTTGACGCGGACCTGCTGCGCCGAGCCCGAGCCGTTGTACGCGACGAGGGCCTTGGAGCCGTCCGGGTTCTGGAACGCCACGTTGGGCAGGGTGCTCGACGCGGTCGAGGCGATGCGCGTGGCGCCCGGCCTCACGAACTTCGTGACCTGTCCCATCGTGTAGTACTCGACGGTGTAGTCGACCTTCCCGCTGCCGTCGTCGTGCACGGTGACGAGGCCGGTGCAGGTGCCGCAGCCGCCGTTGTGCGGTCCCATGCTCTGGTCCACGGCGAGCGACCACTTCACCCAGGACTGCCCCCAGTTGCGGAAGTAGTCGACGAGGTTGTTCATGTCCTCGCTCTGCTGGTCGCCGATCCAGGTGCCGCCCGAGTGCTCCGTGTCGAACGCGGGCACGTCCGGGTACTGGTCGTGCACCGTCGTCTGCACGTCGATGTGGCCGGTGTAGCCGTGGTACGCGATGCCGCCGAAGTTCGGGTGGTTCCGGATCGCCGGGTCGTCGACGCTGGGGGCGGCGTACGACTGGTACGAGTCCGGGTTCCAGTCGAGGGCCAGGACCTTCGTCCGCAGCCCGGCGCCTTGCAGCGCGGGCAGCAGGTCGTTCTTGGCGAAGTACGCGAGTCCCGAGCCGTTCCAGTTCATGCCCGGGTAGTCGCCGCCGACCGTCGGCTCGTTCTGCTCCGACACGTAGTCGATGGGGATGCCGGCCGCCTGGTAGCCCTGGATGTACTTGACGAAGTACTGGGCGTACGCGGCGTAGTACTGCGACTGGAGCCAGCCCTGCACGTAGCTGCCGTTGTCCTTCATCCACGGCGGCGCGGTCCACGGCGAGGCCATCACCGTCAGGTCGGGATCGAGCTGCTTGGCCTGCTTCGTCAGCGGGATCACGTCGGCCTGGTCGTGCGCGAGCGAGAAGCGCGACAGGCTGGGGTCGGCTGCGCCGTCGTCGTAGGTGTAGCTGTTGCGGGCGAGGTCGGAGGCGCCCATCGGGTTGCGCAGGAAGCTGATGCCGATGCCGCTCGTGGGGGAGAACAGCTTGTTCATCACGTCCGTGCGGGTGGCCTGAGACAGCGCGCCACTGCTGTTCAGCAGCCAGGCGGCGGTGTCGGTGAACGAGGCGCCCGCGCCGGTGAACTTCTGGTACCTGGTGTTCTCGTCGACCGTGATGCCGGTACCGCTGCCTCCCGTGCCCGACTGGAAGGTGACGGGGGCCTGCTGCTGGAGTCCGCGGGTGACATGGCGCCCGCCGGAGTCGTCCGTCGTGGTGAGGGTGATGTTGACCTGCTCGTTCGCGGCCTGGGCCGAACCGGCCGCGATGCCGGTGAGGCCCGCGGTGGCCAGCGCGCCGGCGAGCACGAGTCTCGCCAGCCTGCGGCCGGTGCCAGAGGTTCTCTGCATGGTGGGGCTGCCCTTCTCGACACTGAGGTGGGGGAGCGATTCGGGGTGCGGCGTGAGTGAACTGCCCCCGGGCCACGGCGTCAAGGGGTCGCGCGTTCAGGAACTGAACGCGTATCAGGGCTGACCTGCGCCCGTACTGCTGTGTAACAAAGGTGCGGACCAAAGTGAGCGTGAAGTATTGACGGCACGTCCGGTCGGCGGTTGACTCACGAAGCGGCGCCGGTACCGGTT
Source organism: Streptomyces montanisoli (assembly GCF_017813245.1). GTDB lineage: Bacteria > Actinomycetota > Actinomycetes > Streptomycetales > Streptomycetaceae > Streptomyces > Streptomyces montanisoli. Next base: position 17,222 of record NZ_JAGIQL010000077.1, read on the forward strand.
CCGGAACCGGTTGCGTTACCGGCCGGATTCCTCAGCCACGCGCGAAACGGGAGGTCGAATGCGTGTGACGATCGCGGACGTCGCGCGCGAGGCCGGCGTGAGCAAGACGACCGTTTCGCGGGTCATCAATACCGGAAGTGAAGTCGGCGGGGACACGGCAGCCCGGGTCCGCGCGGTCATCGACGCGCTCGGCTACGTGCCGAGCTCGGGCGCCGTGGGTCTCGCCCGTGGCACCAGCCGCACGGTCGGGATGCTGGTGCCCTCCCTGACCTGGGAGTGGATCGCCGAGGTGCTCCAGGGGGTCGTGGACACCGTCGAGGCGGCCGGCTACGGCCTCCTCCTCTACACCTGCAACCGTGGCGCCGAGTCGGTGGAGCGGTTCACCGCCCAGGTCTCCGCCCGCGCCTTCGACGGGCTGCTCGTCGTCGAGCCCGAGAACACCCTCGCCACCATCGCCGCGATGCACCGGGGCGGGCTGCCGGTCGTCCTGATCGACGACCGCGGCAGGCACCCCGCGTTCCCCTCGGTGGTGACCACCAACAGGGAGGGCGCCGCCTCGGCCGCGCGCCACCTGCTGGCGGGCGGGCGCACCCGTCCCCTCGTCATCACGGGCCCCGGGCGCTTCCCCTGCGTACGGGACAGGCTGCGCGGCTTCGCGGAGGTCATGCCGGACCACCTCCTCGCCGTCGGCGACTTCTCCGAGCGCTCAGGGCGGGCCGCGGTGGAGTGCCACCTCGCCGCCGGCGCGGACTTCGACTCCGTGTTCGCCCACAACGACCTCAGCGCGGCGGGCGCGCTGCGGGCCCTGCGCGAGGCCGGGCGAAGCGTGCCCGACGACGTCGCCGTCATCGGCTTCGACGACCTGCCCATGGCACGCCACACGGAGCCGCCGCTGACGACGGTCAGGCAGCCGGCCGGACTGATCGGGCAGACCGCCGCGCGGATGCTGCTCGCCCACCTCGGCGGGCGGCCCGCGCCGGACCAGCCCGTCGTCCTGCCGACCGATCTCGTGGTGCGCCGCTCCGCCCCCTGACGCGGGTCCGCCCGCCGTGAGCGCGTGCTCGCGGCGGGCGGGGCGGCGCCGCCCGTGGGGCGGCCGGCCGGCGGATCAGGCGGCCTCGGTCTGCAGGATCGCCGAGATGTCGAAGACGAGCTTGATCTTGTCGCCCACCAGCACGCCGCCGGTCTCCAGCGCCGCGTTGTAGGTCAGGCCCCAGTCGGAGCGGAGCAGCTCGGCCGTGCCCTCGAAGCCGATGCGCTGGTTGCCGAACGGGTCCGTGGCGGAGCCGTTGAACTCCAGGTCGATGGTGAGCGGCTTGGTGACGCCCTTGATGGTGAGGTCACCCGTGAGGCGGTATCCCTCGCCGCCGGTCTCCTCGGCGCGCGTCGAGTCGAACGTCATCTTGGGGAACGACTCGACGTCGAAGAAGTCGGCGCTGCGCAGGTGGCCGTCGCGGTCGGCGGCCGCGGTGTCGATGGAGGCCATCGCGACCTCGACGTGCGCGGTGGAGTTCGCCGGCTCGGCGCCGTCGATGACGAGGCTGCCCTCGAACTCGCCGAAGTGCCCGCGCACATTGGTGACCATGGCGTGGCGGACGCTGAAGCCGATCTCGGAGTGCGCGCCGTCGACGACGTACGTGCCGCTCAGGGCGGCGAGCGCGGGGTCGACCTCGCGCCGGGCACCCTGCTCGGCGACGTCGGCGGTGCCGGTCTTGCGGCCGAAGATTGCCATGACTGCTCCTTGGGTCGACGGCCGGGTGGCCGTGGTGAGAAGTATTTGTTCAACGTTCAAGCACTGCTGATGGCCACTGTAGACCCAGATGGTTCGGATTTCAACCATGTCGACCGAACGGGTGAACTTGCGAAGCGACTATGGGATCCCCACAACCACTGGCCACCCGCCACTGTTCGGTCACGACGTACGAGGTGCAGTTCTGTCCGGCTCCACCAGGAAACGGCGGAGGAGACTGTGGGAGTCCACTGCGCGCGCGGCGCGGCGCTGTTCGTAGGGTTGGTACATGACCGTAGTGGAGGAGATCCCTGGCGAACCCGCTGACGCCCGGGGGCGCGTCGCGGAACTGCACGCTCTGCGGGAGCGGGCCCGCCGCGGCCCGAGCGACCGCGCGACCGAGGCGCAGCACGCCAAGGGCAAGCTGACCGCTCACGAGCGCATCGCGCTGCTGCTCGACGAGGGCTCGTTCCGTGAGGTCGAGCAGTTGCGCAGGCACCGTGCGACCGGGTTCGGCCTGGAGGAGAAGAAGCCGTACACGGACGGTGTCGTCACCGGCTGGGGCACCGTCGAGGGCCGCACGGTCTTCGTCTACGCGCACGACTTCCGCATCTTCGGCGGCGCGCTCGGCGAGGCCCACGCCACCAAGATCCACAAGATCATGGACATGGCCATCACCGCGGGCGCCCCGCTGGTGTCCCTCAACGACGGCGCCGGGGCCCGCATCCAGGAGGGCGTCTCCGCGCTCGCCGGATACGGCGGCATCTTCCAGCGCAACACCCGCGCCTCGGGCGTCATCCCGCAGATCAGCGTGATGCTCGGCCCGTGCGCCGGCGGCGCCGCCTACAGCCCGGCCCTCACCGACTTCGTCTTCATGGTCCGCGACACCTCGCAGATGTTCATCACGGGCCCCGACGTGGTCAAGGCCGTCACCGGCGAGTCCATCACCCAGAACGGCCTCGGCGGCGCCGACGTCCACGCCGAGACCTCGGGTGTGTGCCACTTCGCGTACGACGACGAGGAGACCTGCATCGCGGAGGTGCGCTACCTCCTGTCGCTGCTGCCGCAGAACAACCGCGAGAACCCGCCCGCCGCCGAGACCGGCGACCCGGCCGACCGGCGCTCCGACGCGCTGCTCGACCTGGTGCCCGTCGACGGCAACCGCCCCTACGACATGCGCAAGGTCATCGAGGAGATCGTCGACGACGGCGACCTCCTCGAGGTCCACGAGCGCTGGGCGACCAACATCCTGTGCGTGCTGGCCAGGCTGGACGGGCAGGTCGTCGGCATCGTCGCCAACCAGCCGCAGTCCCTCGCCGGCGTGCTGGACATCGAGGCGTCCGAGAAGGCCGCGCGGTTCGTCCAGATGTGTGACGCCTTCAACATCCCGATCGTCACCCTCCTCGACGTGCCCGGCTTCCTGCCCGGCGTCGACCAGGAGCACGGCGGCATCATCCGGCACGGCGCCAAGCTGCTGTACGCGTACTGCAACGCTACCGTGCCGCGCATCTCGGTGATCCTGCGCAAGGCCTACGGCGGCGCCTACATCGTCATGGACTCGCAGTCCATCGGCGCCGACCTGACGTACGCGTGGCCCACCAACGAGATCGCCGTCATGGGCGCGGAGGGCGCGGCCAACGTCATCTTCCGCCGCCAGATCACCGGCGCCGAGGACCCCGAGGCCATGCGCGCCCGCATGGTCAAGGAGTACAAGGCCGAGCTGATGCACCCCTACTACGCGGCCGAGCGCGGCCTCGTCGACGACGTCATCGACCCCGCGGAGACCCGCGAGGTCCTGGTGAACGGCCTCGCCATGCTGCGCACGAAGCACGCGGACCTGCCGTCGCGCAAGCACGGCAACCCCCCGCAGTGACGTCCGCGACCGACCCACGGAGACACGCACCGATGACCACACCCGTGACCGACACCGCCCACGCCTCCCTGCTCCGCGTCGAGCGGGGCGAGGCCGCCCCCGAGGAACTGGCCGCCATCACCGCGATCCTGCTCGCACGCGCCGGCGCCACCGGCACGGCCGTGCCCGCGCGCGGCCGCTCGGTGGCCGGCTGGCGCCGCCTCGAGCGCACGCCCGGCTTCCGCGCGCCGCACAGCTGGCAGGGCTGACCCGGCCGCCTCGCGCGCCCTCCACGGCGCCCAGGCCCACGCGAAGGGCCCCGTACTCCTCGCGGATTCTCGGGGTCCTCGCAACACCTGATGGCCTACGTGGTCGTCAGTAGATCACGCAGGCGCTCGGCTGGGGTTTTCCAGCTGAGCGTCTTGCGTGGTCGGCCGTTGAGTTGCTGGGCGACGTGTTCGAGGTCTTCGGGGCTGTGCAGCGACAGGTTCGTGCCTTTGGGGAAGTACTGCCGCAGCAGGCCGTTGGTGTTCTCGTTCGATCCGCGTTGCCAGGGTGAGTGCGGATCGCAGAAGTAGACCGGTACTCCCGTGGAGACGGTGAACTGCTTGTGCGCGGCCATCTCGCAGCCCTGGTCCCAGGTCAGCGAGCCGCGTAGGTGCTGGGGCAGGGTCTGGATCAGGGGCACCAGTACGTCGCGGACCTCCTCGGCGGTGTGCCCGCCGGGCAGATGCCCGAGCATGACGTAGCGAGTGGAGCGTTCGACCAGGGTCACGATCGCGCTCTCGCTGCGGGGGCCGACGATCAGATCGCCTTCCCAGTGGCCGGGAACCGCCCGGTCCTCGACCTCCGGTGGTCGCTCGGAGATCATCACCATCTCATCGACGAACCGGCGGGTGCGCTGCTGCGGGCTGCGGTGCGGCTTGCGGCGGGTGCGGCCGGTGCGCAGTGCGGCCGCGACCTCCCGGCGCAGTCCGCCGCGGGCCTGGACGTAGATCGCCTGGTAGATCGTCTCCGGACTCACTCGCATGCTCTCGTCGTCGGGGAACTCGATGACCAGAGCGTGGCAGATCTGCTCGGGGGACCAGAGTTCGCGCAGCCCGTCCGCGACGAACTCACGCAGCGGCCCAGACCGGGCGAGCTTGGATTCCTTGGGACGCGACCGACTCTTCGCCCACGCCCGCTGGGCCCGGTGCGGCTGGTAGACACCATCGACCGCACGGGCATCGATCTCGCGCTTGACGGTGGATGCCGGCCGGCCCAGTGCACGCCCGATCGCGCGGAGCGACTTCCCCTCGCGGTGCAGGTCGGCAATCTGCTCCCGCTCGGCCAGCGTGAGGAAACGAAGGTGAAGCTCGGCCTCGACCGCCGCGAGAGACGGCGCTGACGTGGAGGCGACAGTGCTGGTCATGCCCGTTGTGTAGTCGATCCTGCGCCCGTCGGGGTGCAGGCGCGCATTCCCGATCTTCCGGATCCCGCGGTCCCAGTCCCGGGCAGTGCGCTCGTTCACCCCGATCCGCGCAGCCGCCTCCCTCCGCCGCACTCCGGCCGCGCGAAGCCGGTCGTACTCCACCCGCCCCGCATGCCCGCTCGTTCCGGGCTTGCCGCGACCACGGACACCAGCCCTACGCGCCCACGCAGCCGCCGTATGACGACTCACCCCGACCGCCCGAGCCGCACCCGAGACACTCCCGTCCTCCCGGTCAAGCGCCTCGAAAAACCTCGCCTTCAACCCCTCAAAACCCACGATCCTCGCAACTCCCTCAACTCCAGGGTGTTGCGAGGATCGCTAGAACCCGCCCCTCGGAGTGCGGGGCCCTTTCGCGGTGCTGCCTCAGCCGGCTGCCTCGCCGGCCTGCGGACGGTGTCAGCGCAGGCGTGCCATGAGGGCGTGTTCGACGAGGGTGATGAGTCCGCTCTTGGCGTCGGCGCGGTGGCGGGCGTCGGTGGTGATGATGGGGGTGTCGGGGCCGATCTGGAGTGCTTCGCGTACTTCTTCTGGTGTGTAGGGCTGGTGTCCGTCGAAGCCGTTGAGGGCGATGACGAAGGGGAGTCCTGAGTTTTCGAAGTAGTCGACTGCGGGGAAGCAGTCGGCGAGGCGGCGGGTGTCGACGAGGACGATGGCGCCGATGGCGCCGCGTACGAGGTCGTCCCACATGAACCAGAAGCGGTCCTGTCCTGGTGTGCCGAAGAGGTAGAGGATGAGGTCCTGGTCGAGGGTGATGCGTCCGAAGTCCATGGCCACGGTGGTGGTGGTCTTGTCTCCGGTGTGGGTGAGGTCGTCGATGCCGGCGGAGGCGCTGGTCATGACGGCTTCGGTACGCAGCGGGTTGATCTCCGAGACGGCGCCGACGAACGTGGTCTTGCCCACGCCGAATCCGCCCGCCACCACGATCTTCGCGCTCGTGGTTGAGCGGGCGGTAGCTGCGCCGCTAGAGCTTTCGAAGTCCACTGAGCACCCTTTCGAGCAGTGTCACATCTGGTTGACCGCCGGCGGACTCGTCACCGCCGGGCTGATGGATGGCGACGAGTCCGGCCTCGGCCAGGTCGGCGACGAGGATCCGGGTGACGCCGAGGGGGATCGAGAGCAGCGCCGAGATCTCGGCGACCGACTTGACCTCGAGGCAGAGCCGGCAGATCCGCTGGTGCTCGGGCAGTTGCCCGTGCAGCGCGGACAGCTCGGCCGTCGTGGAGACCAGCGCCTCCATGGCGAGCTGGTACCGGGGCCTGGTGCGGCCGCCCGTCATGGCGTACGGGCGCACCAGGGGGTTGTGCGGGCCCACGGGCTCCCTGGTGGGCTCGGGGGCGCGCCGGGGAGCGACCGGCTCGATGCGGTGCCGCGGCCGATCGAAGGGGCCCTGCGGCGGCATGGGCGCCCGGTGGGCGCCCTCGGGGCGCTCCTCGGAGGGCATACCGCGGTAGCCGCCCTGGGCGCCGGGGCGGGTGATCCGCCCGTCGGGGTATCCGTTCTGCGCCACGGGGTGTCCCGGGTACGAGGGGTAGCCGTCCTGACCGCCCTCGTACCCGCCGCCCCGGCGCCCGCCGGCCTGGTACGCGGCGCGGGGGTCATCGCCCGGGTAGCCGGCCGGCCCGCCCGGGTAGCCTCCACCCGACAGGTCACCGCTCGCACGCATGTCCGGGTACGACCCGCCGTCGGGGCGGCCACCCGTCGCCGCGGCGCCGGGTCCGGTGCGGCGCGGGCCTGGGTCACCGGGGAACCGCCGGGCCCCGTCATGGGGGTACCCGTCTGGGTGTGTCGCCACTTCTCCTCCTCCGACTGCCGGCTGCCGGTACCGCATCCCTGCGGCACCGCGCCACCGCACCTTAATGGTGCGGCGGCGGGAAGCGCACTGTCTCTCAGTTGAGGAGACTTCCCTGGAGTTCGGCGCGGAGGTCCGGTGTGAGTACTGTGCCCGCGCGGTCGACGAGCAGCGCCATCTCGTACCCGACGAGGCCGATGTCGGCCTCCGGGTGCGCGAGCACGGCGAGCGACGAGCCGTCGGAGATGGACATGATGAAGAGGAAACCCCTCTCCATCTCGACCACCGTCTGGTTGACGGCGCCGCCCTCGAAGATCCTGGACGCCCCCGCCGTCAGCGAGGTCAGCCCGGACGCCACGGCGGCGAGCTGATCGGCACGGTCCCGCGGGAAGCCCTCGGACATGGCCAGCAGCAGTCCGTCGGCGGAGACCACCACGGTGTGGGACACCCCGGGGGTGTTGTCCACGAAATTGGTGATCAACCAGTTGAGATTCTGCGCCGCCTGGCTCATCGGGCTCACACTAACGCTCCTGGTTGTAGATACTGCCCGGGCCGTGGCCCGGTCTGTTCGTGTCCGCTCCCGCGTCGCGGCCCCGCTGCACCCCGCTGCGCAGGTTGCTCAGCCTGCCGCGTACGTCCTCAGGAGCCCGGGAGACCTGCGGGCCCTCCTTCGGGGCCTGCTCCGCGGTGCCCGCGACCAGGTTGGCCCTCGGCACCCGCTTCGGCAGCCCCGACGGGGTGACCCCGCCGGCCTTCGGCTCGCGCAGCTCGCCCGCCCTGCGGAAGCGCTCGTCGTTCGTCGACGAGCTCTGCTCCTCGGGGCCTTCGGCCGCGCTGGTTCCATTGTGCCCATCGGACGCCACCTGCGGGGGCACTCCCGCAGGTCCCGCGGTGCCGGCGGTGCCGGGGTCCGCGGTCCGCGCCTCCTGGGGCGGCCTCGCTCCACCGCGGCGCGGCAGTCCCGCGTCCGTCAGCGTGTGGCTCGCGCTCGGCGAGGGGCCGGGGCCCGAGCGCTCGGGGCCGGGCCGGCGCTCGTCGTCGGCGTCCGCGTCGGGCTCCGCCTCCTGGGCGGGCGCGGGCTCCTGGGGCGTCCCGTACGCCGTGCCGTCGGTCCACGGGTCCGTGTGCGCGGGTTCGGGGGAGCCGTCCCAGCCGCTCTGCCGGTAGCCGCCGGCGCCGGCGCCCGTCAGGTAGTCCCCGTACGCGGCGCCCTGCTGGGGGGCGTAGCCCTGCGGCCCGCCGGGGTAGGGCCGTCCGTCGCCGTACGGGTCCTGCGGCTGCTCGCCGTGGACACCCGGGCCGTAGGGCTGACCGTCGTAGCCCTGACCGTCGAAGGCCGCCTGCCCGTAACCCTCCTGGCCGTACGCCTGCTGCCCGTATCCCTGCTGCTCGTACCCCTGCTGCTCGTAGCCGTGCTCCCCGTACCCCTGCTGCCCGTACTCCTGCTGTCCGTAGCCCTGCTCGTAGGCGCCGGGCCGCGGCTCCTCGTACGGGGGCGGGCCCTCCGCGTGCTCCGGCAGCGCCAGGGGCGGCTCGGCGCCGGGCGCGAGCTCCGGCGCGGAGCGGTCGGGGCCCGCCTCCACGGCCGCGCGCCGCTCCTCCCGCATGAGCGTGCGGTTGACGGGGTCGAGCGTCCTGGCCTCCGGCGCGGCCGCCGGCTGCTCGTACCGCGAGTCGTCGAAGCCGAGCTGCGCGGCGGTCAGCATCGGGCCGCTGCCGTGGGCGGTCACCTGGGCGGGCGACACCGGCGCCCGCGGGATCATGCCGGAGACGGTGAAACCTTCCTCCGGCGCCTCGGCGCCGCCGCCGTGGGTGATCGCGTCGGGCAGCATCACCAGCGAGGTGGTGCCCGCCTGCTCGCCCGAGGGGCGCAGCTGGACGCGTATGCCGTGCCGGTCGGCCAGGCGGCCGACCACGAAGAGGCCCATGCGCTGGGAGACCTCGACGTCCACCACCGGCGGGTTGGCCAGCTTGTGGTTGATGTCCGCGAAGTCCTCGGCGGTCAGGCCAATGCCCTTGTCGTGGATCTCGATCATCATGCGGCGGTCGGGCAGCCGCGTGGCGGTGACCCGCACCTTCGTCTGCGGGGACGAGAACGACGTCGCGTTCTCCAGCAGCTCCGCGAGCAGGTGCACCAGGTCGGTCACGGCCTTGCCGTGTATCTCGGCCTCCGGCAGGCCCGCCATCTCGATCCGCTCGTAGGACTGCACCTCGGAGGCCGCGGCCCTGAGCACGTCGACCAGCGGCACCGGCTGGTTCCACCGGCGGCCCGACTCCTCGCCCGCGAGGACCAGCAGGTTCTCGCCGTTGCGCCGCATCCGGGTCGCCAGGTGGTCGAGGCGGAAGAGGCTCTCCAGCTGCTCCGGGTCGTCCTGGTGCGCCTCCAGCTCGGTGATGAGGGTCAGCTGCCCCTCGATCAGCGACTGGTTACGTCGCGAAAGGTTTGTGAAGATCGCGTTGACGTTGCCGCGCAGCATCGCCTGCTCGGCGGCGAGGCGCACCGCCTCCCGGTGCACCTGGTCGAAGGCGCGGGCGACCTCGCCGATCTCGTCGCGCGAGTCGATCGGGATCGCGGCGACCCGCGTCGCCATCCGCTCGGGGTGGGCGTTCGGATCCGTCCGGGAGAGCTGGTCGACCACGCGCGGCAGCCGCTTCTCGGCGACGTCGAAGGCGGCCGTGCGCAGCGACCGCATCGCGCGGCTCATCTGCCGCGCCATCAGCCCGGCAAGGAAGAACGCGAGCAGCAGGGCGACCAGTACGCCCGCGCCGTTCAGGATGGCGTCCCTGCGCGCGCTCGACGCGATGTCGCCCGCGTCGTTCACGGCCTTGTCGACGAGGCCCTTCTCGATCGTGGTGTAGCCGTCGAACTTGGCGGTGGAGGCGGCCATCCAGGTCGCCGGGGTGATGCCCGCCGCCTTGAGGTCGTCGGGGCTCTTGCCCGAGCCGATCGCCGCGACCATGCCGTCGAGCACGGAGGAGCCGGCGCTCGACGGGGGAGTGACGTCGGTGGACGCGGCGCCCTCGGGCGCTCCCTTCGCCGCCACCTTCTTCATCACGGCCGTCAGCCGCTTCGTGTCGGCGGCGGTGCCGCCCGACTCGTACTCCTGGACGGAGATGCCCTCCAGGTACGCGTAGGAGTTGAGGGCCACCAGCTGCCCTGCCCTGATGTCCGCCTTGTGGCTCGGCCTGACCAGCAGTTCCATGCCGATCGAGCGCTGCAGCGACTCCGCGGCCTTCGCCAGCTGGATCGCGTACAGGGTGCGGCCGTAGCTCGTGATGTTGCCCGTGCCGAGGCCCAGCTCGTTGGAGAACTCCATCAGCGAGTGCTGGACCTGGACGTAGCCCTCCTGCGTGGCCACGGGCCCGCCGTGCCCGTCGCTCTTGTCGGGCGTCTCGATGCCTTCGGTGTACGCCACCTTCCGCAGCTGCGCGAGCTTCGGCTCCACGGCGCGGAAGAGGGAAAGCCGCCGTTGCAGGCGCGGCTCGTGGGGCATGCCGCGCACCACGGAGTCGAAGCGCTCCTTCGCCGCGTCGGTCGCCGCACGCGTGCGCGCCACGACCGGGTCGTCGCGATGGCCCGTGAGCAGCGGCCGCGCGGTCAGGTCGCGCTCGTTCAGCAACGCCTGGCTGTAGTCGGAGGCGGCCCGTACGACCAGGGCGGCGCGCTCGGCGTCCTGCGCCTCGTGCCAGGTGTCCACGGACGCCTTGACCTGGAAGCCGCCCATGACGAGGCCGACCAGGACCGGCAGCAGGAGGATCGCGTTGAGCCGCGTCGGCACCCGCCAGTTGCGCGGGGCGAGCCTGCTGGTGGATCCGGTGGACGACGGCCCGGCCGCGGCGGCCGGCGGCACGGTCGCACGTGGGGGTGCGGCGGGGCCGCCCCGCGCCTCCTCAGCGGAGCCCGTCTTGCTTCGCCTCACTCGACCAACAACCTCTCGGCGACGGCACCTGCGCTGTGCCGTTTCTCGTTTCGGGCCGTACCGCAACCACTCGGGAGCCGTCGAATTCCAGCATGTGTCACGGCTGTGTTCCAAACACCGGGAACAGGCCATTCCGAGTGATCCAAGCCGCAGATAAAGCGGGCGTAAGGGGTGAGTTCCGCCAAAATGGCGGGAGGTTGGTGAGCGCAGGGAAACCGGCCGACCGCAACGCGTGTCGGCAGGTGGTGAATTCTCTGTCGAAACGTTATGAACGTGGTGGTGGGCCGTGTCCGAAGACACGGCCCACCGTTACTGACACGTACAGCAACCGCCGTAGGCGTGGCTACTTGAGCCGTGCCATGAGGGCGTGTTCGACGAGGGTGATGAGTCCGCTCTTGGCGTCGGCGCGGTGGCGGGCGTCGGTGGTGATGATGGGGGTGTCGGGGCCGATCTGGAGTGCTTCGCGTACTTCTTCTGGTGTGTAGGGCTGGTGTCCGTCGAAGCCGTTGAGGGCGATGACGAAGGGGAGTCCTGAGTTTTCGAAGTAGTCGACTGCGGGGAAGCAGTCAGCGAGGCGGCGGGTGTCGACCAGGACGATGGCGCCGATGGCGCCGCGTACGAGGTCGTCCCACATGAACCAGAAGCGGTCCTGTCCTGGTGTGCCGAAGAGGTAGAGGATGAGGTCCTGGTCGAGGGTGATGCGTCCGAAGTCCATGGCCACGGTGGTGGTGGTCTTGTCTCCGGTGTGGGTGAGGTCGTCGATGCCGGCGGAGGCGCTGGTCATGACGGCTTCGGTACGCAGCGGGTTGATCTCCGAGACGGCGCCGACGAACGTGGTCTTGCCCACGCCGAATCCGCCCGCCACCACGATCTTCGCGCTGGTGGTCGATCTGCCTCCGGCCGAGCCGCTAGAGCTTTCGAAGTCCACTGAGCACCCTTTCCAGCAGTGTCACGTCGGGCGCGCCCCCCGCTTCGCCGTTGCCCGGCTGGTGGATGGCGACCATGCCGGCCTCCGCCAGGTCCGCGACGAGGATCCTGGCCACGCCGAGCGGCATGGTGAGCAGCGCGGAGACCTCGGCCACCGACTTGACCTCACGGCACAGGTGGCATATCCGCTGGTGCTCGGGCAGCAGCGTGGCGAGGTGGGCGGGGTCCGCCGTCGTGGAGACCAGCGCCTCGATGGCGAGTTGGTACCGGGGCCTGGTTCTGCCGCCGGTCATCGCATAAGGGCGTACCAGGGGCTGGTCGCCCTCCGGGCCGTAACTGGCGTCGACGGACGCGCCGTACGGATCGTGAGAGGCGGTGGGCGGGGTCATGAATCCTCCGGGCGTGACAGCAGGATGTCTGCGTGCCGTCTTCGTGGCCGGTGGGGGGACGGCTCGGCGGCCTGACGGTGGGTGAGCTGGGACGGTGCCTTGGAGAGTCTCAGTGGAGGAGGCTCCCCTGAAGTTCGGCGCGGAGGTCCGGTGTCAGGACCGTGCCCGCTCGGTCGACGAGGAGCGCCATCTCGTAGCCCACCAGGCCGATGTCGCACTCGGGGTGGGCGAGCACGGCGAGGGAGGAGCCGTCGGAGACGGACATCAGGAAGAGGAAGCCGCGCTCCATCTCCACCACGGTCTGGTTGACCAGGCCGCCTTCGAAGATCCGGGAGGCACCCGCGGTCAGCGAGGTGAGACCCGATGCCACGGCGGCGAGCTGGTCGGCCCGGTCCCGTGGGAAGCCTTCCGACATGGCCAGCAGCAGCCCGTCGGCGGAGACCACGACCGTGTGCGACACCCCTGGGGTGTTGTCCACGAAGTTCGTGATCAACCAGTTCAGGTTCTGCGCAGCCTGACTCATCGGACTCACTGACGCTCCTGCTGGTGAGAGGGGCCGAAATCGAACCCGCCGCCGTTGGTACCGCCGGAGCCCGCGCTGCGGCCCTGCTGGATACCCCGGCGGAGGTTGGTCAGCCGGCCCCGTACGTCCGCGGGTGCGCGAGACACCTGCGGCCCTGTCTGCGTGCCCTGCTCCTGTGCTGTGCCCGGCACCAGGTTGGCGCGCGGGACACGGCGGGGCAGGCCCGAGGTGGTGATGCCGCCGGCCGCGGGCTTCCTGACCCGCTCGGCCTGCCGCACCAGTTCGTCGTTGGGCGAGGCACGCCAGGCGGAGGTGGGCGAGGGGCCCACGGGCGCCGCGTTGTGACCGCCCGCGGAGGCGCCCTGTGCCGGGTCGCCGCCGAACATGGACGCCGACGGCTCCGCGTCGCGGCGCAGGCCGCTGCCCGGGTCCCTGCGGGGCATCGCGGGACGCGGACGGTCCTGCTGCCGCGGCTCGTCGCCCTGGCCGTGGCCCCGCTCACCGCCCTGCGCTGCCGGGCCCTGGGCGTTGCGCGCCTGGTCCTGACCGCCCTGTTCCTGGCGGCCGCCGTCCTGGCGGCCCTGGTCCTGGCCGCCCTGCGCGGGATCGCCGGGCGCGGCGCCCTGCTGCTGCCCGCCGCCGTGGAACCAGTTGGTCTCCAGCGTGTCGTACAGCGGCGTGCGGCCGTCGCCGGGACCGGCGGCGGGCGGCAGCGCGTCGGGCTGCTGGGGCATGCGGTCCTGCTGCTGCGGCTGCGACGGCACGCCGCCCTGGCGGCCGCGCTGCTGCGGGAAGTCCTGCTGCTGCCCGTACCCCTGCTGTGCGGCGTCGTAGCCCTGCGGCGCGGGTGCCTGGCGGCCGTACGCGGGGTCGCCGCCGTACGAGGGATCGCTGCCGTACGGCGGCGCGTAGCCCTGTTCCTGGCCGCGGCCCGTGTCGTACGCCGGGGTGCTTCCGGTGTCGTAGCGCTGCTCGCGGCCGTCGTCCCAGGCCTGCGGGCGGCCCGTGCCGTACGCGGGGTTCTGCCCGGAGTCGCGGACGGCGTCGGGTCCCGTGCCGTAGCCGGGGGCGCCGCCCTGCTCGTACTGCTGCCCGCGGTCGGTGTAGCCGCCCTGCGCGTCGTAGCCCTGCCGTGCGGCGTCGAAGCCGGGGCGGGCGAACTGGCCGGTGGACTGCGGGTCCTGGGCGCCGGCCCCCGCCGTGAAGTCCGGACGGGCGAACTCGGCCGTCGAGCCGGGTCCTTGCCGGTCGTCGGGGCGCGGGTTCCCCCGGCCGGGGGGCGGGCCCTGACGCTCGTGGGGGGGGGGGGGGG
>NZ_JAGIQL010000078.1 GCF_017813245.1 Streptomyces montanisoli
CCGCAGCCGGCTTCGCCGGCACCCCGACCACGGATACGTCACCCCACTTGAAACGAGAACCCTTCTGAGGCAGAACCTCGCCCCCGCAGCGTAAGCACCCGCTGTCCAAGTTCAGGGGGGAACTTCAGCGTGACGGCTGGTCCACCCTGGTGCCACCCAGTCCGCTCACGCAGCGCTCACGCAGATCTCGACCGTCGCAGGCTTCATCGGCTGCTTCAGATCACCGTTGAGGGCGAGTGCTTGTTCAGGTAGCTCTTGAAGGTCTTCCTGATCTCAGCCTGGAGGTAACCCGCCTGCGGCGAGTTGGGCACCACATCACGCTCGAACCCTCGCTTCCGAGCATCGAGGTACCTCACGATGCTCGGTGAACCGATGTTGGAGACGAAGAGTTCGCTCTGGGTACGGATGTCGGCGCGCAGGCCCTCGAAGTTCCGCGCCAGCCCGATGCCGAGGTTGGACACGTAGTACTTGCACTCGACGATCAGGATGCTCTGGCTTCCCCGCGGCGCGACGTTCTGTTCGCGACTCAAGGCCGCTTCCTCGGCGGGCAGCACCAACACGTCGCATTCGTGGAGGACACCTGACGAGCCTGTCACGAAGACGCCAAGGTGGACTTCGAGGACGGGGGCGCCGTCGAACTCGATCACGGCGTGGGTGAAGGGCTGACTATCCCCGTAAAGGTGGCCAGGCCCTGTCCGAAAGACAAGACTGTTGACCTTGGCCCCGTAGACGTCTTCGTAGGTGACGGTGGCACCATGCCGACTCGCGGTAGCCACGATCAGCGAGAAGACGAACCCTTCATAGACATCGGACGGCTTCGGGGCTGCGTCGTACGAGAGCGTCCCCACCGCCAGAAAGCTCTTGATCTCCCCGATCAGCTGATCAACCGCAGTCACCCCTGCATCTCCCTCGACACTTCAGTCACCAGGCGGCCGACGCGCTCGCGACGTTCCATGGGCACTCGGTTCGCCATGATCTCCGTTCGGCTGCGACGCGACCGAGCTCTTTCGTCTGGTTCGAACACAACTCCCTCAGCCATGCTGCGGCGGCCGTCGTCACCGTCGGCCTCTGCCCGAATCGTCTTCAGCGTCTCCAGTTCGATCTCAGGCAGCTCAACAAGCACCCGCCTCACTGCATCAAGCAGAAGCTGGACGCGTTCTTGGTCCGTCATGGCTCGCGTAGCGATAACCAGCGTCCCTCGCTTACGCGACGCCTCATACTCGCCAGCGCCGAGCAGGTTCCGATCCACCGCCTCATAGCGGAGCGCTGCCGCTGCCGGCGTTGCAGCGCGGGACTCATCACCGCGGCGTTGGGGGCGGCGGCGCAGGATCTTCTCCTCCGGCACACCTGCTGCGATCGCAGCATCGACATCGTCGAGCACCCAGGCCAATACGGTTCCCTGCAGCGCTTCGCGGAGCTCCTGCTCGGTGCGGCGCAGTTCGAACGGGTTCATGTTCCCCCTTGCCAAGAAGACCTACGGCTGTTGGCGCCCGTCGCTCTGCGGCGCACCCCTCTCCCGTGACGGGTGCGCCCTAAGCAAAGTCTCCGACGCTTGGATGGTCGTCTCGGCGTCAGGAGTCGCCGAGGATCTCCAAAGCTGGCAGCGCGTCCACGATCTTCATCGTCTCCAGGCTGACGGTCACGATCCGCTTGAGAAGGTCGATGATGTACCGCGGGTCATCGGACCAGTCATTCGCGTCGTTGGTGATCTCCGATGCCTTATCGATCTTGACTTGGTATCGGTCGATGATCCACTCGATCGCGGAGCGGGGACCGAGTTGGTATCGGTATGCCTCTTCCGGGATGTTGGTAAGGGTCACCCGGTGGTTGTAGACGATCGTCGAGCGGTCTGGCTGCCCCTTGACCTTGGGAATCTTCATTTTCGCGACCCGGTACAGTTCGCGCCCCGGAGTACCCAAGGCGTCCCCGCTGACATTCTCGACGATGCCCCCGTACGGCTCAGCCTCTTCGTAGTCGATATGCAGGTCAGCGAGCTTACGACCGGCCTCAGCGAAGCCCTTGAAGTCGCGTACTTTAGGAATCCGAGGAAGGGACTTCTTCAGATCGGCGGCGAAGCGATCACGGTACTCCAGGGAGTGGAGCAGACCGTACGCGTAATAGAAGACGTCGTCCTTGGCGATGGCAGTGTCCCCATACGCCTTCTGGTAGTCGCGAAGAGCCGCGTCAGTGATGTTGTCGACACGCTCGTAGGGGTCCCCTTCCTCGACGGCGGAGAAGAGGTCACCGTCCGCCCCGCGCTCACGGTAGGAGTAACGGCTGAAAAAGAAGCCGCCCTTGCCGAAGACATCGAGGCACGGGATGAGATCAACAGCCAGGAGAGCGAACTCGGCGGTGGCGTGGAACCCGTTGACGTAGAAGCCGAGATTGCTGTGCTCAGGGGTCGGGAAGAGTCGGGGAAGCTGGGACCGCTCATGGTTCAGGTGACGGTCGAAGTAGACGGCCTCCTTCATGAACGGTCGATATACGGAAGAGGTGACCTTTTCCGGTGCGAACTCGACCTTCTCCCGCTTGGCCACATAGCCCTTGAGGCTCCGCGACCAACTGATCTTCTTGGGGTTCAGGTCGATGAAACCGTCCACATGGTCCCGCGGTTTGGTGATACCTCGCTCCTCGCAGTAGACATTGAAGTCGTTCACCTGCGAGTTGTAGAAGTCGACCATCGCCTCAACGTTCTCACGCAGGCGAATGGCCGAGTAGTTGTAGACCCATGCATCGCGGTTGGTCTGAAGCCCCGCCGAATACGTCTCGAAGAGAGAAATGGACGCGGTATTGCGTGACTTTACCCCGAGCGGCTGGAAGCTGGCGAACAGTTCGTCACGCTGATTGATCCAGTCGCCATGAACGTTCGGAACTCTCCGCTCCCAGTCCACGGTGTCGAGGGTCTGGGAGCCGACGATGGCGAGCTTCTCCGCACGGCTACGGTAGTCACCAATGTCCCGGTAGTACAGCGTGCAGCCCCCGGCCGCTTCGGCGCTCTTGATGCCCTTGACCAGGATCAGGACGGCGACGGTGTTCCTGCTGCCGGAGTCGAAGATCTTGCCGCCTTCCTTGCGGGACAGCTCACCCGAAGTGCGCTGGTTACCGCGGAGGTTGTAGCAGTAGATCACATCGAATTCGTCGGCCAAGGACTTGCGCAGGCCGTCCGCGGTGTTGCCGTCGATATAGCCGCCATTGGAGACGTAGGTGACCACGCCCTCGTTCTCGATGCGGTCGGAGGCCCAACGGATGGCACGAATGTAGGAGTCGTAAAGTGAGTTCTTATTCGTGGCGGTGGAGAGAGCGGCGTACGTCTGTTGGATGCGCTCGTCGAGGACGTCATACTTAAGGTTCTGGTTGTTATCGTTCTGACTGTCCTGGCCCACAGAGTAGGGCGGGTTGCCAACGACGACAGTGATTCCCTGCTTCTGCTGCTTCTTCGCACGCTCGCTGTTGCCCTCCAGGACATCCATCCCGTCGAGCTTCGCTGCACCCTCCGCAAGCTGGAACGTATCGGTCAAGACAATACCTTCAAAAGGCTGGTAGTCGCCACCGACGAGATCGTGGAAAGCGGCCTCGATATTGACGGCGGCGATGTAGTACGCGAGGAGAACGATCTCATTGGCATGCAGCTCGCGCGTGTACTTGCGTAGCAAGTCCTCCGGCTTGATGAGCCCGGACTGAAGAAGGCGTACGGGAAATGTGCCGGTGCCGACGAAGGGGTCGATGATCTGGACACCCTCGTCCGACAGGGAGCGGCCGAGATGCTTGGCCAGCGCCTTCTCGGTTGCGCGGACGATGAAATCGACGACCTCGATGGGAGTGTAGACGATGCCAAGAGCGTCGGCGGTCTTCGGCAGAGCGGTCTTGAAGAACTTGTCATACAGCTCCACGATGACGCGCTGACGGCCCTCATGGTTGTCAATACCCTCGGCGCGAACCCTCACCGAGTGGTAGAAGCTTTCCAACGTCTTAGCTTCGTCGTCCAGGCCCTGGTCGTCGAGGATGTCGAGCATCCGCTGCATAGCCTTGGAGACCGGGTTTTGTTCGGCGAAGCCGTAGTCCTTGAATAGAGCATCGAACACCGGCTTGGTAACGATATGCTGCGCGAGCATATCGATGGCATCGGAGTCGGTAACGCCAGGGTTTATGGTCGCGCGCAGCTCGCCGACAAACTCCTGGAAGGCAGTCTGCTTCTCGGGGATTGCGAGTGCTGCCTTGATGCGGGTGACATGGCGGTCAGCGATCTGGGCAATGTCCTTGGCCCAGTCCTCCCAGTAGTGGCGCTCGCCGACCTTGTCGACGATGCGGGCGTAGATGGCGTCCCGCCAGTCGCTGACGGAGAAGAGGGCGTCCTGGATGTGCTGGGCGCTCTGAGCTTCCTTGTCTTTGGCAGCTTGGGAACTATCGGAGTTGCTGGATCCGTCCTGGTCGCCGATCGTCTCGTCGTTGGGCCCGATGCTGCCGATGCCGATCTTGTTGTCGGGCTTGTTCTTGTTGAGTTCGATCTGGTTAACCGTCGCGTTGAAGCGATCGTCGTGAGCGCGCAGGGCCTGAAGGACCTGCCAGACGGTTTTGAAGCGCTGGTTGTCAGCGAGAGCCTTCTCCGGCGGCATGCCAGCCGGGACAGTAACAGGCAGGATGATGTACCCGTAGTTCTTGCCGGGTGCCAGGCGCATTACACGGCCGACGGACTGGACAACGTCGACGACGGAGTTGCGAGGGTGGAGGAATAGGACGGCGTCCAGGCTGGGGACATCGACGCCCTCGGAGAGACAACGGACGTTGGAGAGAATGCGGGCCTGGTTCTGGCCGGGATCCTGCTTGAGCCAGTCCAAGAGCCGGTTGCGCTCCAGAGTGTTGAAGGTGCCGTCGACATGGTTGACGTCGCAGTGCAGCACGTCGTCGTCCGCGTCGTCGTAGGCGTCGACGACTTCCTTGAAGCGATCGGCGATCGCCTTGGAGTCTGGAATGGAGCGGGCGAAGGCGACCGCCCGTTTCATAGGTGCCTCGTCCTCGGCGAAGCCGGAGCCGTCGGCGAAAGTACCGGTGCGCTTGGCCATGGCGTTCCAGCAGCCGATGATCTTCGCGACGTCGTCGAGGTTCAGCTCGGAGGAGCCGCCGGCGATGCCCTGCTGGAGAGTCTTGGCGACTACGCCCTCGTCGATGGTGAGGATGAGGACCTTGTAGTCGGTCAGCAGTCCTTGTTCGACGGCTTGGCCGAAGCCGAGGCGGTGAAACTCGGGGCCGAACATCTGCTCGTTATCCATCGAGGCCAGGACCGCTGCTGCGTTCTTAGCGTCGGCCTTGGTGTCCTCGTTGTAGATCCTCGGGGTGGCCGTCATGTAGAGGCGGCGGTCCGCGCCGAGGTACGCGTCGTCGTGCACACGCACGAAAGCCGACTCGTCGTGGCCAGCCAAGGTGACGCCGGTAGTGCGGTGGGCTTCGTCGCACAAGATCAGGTCGAAGCGTGGCAAGCCCTTCTTCTGCGCCTCAGAAACCGTGGCGATGGACTGGTAGGTGGAGAAGACCACGGTCAGCCCAGGGGCCGCCTCCACATTGGCCATCTGCTGGATCAGGCGGTTCGGGTCTGTTGTGGCGGGCAGAGCCAAGTCGTGAGTGGCCATGTCCCCGTCGTCGCCCTTGGCCTGCTGCTTGCCGACTTTGACGTCCGAGCACACCGCAAAGGGCCGCAATGGCACCTCGGCCTCGAAGGACCACTCGCGCAGCGTCTGCGAGAGCAAAGCGATGGAGGGCACCAGGAACAGCACGGAGGTGTGCTCGCCTGCGCCGGCAGCAGCGCGCTCCTTCTGGAGCCGCTCCACGATCTTCAGACCAGTAAAGGTCTTACCGGTGCCGCAGGCCATGATCAGCTTGCCGCGCTTGTTTTGGGCAAAGCCCGCGAAGACGTCGGCGATCGCCGCACTCTGGTGCCTACGCGGTTCCTTCTTCTTCTGCAGGGCCAGCTCGATGGGCTGTCCGGCAGCCGGAAGTTGCCATTCCACAGGGCTGTGCGCGATGTCGGACAAGCCGAGGCGCGTGACCGGAATCTGCTGGTCATCAAGCGCGGCTTCGGCGTGCACGCCCCACTTTTCCGTCGTGGAGACGATCATGCGACGGGTGAACCCACCCTTGCCGGAGGCCGTGAAGAAGGAGTCGATGTCCTCCTTCTGGATGGTGTGCTGGGGTTCGTAGAACTTGCATTGGATCGCGCAGAAGCCCCCGGTCTCCCGGTCCTGGGCCACCAGGTCAATCCCCGTGTCACGCTTGTCGTGCTCGGCTCCCGGCCAGTCAGCCCACATCCATACGCGACTGAATTGCTCGCTCCACTGCGGATCCGTACTCAGGTACTGGAGCATCAGCTCCTCGAAGCGCGTGCCCCGGTCACGGTTCTTCCCGATCGTGCCTTGGCGAATCGCCCTGATGACGTCGTGTACGGACGTGGTCGTGGCCACTGCGCTTCGTTTCCCTCACCGTCAGGGGTACGCCAGACCGCGCACCACGGATACCGCTGCATGTGAGCGAAACCTTACTGGGCGTGCCTTGGCATGCGTCTACGCTGTCACGCATCCTTGGCTGACTACGACCCCCAACGGACCGGGACCAAGCCGCCAGCGCGGCAAAGGTGGCGAAGGTAGAGCTTGCTATGCCTCTCCCCGCCGGTGGGCCCAGACGCAGGGGATCGCAACCCCGCGCGGCTGCCCTTCGGACCGTTCTCAGCGCGGATCGACAAGATCTTCGACCGCTACGGTTCGGACACATCGTGGGACGGTTCATCCGCCGGACGGGGCCTGACCTCCTCGATTCCGTCGGGCGGATCCGGGCGGGCCCGGTCGGTCAGCCCAGGTAGGGGTAAGTGCCGGCCAGGTAGTCGCCGATCTGCTGGCGCATGCTCGCGTGGATGTCGTACTCGTCGAGGTCGGCGGGCTGGACGAAGCGGACGCCGTCTGCCTCGTCGTTGACCGTGGGCTCGCCGCCCACCGGGCGGCCGATGTACGTGTTCTCGTACTGCTGGCGGATCTCGCCGTCCGTGTAGGCGACGATGTGGTGCGGGTTGGTGTAGACGCCCAGGAAACCGGTGACCTTCGCGACGATCCCTGTCTCCTCCTCGCACTCGCGTAGAGCGCACTCGGCCGCCGTCTCGCCGATGTCCTGCGCTCCGCCGGGCAGCGCCCACTGGCCGGTGTCGCGGCGGCGCTGGAGGAGGATGGCCCCGGCCTCGTCGACGACCAGCAGGTTGCTCGCCGGAATCAAGGTGTTGGCCTTCGGGGCGGCCGGGTCGTGGTAGTACTCAGTCCTGCCCATTGGCGCCGGTCCTCTTCTCATCTGGTTTTCCAGGACCAGTCACGGCCCGCATAGCGTCGACGCTCAGAGCCTAGGCGTCGAACACCCCGGTGCGGCCTGTCCCGTTGAGGTGGGGCAGACGAACGCCGAGTCCGTTGTCAACAACCGGGCTGTCCTATATCAGCCAATGGCCGGCTGGCGCCCTTACGGCTCTCCACGGTTGACCCGAGACTGCTTCTGGGACCTGGGGAGGGCCATGACAGGGGCACAGAAACGGCGGGGTTCAGATGCGCGGAAGCGCCGCCTACGGCAGTACAAGTCTGTCGGCATCGGTGGGGGCCTGATCGTCCTATTGCTCGTGGTGGTCTTCTGGTCGGCGGTCTGGCTGTATCTCGTGGTGGCCCTCGTGCTCGGCGGTGGTGGTGTCGGCGGGTGGTGGCTGTGGCGGAAGGATCGGGTGATCAGGCGCGGTGACCGGCGATGGCGGGAGGTTGAGGCCATCAAGGCCGGGCATCGCACGCTGGCCGAGGTCGACGCGATGACGGGGACGGAGTTCGAGGACTTCGTCGTGGGTCTGTGCCGACGTGATGGGTGCACCGACGTGCGGAGGGTTGGCGGCTCTCACGACAACGGAGCGGATGTGCTGGGGTGTCTCCCCGACGGCCGGAGCATGGTGATCCAGTGCAAGCGGTACACGCCCAAGAGCAAGATCCCCAGCCGGGAGGTACGTGATCTTCTCGGAGCGAAGGTGCACTTTGAGGTCGACGTGGCGATCTTCGTCTCGACGACCTACTTCAGCGGTCCGGCCGAGAGCTTCGCCACGAAGAACGGCATTCTCGCTGTCCACCGTGATCACCTCGGCCTGTGGAACAACGGCGCCTCACTGGCAGCCCTCAGCGCGGTAAACGGCTCGGGGCAAGGAGACCGCCAGCATCGGGCTCGCTGGAAGGAGACATACGAGTAGAGGGTGAAACCCGTCGGCGCTCGCGGGAAGGAGGTGGCCAGGGCGAGCGGCTGGCGTCGGTAGGCTGGGCGCATGCCTACTGCCCCTGTTCGCGTTCGTTTCGCCCCGTCCCCGACCGGCATGTTCCATGTCGGCGGCGCACGGTCCGCCCTCTACAACTGGGCAGTGGCGCGACAGTCCGGCGGTACGTTCGTCCTGCGGATCGAGGACACCGACGCGGCCAGGAATAAGCCCGAGTGGATCGACGGGATCACCAACGCGCTCGCGGCGATCGGCATCCACGGCGAGGACCCGGCCTTCGAGGGCCCGTACTTCCAGTCGCACAACGCCGACCGGCACCGGGAAGCGGCCCAGCAGCTCTTCGCGGTCGGCCGCGCGTACTACTGCGACTGCACTCGCGAGCAGTTGAAGGAGCGCACGGGCTCGGAGCACCTCGGGTATGACGGGTTCTGCCGGGACCGGGGGCTGGCCTTCGAGGAGGGCCGGGCACTGCGGTTTCGGACGCCGGACGAGGGCGAAACCGTCGTGGTCGACCTGGTCCGCGGAGAGCCGGCGTTCCCCAACAACGCGATCGAGGACTTCGTGATCGCCCGCGGTGATGGATCGCCGGTCTTCCTTATCGCGAACGTCGTGGATGACCTGGACGAAGGCATCACACAGGTCATCCGCGGCGAGGAGCACCTGTCGAACACGCCGAAGCAGCAGCTGCTGTGGCAGGCGCTCGGTGCCGAGCCGCCGGTGTGGGCGCACCTGCCGGTGATCGTGAATGAGAAGCGGCAGAAGCTGTCGAAGCGTCGCGACAAGGTGGCGCTTGAGGACTACCTCGCGGAGGGTTTCCTGCCCGATGCGATGGTGAACTACCTCATGCTCCTGGGTTGGGGGCCGGGCGACGACCGGGAGATCAGGCCGTACGAGGAACTGGAGCAGCTCTTCCGGCTCCAGGACGTCAACACCGCGCCCGCCTTCTTCGACGTGAAGAAGCTGACAGCGTTCAACGGTGACTACATCCGCGCCCTGTCGCCGGAGCAGTTCGCCGCCGCCTGTGCGCCGTGGCTCGTCGCTCCTTACGCGCCGTGGCGACCGGAGGCGTTCGACAAGGCCGTCTTCGAGGCGGCGGCGCCGCTGGCCCAGACCCGGCTGGCACTGCTGTCCGAGATCACCAACAACGTGGACTTTCTGTTCCTTGACGAGCCGGTCGAGGACGAGGCGTCGTGGAACAAGGCGATGAAGGCGGGCGCGGGCGAGGTCCTCTCCGACGCCCGTGCCGAGCTGGCCGCCGTTCCGCAGTGGAAGGCGGATGACCTGAAGGCCGTGCTGCTGGCTGTCGGCGAGCAGCACGGCCTCAAGCTGGGCAAGGCCCAGGCGCCCGTCCGGGTCGCGGTCACCGGCCGGACGGTCGGACTGCCGCTGTTCGAGTCCATGGAGCTGCTCGGCCGGGATCGCGTGCTGGCCCGTCTGGATGCCGCGGCCAAGAAGCTGGGCGCCGCGCAGGCGTAGCCACCGCTCAGGCGACCTTCGCGAGGAGGTCGCCCCAGGCGTTGCTGAAGTAATTCAGGTCGAACCGGGCCAGGGCCTCATACGCGGCCTTGGCCTCAGTCTGGCGCGCCGTCGCGCGTTCCCGGACCTGCGCCGGCAAGTGGCCGAGGTCCGGGGCGGGCTGACCAGTGAGCGCGGCGAGATCGCCCAGGCCGGCCATGGGATGGATCAGGCAGGGCAGGCCGAGCAACAGGGCCTCAGCCGCGCAGCGGCTCCAGCCCTCTCGCATACGAGGGAGGAAGACGCCCACGTCACACGCGCGCAGCAGTCGCAGGTACCGCTCACGCTCTACGTCGTAGTGGGCGCCGTCGAACCCGATGGTGTTGCTGCCACTGGTGATCACCCGCAGTCCCGGAGCGTCGGCCAGGGCCTTCGCGACATCCTCGATGCCTTTCCAGTGCACGGCCTTGCCCGCGTAGACGCCGATGATGTCTGGCGGCAGGCCAAACTCGGCGCGGCATTCGGTGCGGTCGAAGCCGCGTGCCCGCTCGACCTCGGCCATGTCGAAGGCGTTGTAGATCACCCGAACGTCGCGGACGCCTCGGGACCTCAGGAAGTCGGCCCAGTACGGGGCGACACACACCACGGCGGCGCACTGCGGCAGTATCCGGAAGAGTCGCTCCCAGAGCATGGCCTCGACCGGAGCGGAGTCGTGTTGCAAGGGCTCGTAGTGATGGAGGATGAACACCGTGCGGGCTCGCATCTCCGGCGTGAAGAGCAGCAGGCTCAGGTCGTCCCAAACGAAGGTGCCACTGGCGCCGTCCAGCGCCCGGACCGCCGGAGCCAGGCGAACGAGGTGACGGAGCTTGCGCCAGCGGCGGATCCGATAGGTGCGCTTGTGGTCCGTGACCGTGCGCCACTCCACGTCGTCAGCCGTCGCCTCATGGAGCATTCGCAGGTAGGCCCTGCCGCCTGTGCGGCCGACCGGTTCCATCGAGTAGACGACTCTTCTCACGGACGTGCCTCCTGTTGCTGTCGGACGTACTCGGCATGAAGCAGAGCGTGCATGGCGGCCAGCTGAGGGCTGAGGCCCCGGGCGGCGTCGGCGAGCGGGAGGTGGAAGTCGTTCAGGCTCTGGAGGAAGCGTTGCCGCCTGTCGAGGTTGGGTGAGGCGCCAAGATCGCGCAGGTTGTGGAGACGGTCGGCGAGCCGGACGAGAAGATCCTCGGGCGGAAGCGCGGCCTGCTTGGCACGCCAGCGGGTCTCGTCCCCGCTGGCCTTGCTCCGTTGTTCGAGGCGGTGGTCGGCCGTCATCGCACGCACGCGAGCGGTGAACGCGCCGCCGAGGTGGTCAACGAGCAGCGCCTCCGATTCGGGGGCCACCTCCAGGGCGTCATGGAGGAGGCCGAGGAAGAGGGTCTCGGAGCGGCCGACGCCGATCTCCGTCCGCAGGATCGTGACGACGGCCAGCGGGTGTTCCAGGTACGGGCTGCCCTGATCGCGCGTGTGGCCGTCGTAGACGGTGAGGGCGAGGCCACCGGCCACGCGGGCACGGGACTGTTGATCCGCGGTCCTCGCTGCGTCGCCGAGGACGGTCAGGACATGATCCAGGTCGATCGGTTTCATCCGCCTCACCTCGTGTGGAGGGCCGTGGCGCGGGGGTCGGGCACATGGTCGGCGAGCAGCAGGGTGTCCCCGACCGCGAGGGCGTCGAGGCGCAGGTCGGCCGCCGCTGCCACGGCTTGCTCGGCGGTCCGCAGGATCGGTGCCCCCTTGAGGTTGAAGGAAGTGTTCAGCAGCAGGGGAAGTTCGGTACGGCCGTAGAACTGCTCCAGGAGTTGGCGTAGGCCCTGGTGTTCAGGCGCGACAGACTGAACGCGGGCGGTGCCGTCATGGTGGGTGACCGCCGCGATGCGGTCCGCCCGGCAGCGGCGGACGCGGGCGACGCGGTTCATGAAGGGGTCGCCCGCTGACATGAACCACTCGGTGGCGTGCTCGGCGAGGACAGCCGGAGCGAAGGGGCGGTACGTGGCTCGCTGTTTGATCAGGTTGAGCCGGTCCCGCGTAGCGGCGCGGCCGGGATGGGCGAGGATCGAGCGATGGCCGAGGGCCCGCGGCCCGAATTCGAGCTGTCCCTGTACCCAGCCGACGATGCGGTGCTCCGCGAGCAGACCTGCCACCGTGGGCGTCAGCTCGGATCCGAGGCCGGTCAGAGCGCGGTAGCCGGGGACCGCGGCCCTCGTCGGCACCGTCCCCGGGGACGGGCCCCAGGCGGCGTCCGTCGGTGCCGGCAGGCACTGCTGCCCGAGCTGGTAGTTCCAGCCGTACAGCGCGGCGCCCACGGCGGTCCCGGCATCGTGGGGTGACGGCGCCACGTACAGCTCGTCGAAGCCACTGTCGGCCGCCAGTTGACCATTGAGGTGGGAGTTCAGGGCACACCCGCCCGAGAACACCAGCGCCGAGGCACCGGTGACCCGTTGCAAGTGGCGAGCGATGTGGATGACCGACTCGGCGAAGACCTCCTGGACGGCGGCAGCCAGGTCGGCTCGCGTGTGCTCTGGTTGCTCCACGACGTTGTCGGCGGTCCAGGCACGGCCGCCGAGCAGCAGCGGTGTGCCGCTGTCCGCCGAGCCCCAGGGGTGATCGATGCGGACTTCACCGTCGTCGCCGAGCCGAATCAGCTCGCGGACCTGTTCTCCATATCGCTGGGGATCGCCGAAGGCCGCCAACGCCATCATGCTGCCCTCGGGCTCGTCGCCGGATGGGATAACCCGCCGGGCAAGGTTCCGGTAGAAGTGCCCGAGGGAGGAGTGGACGCGCCGGGGCCCCGCTGGGCCGGGAGTGACGATCGGCATGGCCTGGTGGATGCGATCAATGCGATCGGGCCACAGGTCGTACCCGGTGACGCGTTCCCGGCCCGGGCCGAAGTCGGAGCCGAGAGACGAACCGCCGGCGTCGACGACGAGACCCGCCGCATGCTCGTGGCCGGAGAGCAAATGGCCGGAGAGCACGTGGGCCGTGTGGTGGGACAGGAGGCGGAGATGCTCGCCGAGAGGGGCCGGCAGGAGGGCGGCGAGCTCGTCACGTTCCTCCGCCAGCCACCATCCGGCGGCGGGGTTGGGGCGCATGGAGGCTGCCCAGACGGCATCGATGTCCTGTGGTTCGAGGCCGGCGGCCTTCAGGCACCATTGCAGTGCCCTTGCCGGGGAGGTGAGCGTGCCCTTGCGGGCGGGATGGTTGTGCTTGACGCCGCTCCAGCGTTCCTCTTCCGCCGCGTAGATGCGGTCGTTGACGACTAACGCAGCGCTGGTGTCATGGTGGAAGTTCAGGCCGAGGACTGCGGGCATGGTCGTGTACCTCCGGTCTGGATCAGGCGGTCAGGGCCGGGGCCGGAAGGAGGGCGGCGCCGGAGTCGGTGTACTCGTGGCAGCGCAAGCAGAACCGGAAGTGGTGGCCGCGGGGCGCGAACACACGCGTCGCGAAGTCCTCGTCCCAGATGTTGAATTCGCTGTCGGTCTTCGCCATGGCGTTGAAGCACCGGTAGCAGGATCCGTCGATCTCGATCATCAGGTGCTGGTCGAGGTAGCGGCCGCAGAGGCCACGCAGCTCGTTCGGCGGCTGGCCGACGTCGACGTGGTGCACATGGTTGGTGACGTGAACGGCTCCGTACCTATCGCACAGACCCGTGAGTTGCGTGAGGCGGGAAGAACTGATGCCTTCCAGAACGCTGTTGACGACCACGGTCTTTCCTGCCTCACGGAGGCGGGGAACGACGGCGTGTACCTCGTCGTAGTTCCCGTGCTCGTCGTCGCAGCCGATGAGGATCTGGTCGTACGAGCTGAGGGTGGCCTCCATGATCCGCTTGTTGCGGGCCAGGGTGATGGCGTTCGTGCCGAGGACCATGGCCTTGCCCGGCAGGCGGGTACGGGCGGCGGCGCTGAGGGCGGAGAAGTCCCGGTGCACGGTGGGTTCGCCGCCGTTGATGTGCAACTGCTGGAACGGGATGGTCTCCAGCCTGGCCAGGATGGTGGAGAACAGCTCCATGGACATGTTCTCGCCCTGGGCGCCGTCGGCGAAGATGCAGAAGTCGCATGACCGGTTGCACTTGGTCGTGATTTTGATCTTCGCCGTCTTCAGGGTGCGGGGTAGTGGCGCGCGTGTGGGCATGGCGAGGCTCCTTGTCTCAGATTTGGACGTCACCGGGGGTGAGGCTGAGGAAGTCCTGCACGATGGACTTCTGCCTGTGCCAGAGCGCGAGGGTCTCGCGCAGGATGTCGGCGGTGGTCGGTCCGGTGGGGATCAGCGCCGCCATCCGGGCAGCCAACAGCTGGTCAGGGGTGGCCTCGTTCGCGGCCAGCCCGTTCAAGGACCGTGCGGTGGCTTGGAGTTCTTTCGCCTCGCGCTGGATCAGGTAGTCGGTCGCCACGCCAGGCGGTGGGTCGAGGTAGTACAACCAGCGAGCGACGCGGACACGGAGCATCCCGGCGGCCATCACCCAGTTGCTTCGGAGGTGATCCTCGGCCGGCCCAGCGGTGCGGTCCGCGTCGGGGACACGGCGCATAACCGCTTCCAAGGCGGCATGGGCCGTGCGGAGCAGGTGGCGCGGACTCCGCGCACGGAGACCGGGTCGCTCGTCGGCGTGCGTGAGGAACAACTCGGCGTAGCCGTCCAGACAGTCCGGACGCCACTGCGTGAGGGCGGCCGTTTTGCCGGGACAGCGGGTCCGGGTCGCGAGCGCGGCAGCGGCGAACCAGCACGGGGCGAGATAGTGCCAGGCCACGCAGTGGCGCTTATAGGCAGCGATGTATTCCACCACGTTGTCGGTGCTGTCCGCGTCCAGCTGGTACCGGCCGTCGAGGCGAGCCCGAAGGATTCCCCGGTAGAACCGCTCGTCGACCTCGCACCACGGCGCCATCTGGGCTCGGGACTTCCATCGCTGGAAGTCCCGGTCGCTCCCGCTGATCAGCGACCAGGTCGCCAGTTCAGGCGCGGAGACGAGCCGCTTGTCTGCTTCGGCCACGGTGAACGCGAAGCCGGGCGGATGCTCCAGGAGCCGCCGATGGGAGACGTCCCGACCGACTGCGGCGGTGTGTGCGGCGGCGAGACTCTGGTTCCACTCCTCCCAGTCCGCGGGCACGTGAGGAAGCAGGACCCGTACGTCGATGTCGGAGTGGGGAGCCAGCAAGTCGGTCGGCTGCCACTTGTGGGTGAGCATCACAGCGCCGGTGCCGTGAGCGTCCAGCTCGCGTTCGTACAGCGCTCCCAGCCCCGGGTAGAGGGGCAGTGCTTCGGCCACCACCGTCACCGCTCCTCCGCGGAGGAGCGGGTGCACGCGGGCCGGGCGGTGTCCGTGCTGAGGAGGGGAAGCACGGGCAGGACCGGGGTGCCCTGGGGGCGCTCCATCCGATCCCAGCGCAGGTCGTAGTCGACGTAGTGGAAGCCCTGCCAGGCGTCGTTGGTGTTGCGGTCGAGCATGGCCTGGAAGAGGTGCGCGAAAGCATCGCCCAGGGTGGCCTCGGCGAGGTGGGGCTTCAAGGGGATGTCGCGGTTGTGGAGGATGCAGGGGCGGGCAACGCCCGTGGGCGTGATCTTGATGCGGTTGGCGTCGGAGCAGGTGGCGCAGCTGGAATTGGAGATGAATCCGATCGACCCGGCCCAGCCGTCGGGGCGCAGATACTGGCCGGGGCTGCGGACCCCGAGCTCGTCTCTGCGCACCTCGCCGGCGTTCGCGAACCACTCATGGAGGCGGTCGCTGACTTCCGCCTCGCTGACGAACTCGGTGTCGAACAGTGCCTGCGCGGGGCCGATGTTCTGGAGTTCGATCAGCCGGACGGCGACTGGCAGGTGGCGGGCGAGTTCGGCCACGGCGAAGGCGTCCTCCAGGTAGGTGCGCTGGAGCACGCAGTTGATCTTCACGCGCAGGCCGAGGGCGAGGGCGGCGTCGAGGGTGCGCTGGGTGACGAGCGGGTCTCCGCCACCCATGATGTCGGCGGACCGGTCCGGGTCGAGGCTGTGGAGGCTGAGGTTGAGGTACGTCAGGCCGGCGCTGTGGAGTTTCTCGACGCTCAGCCCGCGTCGCAGGTTGCCGTGGCTGGTCATGCCGATCGCGGCGTCGGGTCCGAGGCCGTCGGCAAGGCTCGCGATCACGTCGAGGATGTCTGCCCGGAGGGTCGGCTCCCCGCCGGAGCAGTGTGCTTTCTTGATCATCCAGGCACCGGCCTCGGCGGCGATAGCCGCGTAGTCGGAGGCGGTGAGGGGACGGTCCTTGTGCCCGTAGTCCGGCATGCAGCGGGGCTTGCAGAACACGCAGTCCAGGTTGCAGAGGGAATTCAGGGTGAAGGTCAGGTAGGGGTGGTTGCGGCCGGTCTTGGCGAACTCGGCGGCCAGGTCGCGGTGGGGTGCGGTGAGCATCGATCAGCCTCCTATGAAGGGAGAGCGGTCATATGGGCCAGGCCGTCAAGCGGCTGGCCGGCGAGGTATCGCCGCAGGTTGTCGGCGAAGAAGGCAACCGCCTCGTCCATGTACGTGCGGCAGAGCGTGGAGCTTTTCGGGGTGAGGAGGACCCGCGGGTGGAGCCGTAGCGCATGGCGGGTGGGCAGTGGTTTCGGGTCGAAGACGTCCAGAGCGGCGCCGCGAAGGTGTCCGGAGTCGAGGGCGGCCAAGAGTGCCGTCTGGTCGACGGTCGTGGCACGGCCGAGGTTGAGGAAGAGGGCCCCGGGCTTGCACGCCGTGAAGAGGTCGCGGTCGAAGAACCCTGCCGTGGCGCGGGTGGCGGGCAGCAGATCAACCACCACGTCGGCGACGGCAACCGCTTGGTGCACCGCTGAGGTGTGTATCCAGGTGATCCTTTCCCCGGAAGCCGCAGGCGGTGTCCGGCGGACTCCGATCACGTCCATGCCGAAGGCTCGGGCGACACGGGCCAGGTGTACTCCGACGCTGCCGCAGCCGACGATGGTCATCGTCGATCCGGCCAGGTCGAAGAACTCCTCGGCCAGGTCGTCCTTCCACCAGCTCCGGTTCCGTTGGACGCGCTGGCTCGTGAACAGCCCACGGGAGAAGCCCAGGACCATGCCCATGGCGTGCTCCACCATGGGGCGGCCGTGGAAGCCGTACGAGCGTGTCAGAGCCGCTCCCGCCGACTGCGCCTCGGCGACAGGCAGGTGGTCGGTGCCGGCGGCTGGGGAAGCGATCCACTTCAGATGGACCGCGTCGACCAGCCACGACGGTTCGAACCTCCAGCCGAAGTAGACGTGCGCCTCGGCCACCTGCTGCGGCACGTCCTTCTCGGTCGCTGTACGGAACTCGACATCTGGGAACGTGGCGCGGAGGAAACGCTCGTTCTCGGTGGAGAGCCTCCAAAAGGAGTGCGGAGACTGCAGGTTGATGAGCACCACCGGTCGGCTCATCGGACACCGCCCGATGCGGTGCTGGAGGGCGTGAGAGCCCAGGGGGCGATGTGGCGAATGGCGGAGCTGATGCTGGCTTCGTAGTCGTGGCGCGTACGCACGAAGACCATCCCGGTGTTCCGGAGCCGCTCGCGTTCTCGGGGCAGAACGGTCAGGGCGCGCTGAAGGGCGGAGGCCAGGGAATTGGGGTCTCGTGGCGCGGCGGTGAAGCCGGTTTTCCCCTCAACGACCGTCTGGGCCAGCCCGCCGGCACTCGTCGCAACGACCGGGCCCGCACCCGCCGCGAACGCCTCCAGGGGAATGCGCCCGAAGGGCTCCTCGCGGGAAGGGACCACAACCGCGCGCAAGGCCGGACTGTGCAGCCAGGCGCGGATGGCGGGGGTGAAGCGGGTGATCAGGGTCGCGTCCAAGTCGTAGGCGCGGACGCGTGCCGCCAGGTTCTCCTGGTACGGAGTGGGTCGCTGATGTTCGGCCGAGGACGCGGCAGCCAGGAGCAGGTGCGGAGCACGGACCCCGCGCTCCTTCAGAAGGCTCATTGCCTCCAGCAGGTCTTCAAAGCCCTTCGTCGGCACAGCTCTGCCCATGGCGAGGAGGAACCCCGCTCGGGCGCTGAGGGGAAGGGCCGGCCCACGTGCCGGCGTAGACATCTCTTCCGCCAGCAACCCGTTCGGAATGCTCACGATGCTCGCTCGTGGGACACCGTAGCTCTCGGCCAAGTGGCCCCGCATGGACGTTGAGATGGCGCCGATCCACCCACCGCGAGCCGTCGCTGCGCGCAGGACATCACGCTCCCAGTGGATTCGGGTCAGGTCGCTGGGGCGCGTGAGCGTGGCCGTCGAGCGGGGGAGGAGCAGCAGGTCCGTGGTTGGGGATTTGTACGACGCGAGGCCGAGGAACGGCACATCGAGGCCGACGAGCAGGCAGCGGCCAACACGGTCGGCGACGCGTGCCGCTGCCTCGCCGACCAGGTCACAGAGCTGCACAGAGCCGTGGACCGAGTCTGGCGGTGCCAGGACCTCAGGGACAGTGATCACCTCGGCCTGGGCCTTCGCCAGCATCTGTCGGACCTCGTGCGCCCACCTCCGGTCGTACGCTCCCGCCGACTCCCGCATGTACGGGGTGATGACGGAGAGGTAGCCCGTCGGCAACAGACGAGCGAGGGCGGTGAGGAAACCACGGTTGCTGAATCCGGTGCCCGACGCGGCACCGTAGAAGCCCTCGTGGAGGGCGACGATTACTCGGGGCCGACGGGCGGCCTCCGGCAGGTTCGTGGCCAGGGATGGCGGGGTCGTTTGTTCGACGGGCACCGTGCAGCGCCTCCTCGGCAGAAGGGATCTCGCGGGCATTGACATCAGTCGGGTTCGGCGGCCGAGTGGAGGGCGCTGTGCGCGAGTCGGCACCAGGCGCGCGTGCCGTGGGCACCGGTCGTCAGCGACCATGCGTCGGCGAGTGCCTCGACGATGACCAGGCCCCGTCCGGATTCGGCCTCTTCTTGGGGAGCTGGAGGAGAAGCAGGTGCAGAGCGGGAGCAGCCACCATCGGTGATGGTGATCTCGACCTCCAGGCCACCAGTGGGCGAGAACCTGCGGTCCACGCACATGACCAGAGGCGGACTACCTGAGGCAAACGCGTTCGTCGCGAGTTCCGAACCGATCAGCCGAGCGTTATCGAGCAGGTACGGCTCGGTGCCGTGAAGTGCGACCGCAACAGCGTCCCGTGCGACCGCGGCCGCCCTCGGCCCGTACGGCAGGTCCGTGATCAGCGTGGTCGTTACGTCGCCATCGATGTTGCCGCCTGAGGGCGCGGCGACCGGTCGCCCGGTGTCGCGCTCCAGCACGCTGCCGGGGTGGTCTCGGGAGGTGCTCGTGCGGTGGCTCACGGCCCACCTCTTTCTCCTCCGGCGTCGAAGACGGCGCCTTCCGCCGTACTCCAAGAACACCGGAGGAGACTGGGCACGCAGCACCCCATCAGTCGGTCAACTCGGTCAACTTGTTCCGGAGGCAGGTGATTCGGTCTCCGTCTGCATCACCATGGAGATCGAGAGGTGATCAACGAACCCTTGGGTGGCGAGGTGGTGGCACGTGGCACAACAGGCAGCGGCACCCAATGCTGTACTGGCGGGATGTCTCGACGAACTCGGCTGGAGCCCCAAGGCGCTTGCTCGAAAGCTCAACAGGGTCTTCGGAACAGGGACCGTCGCCGAGTCAGCGCCCTACCACTGGAGAGACGGCGGCTCGCTGCCTCGCTCACCGTTACCGATGATGGCTGCCTACGTACTCTCCCAGGAGCTGGGTAGAGCCGTTTCGGTGGCCGAACTCTGGCAGGGCCGCGCGGGCGACTCCTCAGCGCTCGTCCCGGCCGACACGGATCTCGCACGACCCTGGACCGTGCAGGGTATGGAGGCGATCGTGGAGGACTGGGTAATGGGAGGTCTCGTCGATCGACGTCGATTCCTCGCCATCTCGGGCGCCGGGCTCTTGGCGATCGTGGCCCAGTACCTCGACGGCACCGCCGGAAGAGGCCAGTACGCGCCGCGGATGACATCACCGATGGGCACGGATCCGCTCATCGACCAGGTAGAGCAGCACCTGCCCATGCTCCAGTTGCTCGACGACGAACACGGAGGCGCAAGGCATCTTCCCTACGTAGGTGCCCAGTTCCGTGCCGTGGGGCTCCTGATCCACGAAGGAGGACACTCGCCCGCTGTCACGAGCAGACTGATGCGCGCGCTCGCGGAGATCGGCCAACTCGCAGGATGGATGGCCTTCGACGCGGCCGATCACGGGCTGGCACAGCGCTACTTCGCTACAGCACTGCGCGCTGCGCATCAGGTCAACGACCTGCCCCTGTGTGCTCACATTCTCGGCGACCTCTCTTTCCAGGCGGCGAGCCGTGGACACCCCGCGGACGCCGTCGCTCTCGGCGAAGCGGCCCGTCGCGCCGGTGATGCCGCACCGCTCGCAGTCCGAGCATCCGTCCTGTCCCGGCTCGCCTACGCGTATGCCGCCGCCAGCCGTGACAACGATTTCGCCCACACCCGCGGCTCCGCCCGGGAACTCATCGCGAGCCGCGACGGCAGCCAGGAGGAGCCGCGCTGGATGTACTTCCTCACCGACAACCACCTGGACTGCCAGGCCGGATACGGCCTCATCCAGATGGGTCGCGCTCAGCAGAAGGCGGACGGCACCACGAAGGGCCGTCGCTTCCTCGCCCAGGGGACCGAGATGCTCCGGTCCGGGGCGTACAAGGCTCCACGAGGCGACCCCAGCCAGCGCAGGGCCATGTTCGAGGGCGCATGGCTGGCGCTCGGCCACAGCGCCCATGGCGACCTTGAGGCCGCCTGCGAGGTCGGTCAGGTGGCAGCCGACCGTCTCGATGCCGTGCGATCGCCGCGGAGTGCCGCACTGCTCCAACAGCTCGCCGCCGACCTCCGGCGCCGACAGCGAAATCCTCATGTGCGCAGCTTCCTGCCCGTTCTCGAAGATGCACTCGCCCGACATGCTCCGTCGACGCCACCCGGCCGCTAGGGTCAGAAGCCATGACCACAGGAGAGAGTGTCGTCGTTGTCGGCGCTGGGGCGGCCGGGCTCACCACCGCCGTCGTTCTCGCCGAGGCCGGGGCATCGGTGCAGGTGATCGCCGAACAGGTGCCCGGCGTCACATCACTCGCTGCCGGGGCGATGTGGGGGCCGTACCTGGTCGAGCCGAAGGACAAGGTCGACCGTTGGGGTCAGCGGTCCTTGGAGATCTTCCAGGAGCTTGCCAACGACCCGACCACGGGCGTCCGGCTCACCAGCGGCATCGAGGCGTCGCGTACGGCCGAGGCCCCGCCGGACTGGGCCACGACTCTCCCGGGTTTCCGGCCGTGCGAGCCGGTCGAACTCCCGACCGGTTTCACCGCGGGGTACCGGTTCACCGTGCCGCTCATCGACATGCCCGTCTACCTCGACTACCTCTTGCGCCGACTCCGTGGGGCCGGAGGAACGGTCGAGCAGCGACGGCTGGCCTCTCTGTCGGATGCCGGTCCGGCTTCGCTGATGGTCAACTGCTCGGGCCTCGGCTCCCGGGGCCTCGTCCCGGACCCCGGCCTCCGGCCAATTCGTGGCCAGCACGTCGTCGTCACCAACCCGGGCCTGACCGAGTTCTTCTCCGAGGACACTGGTTCCTCGCCGGACCTGCTGTGCATCTACCCCCACGGCGACACCGTGGTCCTCGGCGGCACGGCCATCGACGGCGAAGGGAGCCTGGGTCCCGACGACAAGGCGGCGACTGAGATTCTCGCTCGGTGTGCCGCGATCGAGCCCAGCCTGGCCCGCGCCCGGGTCCTGGAACACAGGATCGGTGCCCGGCCGACCCGTTCCGTGATCCGAGTGGAGGCGGAGCAGCGGGGGGACGACTCGGTGATCGTGCACAACTACGGGCATGGTGGTGCAGGCGTCACGCTGTCCTGGGGCTGCGCCGAGGAGACTCGGACGTTGCTTTCGTCTCAAGCAGCTTGAGAACGCTCGTACATGAAGCCATCGTGCAGCTGGTGCCGCAAGAGGAGCAGTCGTGACGCAGCAGAACGCGGCGAAGGAACCGAGCGTCGCCGCCGCCGTCATCATCCACGAAGGACGTGTACTCATGGTGCGGCGTCGAGTGAGCGAGGGGCGGCTGTCCTGGCAGTTTCCGGCCGGCAAGGTTGAACCCGGCGAAAGCCGCGAGCAGGCCGCCGTGCGCGAGACACAGGAGGAGACCGGCCTGGCCGTGTCGGCTGTAAAGCTGCTCGGCGAGCGTCTCCATCCGAACACCGGGCGGCTGATGTCATACACCGCATGCGAGGTGGTTAGCGGCACTGCACACGTCGCCAGCACCATGGAGATCGCCGAACTGGCCTGGGTAGCCCACGCCGATATCCAGCAGTATGTGCCGTACGGGCTGTTCGAGTCTGTACAGGACTATCTGGACACGGCCCTTCCATCCTGACCGACGTGCAGGCTTGTGGGTGGATTGATGGTGGCGGCGCCAGGCCATCCAGGAAAGGACGCGTTCGGGTAGCCACGGTCACAGTGAGCACCTGACCGATTCCAACTTCGCGACGAACCGCTACCCCCGGGTCTGCAGCCCCTCTTCGTCCCCGCCTCACACGCATCGCTCACGCGGGTGGCCCCATGGCACCCCAGGGCGCGTGGTCCGTCATGCTGCGAGTAAGAGAAAGCCCCGGGTCATACCCGATGTGACCTGGGGTTTCGTGGAGCCCCCTGTCGGATTCGAACCGACGACCTACGCATTACAAGTGCGTTGCTCTGGCCAACTGAGCTAAGGAGGCATATCGGACACAGCGCACCGAGTCCAGCAGCGGGTCCACTGTACACAGCGCCC
Organism: Streptomyces montanisoli; assembly: GCF_017813245.1. Lineage (GTDB taxonomy): Bacteria > Actinomycetota > Actinomycetes > Streptomycetales > Streptomycetaceae > Streptomyces > Streptomyces montanisoli. Next base: position 22,488 of record NZ_JAGIQL010000078.1, read on the forward strand.
GGAACGTCCGGCCACGGGCTTCCGGGCGGTCGCGGGCGCGCGGCCGGTCGTGTGTTGTGGGTGGCGGCACGCCGCCCCGGCCGTCAACTGAGCGTTCGGCAGGAGTGGTTGCTCCCCCAGCGGTCGTCCTGCGGCGCGGGAGCCACTGGGCCGCCTGGCGGGGCCGGGGCGGACCGGTGCCGGTGTCGCCCGGCCGGACGCGGCCCGGCGCGGCCCGGCTCTCGCTGGTGCGGGGAAATATCCGGTCGCTCTGGAGTACTGACAGATCCGGAAACGACAGGTACCGTCACCTCCAGTTCACCCAGGTGGACCAGACCTCTCTTCCACTTCCCGGTGGGAGATCCATTCCTTTACTCGGATCGTCCGGCACGTTCCTGCCGGTGAAGGGACATTTCGCCATGGCTACTGTCACGTTCGACAAGGCGACCCGCATCTACCCGGGTGGCAACAAGCCCGCCGTGGACAAGCTCGACATCGACATCACCGACGGCGAGTTCCTCGTCCTCGTCGGCCCCTCCGGCTGTGGCAAGTCCACCTCGCTGCGCATGCTCGCGGGCCTCGAGGACGTCAACGACGGCGCGATCCGCATCGGTGAGCGCGACGTCACGCACCTGCCGCCGAAGGACCGGGACATCGCCATGGTGTTCCAGAACTACGCGCTGTACCCGCACATGTCCGTCGCCGACAACATGGGCTTCGCCCTGAAGATCGCCGGCGTGAACAAGGCGGAGATCCGCAAGAAGGTCGAGGAGGCCGCGAAGATCCTCGACCTGTCGGAGTACCTCGACCGCAAGCCGAAGGCGCTCTCCGGTGGTCAGCGCCAGCGTGTCGCGATGGGCCGTGCCATCGTCCGTGAGCCGCAGGTGTTCCTCATGGACGAGCCGCTGTCGAACCTCGACGCCAAGCTGCGCGTGTCCACGCGTACGCAGATCGCGTCGCTCCAGCGCCGCCTGGGCATCACCACGGTGTACGTCACGCACGACCAGGTCGAGGCCATGACGATGGGCGACCGCGTCGCGGTGCTCAAGGACGGGCTGCTCCAGCAGGTCGACTCGCCGCGCAACATGTACGACCGCCCGGCGAACCTCTTCGTCGCCGGCTTCATCGGCTCCCCCGCGATGAACCTGATCGAGGTGCCGATCACGGACGGCGGCGTGAAGTTCGGCAACAGCGTGGTGCCCGTGAACCGTGACGCGCTGAAGGCCGCCGCGGACAAGGGTGACAAGACCGTCACGGTCGGTGTCCGTCCCGAGCACTTCGACTTCGGCGGCGCCGCCTCCGACGCGAAGACGCTCGCGAAGGACGCGGACCCCGGCATCGAGGTCGTCGTGAACGTCGTCGAGGAGACGGGCGCCGACGCCTTCGTCTTCGGCACGATCGACGTGAACGGCGAGAAGAGGGACCTGGTCATCCGCGGCAACAGCCGCGCGGTGCCGGAGAAGGGCGCGACGCTCAACGTCGTGCCGCGCGCGGGCGAGACCCACGTGTTCTCCACCTCCACGGGCGAGCGCCTGAGCGACTGACCCGTCCGGCCGGCCCCGCGCCGGTCCCGGGCCCCCGTTTTACAGCCGTGTGGCCCCGTCCGCTCAAGCAGCGGTACGGGGCCACACGGCTGTCCGCATGACCGTCCGCGCCGCCGTGCGGACAGCCACCCAAAGGCCTCGCGTCAACGCGTAATTCGAAAAAAACCTTCGAACCATCGCCCGCGAGAGTGACTAAATGTCGCCATATCACTACCTCCCGCTACGCTCGCCCTCGTGACCCACTCAGCGCGGCGTATCGGCCGAACTCTCGCATTCGTACTGCCCGTCGTCCTGGTGCTGTCCGGGACCCTCGCGGTGGCCCGCGTCCCGTGGGCGACGAGCCCGGACACGCAGGCCCTGACGGCCTCCTCGAAGGCCGCGTCGGCCCCTGCCAAGTCCCGTACGCCCCAGGACATCCTCCGCGACAAGCTCCTCGTCGAACTCCAGGAGAAGGACCCGGGGATCGCCCTCACGCACCTCCAGCGCGAGGTGGAGGCGCGCCCCTCGCTCGCCAAGCACTGCATGGCGATCGCCCGCGCGCTCGGCCGGGCCGCGGTCCAGCACTACGGCCCGACGCGCGCCCAGTCGTTCTCCCGTCCCGTGTGCGACACGTCGTTCGCGTACGGGGTGTCCCAGCAGACCGCGGGCAGCTGAGCCCGCACGCGCCCGCGTCCACCGGGCCGCCCCGGACTGACGCATCGCCACTCCGTACTGCCGCCCTGCCGCCCCGCATAGGGTGCTCGGCATGCATACGTTTCCGACGCAGGCGGTGGTCCTGGCAGGCGGCCAGGGGTCGCGGCTGCGCCCGTACACCGACGACCGCCCGAAGCCGATGGTCGAGATCCCCGGAACGGGGACCCCGATCATCGGCCATCAGCTGTCCTGGCTCGCCGCGGAGGGCGTGACGGACGCCGTCGTGTCCTGCGGCCATCTGGCGGAAGTCCTCCAGGAGTGGCTGGAGTCGGCGTCCGCGGAGCTGCCGCTGCGGGTCACCACGGTGGTCGAGCACGAGCCGCTCGGACGCGGCGGCGGGCTGAAGCACGCGGCGAAGCGGCTGCCCTCGCCCGGCGAGCCCTGGTACGCGACGAACGGCGACATCTGGACGCGGTTCTCGCTGCGCGAGATGGCCGCGTTCCACGCGGAGCGCGCCGCGACCGCGACGCTGGCCCTGGCGCGGCCCAGGATCCCCTGGGGGGCCGTCGAGACGGACGAGTTCGGCCATGTGCTGGACTTCATCGAGGCCCCGCCGTCGCCTTACCTGATCAACGCCGGTGTCTACGTGTTCGCCTCGGACTTCACGGACCTGCTGCCGGACCTCGGCGACCACGAGCGTACGACCTTCCCCCGCCTCGCGCGTGAACGGCGCCTGGCGGGCTTTCCGTTGCCGCAGGGCGCGTACTGGCGCGCCATCGACACGGCGAAGGACCTCACGGAGGCGGCGAAGGAACTCGCCGCCGGGAGGAAACTCCCGCACTGAGACGCGGATCGGGGGCGCACCCCATGGGTGCGCCCCCGATCTGTGTGGCTACCGTGTCAGCCGAGCAGCCCGCCCAGCGGGCCGCCGCCGGAGGACGACCCTCCGGACGAACCTCCGGACGAGTCGCCGCCCGCGCCGCTTCCGGACGACGTCGGGCCGCCGGAGGACGACGACGAGCCGCCGCTCGCCGTGGAGCCGCTCGTGGACGGCGCGGCGCCCTGGTGGCCCGTCCCCGACGGCGCCTGCTGCCGCTGGGTACGCGACGGGGCCTGCGCGCCGCCCGCGCTCTGGGTCTGCGTCGGCGAGCTGCCCTGCGTGGCGCCCGCGCCGCTGCCGCCCGTACCGGCGGCGCCGGGGGTGTGCGAGCTGCCGTGGGTGCCGGACGAGGGGCTGTGCGAGTGCCGCGCGGACGGCGTCCCCGAGGGCTTGCCGCCCTTGCCGTGCGCGTCGGCGCTGGGCGATCCCGACGCGCTGCCGTGGCTGGTCGAGTCCTGGGGCAGTGGCTCGCCCGGGAGCTGGTTCACCGGCGCGTGGTTGGGCCCGGGGACGGTCACGACACCGGACGAGCGGACCGCGCCGCCGAGCACGGACCCGACGAGCATCGTCGTGCCGATGACGAGTCCCGCGACGATGGTGCCCCTGCGCAGGACGTAGCGGCGCAGGTCGAGCAGGCTGGAGCGCGGGCCGAGCCTGCGCCACGCGTCGCCCGCGAGCTTGCCGTCGACGGAGTAGACGGGCGCGCCGGCGATGATCAGCGGCGACCAGGCGGCCAGGTAGATGATGTCGGGCGCGTCGTACGCGGGGACGGTCTTCCAGCTGACGGTGACGAGCAGCGCGGCGGACAGCAGGGCGCCGAGCGAGGCGGCGACGCGCTGCCACAGGCCGAGTGCGGTCAGGACGCCGGCGACGATCTGCAGGAACGCGATGCTCAGGCCCGCGCCGACCGGGTGGGAGAGCGCGAAGTCGCGCAGGGGTTCCGCGAGGGCCCAAGGGTGCAGCGAGTTCAGCCACTTGACCATGGAGCCGCGCTCGCCGCCGTCGAAGTAGACGGGGTCGCAGAGCTTGCCCATGCCGGCGTAGATGGAGATCAGGCCGAGGAAGACGCGCAGGGGCAGCAGGACGACGCCGAGGTTCATCCGGCGGCCGGGGAAGTACGCGTGGCGGACGGCGGTGGCGCCGCGCGAGGCGCCCGTACGGACGCGGGCGCGGGAGCCGGTCTCGGTGAGCTCGTCGTCCTCGTCGCCGTATCCCGCGTAGTCGTCGCCGTATCCCGAGTGGTCGGCGTCGTACCCCGCGTGGTCGGCGTCGCCGGCGCCGTCCTCGTAGCCGGGGCGGTCCCCGTAGCGGGCGCGGTCGATGAAGTGGGTGGTGTCGTCCCCATCGTCCTGGCCGCCGCCGTAGCGGGTGGTGCGCGGCTGGTCGTACGCGCCGACGGCCTGCCTCATCGGGGGCAGCAGCGGCCCGTCGGAGCCGCCGCCGACGACGGGGGTCGCCTGCGTCCTGTCGTCGACCTCGACGCGCGGGATGACCTGCGTGGCGCCCGCGTCGTAGGAGCCCCTCTCGTACGGGCCGGCCGAGGCGGCCGCCACGGCGGACGTGGCAGACGAGACGGACGTGGCGGACGTGGCGCCGGAGTTGCGGACGGCCTGGAGGAGGCCGCTCGCGCCCGGGTCGCCCGGCTGCGACTTGCCGCTCCAGACGACGGGGGCCCTGCGGCGCGCGCCTCTCGCGGCGGCGCCGCGCGCGGAGTCCGCACCGCCCATGGCGGGGATCCGCGCGGTCTCGGCCCCGCCCGCCCCGACCGGCAGGCCGCCCGGCGCGGCCACCCGGCGGGGGGCCGGGCGGCTGGGCGTCGCGAGCTTCACGCGGAAGCTCGCGTGGTTCACGATGACCTGCGCGGGATCGCTGTCCACCTTGAGCATGCTCAGGGGTGGCTGATCCTCGAACCCGGACCGGGGCGTTCTGGTGTCCACACTCATCTAACCGAGTGACCTGTCTTTAGGACACTGCTTTGACGAGCGGTATGTGTCCGAGACCCGTCAAGATCATCTTCGGGTACGGCAAAGGCGCATCACACGGTGGCGCATCACACGGTGGCGCATCACAGCGGCGCACCACAGCGGCGCACCACAGCGGCGCACCACAGCGGCCTCACAGTGACGAGTGCCGCACCGGATCGGTTGTCCGGACCTCCGCCTTCTCATGGAATTCTCATGTCGCGACTGGCCGCTCGTGAGGCCGCTCTCAGAAAGAGTGCCTAGAAATTGCCGAAAGACGGAGGGCCCTCGGGCCCGGCACCGGGCAGGAGCGGCACCGGGCGCGTACCCGCGCGGGTACGCGCCGAGGACGGAGAGACGGTGCCGGGCCGCGGACGCGGCTTCGGACGTGGGCGTGGACGCGGAGGGCAAGCGCGGGCGTGGCCGGGCCCGGCCGGGCGGCCCGTCCTCCGTGACGTGTTCGTTCGTGAAGAAGGTGCGCACCATGCAGCCCAGCCAGACCGGCCAGACCGGAATGTGGGCGGTAGCCCGCAAGGCCCGCCGCAAGCTGGGCCGGGTGAAGGCTCGGGCGACGGGGCGGCCCGCGGCAGCCAGGCCGACGCCGAAGGGCGGCAGACTCGTCACGTCACCGGTGTTCGTGCTGTCGTCCGTGCGTTCGGGCTCGACGCTGCTGCGCGTGCTGCTCAACAGCCATCCGCTGATCCGCGCGCCGCACGAGATGCACCTGCGCACGCTCGAGGTGAAGCAGACGAGGGCGTACACCGAGAAGGCGATGAAGCAGCTCGGCCTCGACGGCGAGGAGCTCGAACACCTCCTGTGGGACCGGATCCTGCACCGTGAGCTGTCGCACAGCGGCAAGGAGCTGATCGTCGACAAGACGCCCGGCAACGCGCTGATCTGGCGCAGGCTGCACGAGGCCTGGCCGGACGCGCGGTTCGTGTTCCTGCTGCGCCACCCGGCGTCGATGGTCAGCTCGCTGATAAACGGGCGGCCCGACCGGGAGCTGGCGCAGACGGTCGCCGAGGTGAAGCAGTACGTCGACGCGGTGGAGGAGGCGCGCGGGCAACTGCCGGGGCTCACGGTGCGCTACGAGGAACTGACCGAGAAGCCCACCGAAGTCACACAGGAGATCTGCGCGTTTCTCGGCGTGGAGTGGGACAGGCGCATGCTGAACTACGGAAAGCAGGAGCACGGCCCGTTCCAGGCGTTCATCGGCGACTGGAGCGACAACATCAAGTCGGGCAAGATCCAGCAGGCGCGGGAGTTGCCCAGGCCCGATGAGGTGCCGGACTCACTGAAGGAGGTCACGCGCCACTGGGGGTATGAATGCTGAGAGTTGAGAGCACGGCCGGGACGCCGGTGAAGGTCTCCGTGGTCGTCCCGGTCTACAACCCGGGTGCGGCGATGGACGAGTTGATCGCGTCGCTGCTGCGCCAGTCGATGCCGGCGGGCGAGTGGGAGGCCGTGTTCGTCGACGACGGCTCGACGGACGGCTCGGGCGAGCGGCTCGACCGCCTCGCGGCGGAGCACCCCGGGTACATCAGGGTCGAGCACATCCCGAACTCCGGCTGGCCGTCCCGGCCGCGCAACATCGGGATCGACCTGGCGCGCGGCGAGTACGTGCAGTTCGCCGACCACGACGACTGGCTCGGCGACGAGGCGCTGCTGCGGATGTACGCCTACGGGCGGGAGAACGGGGCGGACGTCGTCGTCGGGAAGATGGCGGGTCGCGGCAGGAACGTGCCGCGCGAGCTGTTCCGCCGCGACCGCCCCGACGCGAAGCTGTCGAAGGACCCGCTGATCGACAGCCTGACGCCGCACAAGATGTTCCGCCGGGAGTTCCTGCTTGAGCACGGACTGAGGTTCCCCGAGGGGAAGCGGCGGCTGGAGGACCACGTGTTCGTGACGGCCGCGTACTTCGCGGCGAAGCGCGTCTCGGTGCTGTCGGACTACGTCTGCTACTTCCACGTCGCGCTGACGGACGCGTCCAACGCGGGGTTCAAGCGGTTCGACCCCGCGGGGTACTTCGGCAACCTGCGCGAGGCGCTGGACATCGTGGACGCCCACACCGAACCCGGCGCACTGCGCGACCGGCTGCACCGCAGGTGGCTGCGGGTCGAGATGCTGGGGCGCCTGACGTCCGCGAAGCACCTGGCGGCGCCCGAGGAATGGCGGCGCGCGTTCTTCCACGAGGTGCGGTCGGTACTGGTCGAACGGTTCGCGCCGGGCGTGGCGGCGGGGATGCCCGCGGCCCAGCGGGCGATGGTCTCGCTGGTGGAGCAGGACCGGTTCGACGCGGTGCGGGAGCTGGCGCTGTGGGAGTCGGGCGTACGCGCGAAGGCGACGGCCCGGGTGACGGGCCCGTCGGAGATCACGGTGGAGGGCGAACTGTCGGCCGCGGGCGGCGCGCCGATGACGTTCATGGCGGTGGACGGCAAGGACGTGCTGACGCCGCCCGTCGACGGCATCCCGCCCGCGGCGCTCGACGTGACGAGCCGGGTGAAGTCGGCCCGTATGGACATCGTGGCTCGGCGGCGCGGGGGCGGCGGCGAGGAGTTCTTCCTGCCGGGCGAGACGACGGTGACGCGCGTCCCGACGCCCGACGGCGGTTTCAGGCTGCGCCACAGGACGGTGGCGGGTCTTGCACCCGACACGCTGAACTCGGGCAGGAACGCGGGCCGTTGGGAGTTGAAGGCGCGCATCGCCAGCTGCGGCTGGCAGAAGGACACGGAGCTGGCGGTGTCGCTGACGATCGCGACGGACGGGGCGCCCCCGGTCCTGCGCAAGGGCTCGGGCACCCCGCTCATGACCCGCCTGAAGCGCAGGGCGCGCCGCATGGCGGGCGGCAAGCGGTAGCCGCCCGCGCGGCAGCGCGGGCCCCGCGCGCGGGCAGCGCGGCGCC
>NZ_JAGIQL010000079.1 GCF_017813245.1 Streptomyces montanisoli
TGCGCCGGCGTTCGGCCGGCGCACCGCGCGGTCAGGGGATCCGGTACTCCTGCTCGGGGCGCCCCGTGGTCCCGTAGCGCAGCTTCATCCTCAGCAGCCCCGACCCGGCGAGCCCCGCGAGGTAGCGCTGCGCGGTGGCGCGTGACACGCCGATCAGCGCGCCCACCTCCCCCGCCGACAGCGGGGCGTCGGAGCCGCGCACCGCGGACAGGACCGCGTCCCCGGTCGCCGTGCGCGCGCTCGGCCTGCGGGCCTGCCGGGCCGCCGGCGTACCCCGCAGCGCTGCGTACGCGCTCTCGACTACGTCCTGGTCGGCGCTGTCCGCGCCGGTCAGCTGCCGGAAGCGCGCGTAGCCGCGCAGCTTCTCGGCGAGCAGTTCCGCCGGGAACGGTTTGACGAGGTAGGCCAGCGCGCCCGCGGACATGGCGCGGCGCACGGTAGGGCCGTCGGCGGCCGCGCTGAGGACGAAGGCGTCGCAGTCCATCCTGCGCAGCAGGTCGATGCCCGAGCCGTCCGGCAGGTAGATGTCGACCAGGGCCAGGTCGACGGGGGTCGCGGCGGTGGCCCGCAGCGCGGCCCCGGCGGAGTTCGCCGTGGTGGCGACGGAGAATCCGGGGACGTCGCCGACGAGCGCGGCGTGGATGCCGGCGACGCGGAAGTCGTCGTCCACGACCAGCACGGAGAAGGATCCTGGCGGGGTCATCGGCTGTCCTCCAGCACTGCCGGGTCCATGGCTCCCGGCTCCATCACTCCGGGCAGCCGGGCGACGAACACCGCTCCCCCGGAAACTCTGTCGTGTTCGACGGTGTCCTGTTCGGCCGCTTCCTGTTCGGTGGCGTGCCGCTCGCCGGCGCCCGGCGGGCCGCCCAGCTCGGCGAGGCGGATGTCGCCGCCGCGGGAGCGTGCGATCCCCTGGGACAGCGCGAGCCCGATGCCGCGCCCGCCGACCGCCGAGGCGTGGTCCTTCGTCGACACGCCCTCGCGGAAGACGGCGTCCGCGAGACCGGGCGAGACGCCGTCGCCCGTGTCGGCGACGGTGATCAGGAGCGTGGTGCCCTCGGTCATCAGCTCGACCTCGACGAGGCGGGGGGTGCGGGCACCGTGCCGGGCGGCGTCGATCGCGTTGTCGACCAGGTTGCTGAACACGGTGGTGACGTCCACCGGCGCCGAGACGGTGGCGTCGGCCCAGGTGGCTCCCCCGATGACCAGGGTCACGCCGCTCTCCCGCGCGTGCGCGGCCTTCGCGGAGAGGAAGGCGCGCATGTACGAGTCCCTGACCGCGTCGATGCCGGGCAGGGCCCCGCCGAGCCTTCCCGTGCCGAGCAGCGTGTCGATGTACTCGGTGGTCTCCGTGAGGTGTCCGCCGTGGGCCAGCGCGGCGAGCACGTGCAGCCGGTTGGCGAACTCGTGGCCCTGGGCGCGCAGCGCGGAACTCATCGCCTGCACCGCGTCGAGCTGGCGGGTCAGGGACTCGACGTCGGTGCGGTCCTGCACGGTCAGCACGGTGCCGAGGTCCCGGCCGTCGCGGCTGACCCGGCGTGCCGAGAGCACCAGCACCCGCTCACCGACCGCCGCCATGACCGGGGCGCCGGCCGGCGTGCGGATCACCTCCAGCACCCGCGGCGTCAGCCCCAGGGAGCCGATGGCACGCCCGGGCCGTGCCTCGGCCGCGAGCAGCCTGCGCGCCTCGTCGTTGACGACGGTGACCCTCTCCTCGCCGTCCACGGCGAGCACGCCCTCGCCGATGCCGTGCAGCACCGCCTCCTGTTCGTGCACGAGGCCGGCCAGCTCCTCCGGCTCGAGACCGAGGGTCAGCCGTTTCCAGCGCCGCGCCAGCAGCGCCGACGCGGCGAACCCGAGCAGCAGGGCTACGGCCAGCCAGCCGAGACCGCCGGCCAGTACCCGGATCAGCTGGGCCCTGACGTCGGAGACCGCGACGCCCGCGTTGGCCTCGCCGACGACCGTGGACGAGCCGGGCGCGTACACGGGCACCTTCGCGACGACCTCGTTGCCCAGGTGTGCGCGATGGCTCGCCAGCACCTCGTGGCCGGAGAGCGCGCCGCTGGGGTCGGTGCTCACCATCACGCCGAGCTGGGACAGCTGCGGGTGGGCGAGCCTGATGCCGTGGTCGTCGGTGACGACGACGAACAGGGACTTCGTGCGCTTGCGCGCCGCCTGCGCCGCCGTCTGCACCGGCCCGCCGGCGAGGACGGAGCGCGGGGTGTGCGCGGCCCCGCCGCCGGGGTGGTCGTTGGCCGCCGAGTACCGCGCGGCGCCGCGGCGGACGGCGGGCTGCGCGGCGACCGTACGGGCCACCGCGAGCGCCCGCAGCTCGTACTCGCGGACGAGGCGGTGCTCGTTGAAGTAGGCGAAGACGCCGAACGCGAGGGCGAGGGTCACCGCCACGACCGCCCACTGCAGCAGCAGGACCTGGGTCCTCAGCCTGACCCGTTCGCGCCGGGAGGCGGGCGGCCACCAGGCGGCCCGTCCAGAGAATCTCACCGTTAGACGCTAACCCGGACCGCGGGATGCACAGAACGCACACAACGCGCGGATCACGGCTTATGCGGGTTGCCCGCAGAACCTGGAGGGCGGTGGCACGGGGCGGATAGCTTCCCGCCGGAACACAACGAGCCCCGGGCCATGAGCACGGACCATGAGCCCGGACCATGAGCCGCAGACCAGGAGTCGCCTTGCCGAACATACCGCGCCCCGCATGCCAGGAACTCTCGTGCAGCGCCCGCGGGGGCCGGCTGTGACGGGGCACGCCTGGACGCTGCTGATCATCCTGGCGGCCGCCATCGCCGCCCTGATCCTCCTCATCAACTCGCGGCTGCGGTTCCATCCCTTCGCGGCGCTGATGACGGTGTCGGTCGGCGTCGCGCTGGCCGCGGGCGAGCCCGTGGAGAAGATCGCCGACTCCCTGGAGTCCGGCGCGGGCGGCATCCTCGGCAACGTGGGCGTGACCCTGGCCTTCGGCACGATGCTGGGCAGGCTGCTGTCGTTGTCGGGCGCCACCGACCGGATCGCCCGGATGATCGTCGACCGCGCGGGCACGCGCTCGCTGCCCTGGTACATGACGGCGGCCGCGTTCGTCATCGGCATCCCCACGTTCTTCGAGATCGGGCTCATCGTCCTGCTGCCGCTGATCTTCAGCGTGGCCAGACGGCTGCAGGCCGAGCACGACGTGAAGGGGTCGCCGTACATCTACCTGGCCACCCCGGCGATCGCCGCGCTGGCGACGCTGCACGGCATGGTGGCGCCGCACCCCGGCCCGCTGGTCGCCGTGGAGGGGCTGCACGCCAACCTGGGCCTCACCATCGGGATCGGCCTGATCTGCGCGATTCCGACGGTCATCGTCGCCGGTCCGGTGTACGGCAGGTGGATCGCGCCGCGTCTGGACGTGCGCCCCGACCCCGAGTTGATCGCCAGGTTCGCCGGGAACGAGCCCGCCGCGGACAACGATGCCACCGGAACCACCGGGGCCACCGGAGCCACCGGCTCGGGTCACGGGGCCGGCGCGCCCGCGCGCAGGAACACCGTCCGCACCGGATGGGCGCTGGCCGCCGTTCTCGTCCCGGTGGCGCTGATGCTGCTGCGCACCCTCGCCGAGCTGGTGTGCGGCGAGGCCGGCCAGGTGCGGCACGTGCTGACCTTCACCGGTGAACCGGTGCCCGCCATGCTCGCCGGCTTCCTCTTCGCGCTGTTCGCCCTCGGCTACCGCAGCGGCGCGGGCGCCGACGAGATCAGGTCATCGCTGACGGACAGCCTCAAGGCCGTCGCGTCCATCCTGCTGATCATCGCGGGCGGCGGCGCGTTCAACCAGGTGCTCGAGGACTCGGGCATCGGCAAGGCGGTCGAGTCCGCCGCCTCGGGCATGCACATCAACGTGCTGCTGCTCGGCTGGCTGCTCGCCCTGCTGCTGTCGTTCTCCACCGGCTCGGCCACCGTGGGGATCGTCGCCGCCACCGGCATCCTCGCGCCGGTGGCGGGCAGCGGAAGCAGCCTGCACACCGCGCTGCTCGTCGTCGCCATCGGGGCGGGCTCCATCGGCCTGAACTACGTGAACCACGCCGGGTTCTGGCTGGTGAAGGAGTCCTTCGGCATGACGCTCGGACAGGCCACGAAGTCCCACACGGCCATCCAGACGATCGTCAGCGCCTGCGGCCTGCTGATGGCCCTGCTGATCTCGATCTGGGCCTGACCGCCGCGGGCCTGACCGCCGCGGTCCCGGGGCGCCCTGCCCGACGCGTCATGCGGGGCGCCCCGCCGGGACCGGCTGCGGCGGGGGCGGTCCCACGTACCGCGCGGCCGGCCTGATGATCTTTCGGTCCTCCGCCTGCTCCAGGATGTTGGCGCTCCAGCCGACCACCCGGGCCACGGCGAACGTCGGTGTGAACATCTCCCTCGGCAGCCCGCACTGCTCCATCACGACGCCCGCGTAGAACTCGACGTTGGTGTGGAGCTCGCGGCCCGGCTTGAGCTCGGCGAGTATCGCCTCGACGCGCTCCTCGACGCGCACGGCGAAGTCGATGAGCGGGCCGCCGAACTTCTGCGCGATGGTGCGCAGCATGCGGGAGCGCGGGTCCTCGGTGCGGTAGACCGCGTGCCCGAACCCCATGATCCGCTCGCCCGCGAGCACCCGCTCCCTGATCCAGGGGTCGATCCGCTCGGGTGTGCCGATCGCGTCCAGGGTGTCGAGTGCGCGGCTCGGCGCGCCACCGTGCAGCGGCCCGGAGAAGGCGCCGACGCCGCCGACCAGGCAGGCCACGAGGTCGGCGCCGGTGGAGGCGATGACGCGGGCGGCGAAGGTGGAGGCGTTGAAGCCGTGGTCGGCCGTCGAGACGAGGTACTGGCCGATCGCCCGCGCGTGCTCGGGATCGGGTTCGCGGCCGGTCAGCATGTACAGGTAGTTGGCCGCGTGCCCGAGGTCGTCGCGCGGCTCGACGGGCTCCTGGCCCTGGCCGATCCTGTGCAGGGCCGTCAGGATCGTCGGTACGGCCGCGCAGGCGGCGAGCGCGTCCTGGGCGCGGTGGGCGGGGTCGGTGTCGTACAGCGGCCGGAGCCCGGCGGCCGCGCCGTAGAGGGAGAGCGCCGTGCGCAGGCCGGTCAGCGGGCCGGCTCCGCGCGATGCCCGGGCGATGACCGGCAGGGCGTCCTTCACCTCGGGCGGCAGGTGGCGCAGCGCGGCGACGCGGGAGGCGAAGGCGGCGGACCGCTCCGCGTCGGGCAGCCCGCCCTCGAACAGGAGGTGCCAGACGTCCTCGAAGGACCGGCTGCGCGCCAGTTCGACGGCGGAGTACTGGCGGTAGTGGTAGAAGCCCTCGCCACCGCGTACGTCCCCGAGCGCCGTCTCGGTGACGACGACGCCCGCGAGCCCCTTCGGCACGTCGATGGGTGGCTGCTGGGACCTGCTGTCGGTCATGATCTCTCCTCCTCGACTTGACACGACTGTCCATGGTTGAGAAATCTCTGTCAATATTGATTGAATCAATGTGCGCATTGCGCGTGTACGGTGATCCCATGACGGACACGACCGCCGACGGGCCGGGCGCGGGCGACGCGCGGCTGACCACGCGCGAGGCCGCACGGCGGCTGGGAGTGAAGCCGGAGACGGTGTACGCGTACGTCAGCCGCGGGCAGCTCACCAGCCGGCGCGATCCGACGGGCCGTGGCAGCACCTTCGACGCGAAGGAGGTCGACGCCCTGGTGCGCAGGGCGCGCAACCAGCCCCCCTCGGGCAGCGACGCCATGCAGCGCATCACCACGGGCATCACCCTGATCGAGGCCGACCGGTACTGGTATCGGGGCGTGGACGCCGTCGAGTTGGCGCGGGCCGTCCCGTACGAGGAGGTGGCCGACTGGCTCTGGACGGGCGTGCGCAGCCCGGACCTCCGGTTCACCGCTCCCCCGGGGACGCTGGCGGCTGCCCGGCATGCGGTCGGCGCCCTGCCCGCTCACGGCGGCAGCACGGACCGGCTGCGGGTGGCGACGGTCGCGGCCGCCGTGGCCGACCCCCTCCGCTTCGACCTGTCGCGCGACGCGGTGCTCGCCACGGCGCGCGCGCTGATCCCGACGCTCGTCGACGCGCTTCCCGTCGCGGGAGTCAAGGGACCGGCCGCGGACGGCCCGCTGGCCGCCCGGCTCTGGGCGCGGCTGACGGACCGGGCGCCGGCCGAGGCCGAGGTGCGGACCCTGGACATGGCGCTATCGCTGCTGATCGACCACGATCTCGCGGCCTCCACGCTGGCGGTCAGGGTCGCGGCCTCGGCACGCGCGCACCCGTACGCGGTGGTGTCGGCCGGGCTCGGGGCCGTCGAGGGGCCGCTGCACGGGGCGGCGAGCGGCCTCGCGCACCGGATGCTGACGGAGGTACTCGAACGCGGCAGCGCGGCCGCGGTGGTCTCGGACCACCTGCGTGCGGGACACGGCGTGCCGGGCCTCGGGCACCGGCTGTATCCCCGTCAGGACCCGCGCGCGGTGGCGCTGTTCGCCGCGCTGGCCGACGTGCCGGGCGCGCGGGACGCGCTGGCGGCGGCCCGCGAGGTGGAGGCGACGACGGCCCGCCGCGGGGAGCAGCACGCCAACGTCGACCTCGCGCTCGCCGTGCTGACGGTCGCGGCCGGCATGGAGCCCGACGCGGGCGAGACGGTGTTCGCGGTCGCCCGCACGGCGGGGTGGATCGCGCACGCGCTGGAGGAGTACGAGGAGCGGCCGCTGCGGCTGCGCCCCAGCGGCCACTACAACGGGCCCCGCCCGCCGCGGCCGTTGCCGTAGGCCGTGTCAGGTGCCGTGTCAGGCACCGGCAGGCGCGGGCGGCTGGACCGCGCCCGGCCGGTTCAGACGCGCAGCCACACCGCCGTGTCACGCGGCAGCCGCCCGTCCCCGGTGAGCGGGCCGCTGGCGAGCAGCAGGCGCGTGTGCGCGGGCAGCGCCGCGGGTTCCTCCGCCAGGTTGGCCACGCACACCAGGCCCTCGCCGCGGCTGAAGGCCAGCACGCCGTCGGCGGCGTCCAGCCAGGTAAGACCGGCGCCGCGGAACCCCGCCTCGGTGCGGCGCAGCCCGAGCGCCGCCCGGTAGAGGGAGAGCATGGACGCTGGGTCTGCGGCCTGGCTGTCCGCCGCGTACGCCTCCCACCCCGCGGGCTGGGGCAGCCACGGCTCGGCCGCTGAGCCGAACCCCGCGTACGGCGCGCCCGCCGTCCAGGGCAGCGGGACGCGGCAGCCGTCACGGCCGGGGTCCACGCCGCCGGAGCGCTCGTGCATCGGGTCCTGGATCCGATCGCGCGGTATCTCCGCCTCGGGCAGGCCGAGTTCCTCACCCTGGTAGAGGTAGACGGTGCCGGGCAGCGCGAGCGACAGCAGCGCGGCGGCGCGTGCCCTGCGGGTGCCGAGCGACAGGTCGGTGGGCGTGCCGAACCGTTTGCGTTCGAAGGCGAACCCGGTGTCGTCCGCGCGTCCGTACCGGGTGACGGTGCGCGTCACGTCGTGGTTGCACAGCACCCAGGTCGCCGGCGCACCGACGGGGGCGTGCTCGGCGAGCGTCTCGTCGACGGAGGCGCGCAGCCGCTCCGCGTCCCAGGGGCTGGCCAGGAAGCCGAGGTTGAAGGCGGTGTGCAGTTCGTCGGGGCGCAGGTAGCGCACGAAGCGCTCGGTGTCGGGCAGCCAGACCTCGCCGACGAAGATGCCGTCGTACTCGTCGGCGATCGTCCGCCAGGCGCGGTAGACGGCGTGCAGGTCGTCGCGGTCGACGTACGGGTGCGGATCGGTGCCCGGCGTGAAGTCGGGCAGCGCGGGGTCCTTGGCGGGCAGTACCGCGGAGTCGATGCGGACGCCGGCGACGCCGCGGTCGAACCAGAACCGCAGGACGTCCTCGTGCTCCTGGCGCACCGCCGGGTGGTCCCAGTTGAGGTCGGGCTGCTCGGGCGCGAAGAGGTGCAGGTACCAGTCCCCGTCGGGCAGGCGCGTCCAGGGCGTGCCGCCGAACTCGCCGACCCAGTCGTTCGGCGGGATCGTGCCGCCCTCGCCGCGTCCCTTCCTGAAGTGGAACAATCCGCGCTCGGCGCTGCCGGGTCCTGCCGCGACGGCCGCCCTGAACCAGGCGTGCTGGTCGGAGACGTGGTTGGGGACGATGTCGATGATGGTGCGTATGCCCATCTCGCGGGCCTCGGCGATGAGTTTCTCCGCCTCGGCGAGCGTGCCGAACTGCGGGTCGATGGTGCGGTAGTCCGCGACGTCGTAGCCGCCGTCGGCCAGCGGCGACAGGTACCAGGGGGTGAACCACAGGGCGTCGACGCCGAGTTCGACCAGGTACGGCAGCCTGGCACGGACACCGGCGAGATCGCCCGTGCCGTCGCCGTCGCCGTCGGCGAAGCTGCGCACGTAGACCTGGTAGATCGCGGCGTCGCGCCACCAGTCCCGGTCGGCTGGTTCCAGAGGGCTGCCTTTCATGCGGTGTTCCTTTCGGGCGTGTGCGGGGCCCTCACGGGGGTGGCGTCCGTGGAGAGGCGACGGTGGTTCGCTGGCTGCGCACCGCCGTCCCTCGGCGGGGACGTTGGCGGGCGGCGGTGCGCAGGTCGTGCGGCCGGGCCGGTGTGCCGGCTCGGTCCGTAGGGGTGGCGCCGCGCCGCTGCCCCGGGCGGCGGGCGTTGTGCCGTGGATGCCGGTCTCGCCCGGCGTTTTCGGGCAGGGGGCAGCCGTCCCGCGGCGCGCGGGCTCGGGCTCGGAGGTCCGGCGGGGCGGCGGGATGGTGTGCCGCGCCGGGTGGTGCTATCCCTTGGTGCTCCCGGCGCTGATGCCGGCGATGATGTGACGCTGGAAGACGAGGAACATGACGACCATCGGCACGCTCGCGATGACCATCGCGCCGATGAGGTCGGTCTGCGGCACGTCCTGCGAGAGCTGGACGAGTGCCACGCTGATGGGCTGGTTGTCGGGCGCCGCGGAGAACACCATCAGCGGCCAGAGGAAGTCCTGCCAGACGGCGACGAGCGCGAAGATGGACACGACCCCGAGCACGGGCCGCGACATCGGCAGCAGGATCGACCAGAGCTGGCGCAGCTTGCCCGCGCCGTCGATCTCGGCGGCCTCCATGACGTCGCGCGGTATCTGGTCGAAGAACCGCTTCAGCAGGTAGAGGTTGAAGGCGTTCGCCACCGCCGGCAGCCAGATGCCGGCCGGGTTGTTGAGCAGGCTGGTGTGGATGAACGGCAGGTCGGCCACGGTCAGGTACTTGGGGATGACGAGGGCCTGGGCAGGCACCATCAGCGTGGCGAGGATGGCGCCGAGTATCACCTTGCCGAACACCGGCTTGAGCTTGGACAGCGCGTAGGCGGCGGCGGTGCAGAAGACGAGCTGCAGCAGCCAGGCGCCGGCCGCCTGCACCACCGTGTTCCACAGGTGGTCGGGCAGTTGCATCAGGTTCCACGCGTCGCCGTAGTTGCCCGGATGCCAGTGCTCGGGCGCGAGCGTGGGCGGATTGCTGTTGAGCTCGTCGGGCGACTTGAAGGCCCCGGTGATCATCCAGTACACGGGGAAGAGGAAGGCCAAAGCGAACAGGAACAGGACGAGGCCGAAGACGGTCCAGTACACCGTCTTGCCCCTGCGGCTCGCGAGGGCCAGCGGGGAGACGAGGGTGCGGACGGCGGCGGACTCCCCCCGCTTGCGGGCGCGGCGCGGGGCGGCCGGCGGCGCCTGCCGGGGGGGCGGAGCGATCGTGGTGGTCATGGCCGCCCTCTCAGTCGTCGGTGCGGGTCAGCCGCAGGTAGGCGGCGGAGAAGAGGCCGAGCATGACCAGCAGCATCACGCTGAGCGCGCAGGCCCCGCCGAAGTTGTTGTACTGGAAGGCGTACTTGTAGATCAGGTACAGCACGGTGACGGTGGAGTCCTGCGGCCCGCCACCGGTGATCACGAACGGTTCGGTGAACACCTGCATCGTCGCGATGATCTGCAGCAGCATCAGCATGAGCATGATGAAGCGGGTCTGCGGGATCGTGACGTGCCGGACGCGCTGGAGGATGCTCGCCCCGTCCAGTTCTGCCGCCTCGTACAGCTCCCCCGGGATGCCCTGGAGTGCGGCGAGGTAGATGAGGACGGTGCCGCCCATGTTCGCCCAGGTGGAGACGAGGACGATGGAGACGAGGGCGGTGGACGTGCCGTTCGTCCAGTTCGACGTCGGCAGGTGCAGGAAGCGCAGCGCCTCGTTGAAGAGCCCGGCTCCCGGGTCGTAGAACCACTTCCACAGCAGCGCGCTGACCACCGGCGGGATCATCACCGGCAGGTACACGACGACCCGGAAGAACGACTTCATGTGCCGCATCTCGTTCAGCACGAGCGCCGTGACGAAGGGGACGAGGAAGCCGATCAGCAGGGCGAGCAGCGTGAAGTAGAAGGTGTTGCGCCACGCGGCCGCGAACTCCGGGTCGTGGAAGACATGGGTGAAGTTCGCGGTGCCGACCCACTCGGGCGACGATCCCGGTATGTACTTCTGGAACGCGATGATCACCGCGCGGATCGCCGGGTACCAGGAGAACAGCGCGAAGCAGATCAGCCCGCCGAGGAGGAAGGCGTAGGCGCGTGCCTGGTCGGTCAGCCGGCGGCTGAGGGGCCTGCGGGGGGCCGTGGGGCGGCCCGCCGGGCGCGGCCCCTCTTTCAGGGGCGGCGCCGCGGCGGACCTCGCGGGAGCCTGGGCGGTCTTCATACGGACGTCAGCCCTGCTGCGCGAGCACGGAGTCGATCTTCGACTGGGCGCCCTTCAGGAGCGCGTCGATGTCCGCGTTCTTGTTGGTGAGGACGGCGGAGACGGTGGAGTCGAGCACGGAGTAGATCTGCTGCGCGTTCGGCGGCTCGATCCGCGGCGTGAGGTTCGGGTTGCCGTCGGCGAACGCCTGGTAGTTCTCGACCGGCACGTTGGCGTACTGCTTCTTCAGCGCCAGGTTCTTCTTGTCGTAGTCGCTGCCCTGCGTCCACAGGCGCGGCTCGGGGAGGCCGACGGGCGACTTCTGCGCGCTGAGGTACTGCCAGTTGCTCAGGCCCTTGCCGGGGGTGTTGGTCTCCAGTGTGAGGAACTTCAGGCCCGCCTTGATCTGCGCGGGGGTGTCCTTCTTGTTGAACATGTAGCCGTCGCCGCCGGCGAGCGTGCCCTGGCCGCCCGGCATCGGGCCCAGCGCCATGTTCTTGTAGTCGCCGCCGTACTGCTTGGCGATGGTGGGGATGTTGTCGGGCGCGGAGACGTACATGCCGAGCTTGCCGGTGCCCATCATCTGCTGCACGTCGTTGATGATGAGCAGCTGCTTCGAGCCCATCGAGTTGTCCTTCCACCGCATGTCGTGGAGGTTTTGCAGCACGGCCTTGCCCTGCGGTGTGTCGACGGTCGCCTTCTTGCCGTCCGCGGACACGGCCTGGCCGCCCTGCGAGTACAGCTCCGCGACGAAGTGCCAGCCGCCCTGGTTCTGGGCGCTGTAGTCGGCGTAACCGACCGTGCCGTGGCCGAGCGCGGCGATCTTCTTGGCGTCGGCGCGCACCTCGGCCCAGGTCGTGGGCGGCTTGTTCGGGTCGAGGCCGGCCTTCTTGAAGAGCGTCGGGTTGTAGAGCAGCCCCATGGTGTAGTTCGTCCTCGGGACGCCGTACACCTTGCCGTCGACGGTGTACATGGCGCGCAGCTTCGGGTCGATCTCGTTCCAGCCCGGCATGTCCTTCACGTAGTCCGTGATGTCGGCGGCCTGGTTGATCGAGACGACGTGCTTGACGTCCGTGAAGTACGTGTAGAAGACGTTCTCCATCTGCCCGCCGGCGAGCTTGGCGTCGAAGGTCTTCGGGTCCTCGCACGGGAACGTGTCGTGCGCGGTGAGGTCGATCTTCGGGTTCGCCTTCTCGAACGTCTTGATGTCGTTCTGGAAGCTGGTGCGGTCGACCTTGTTCGACTTGGGCGGCATGCAGTTGATGGTGAGGGCCGTCTTGCCGTCTGCGGTCGTCCCCCCGCTGTCCTTGCTGCTCGAGCAGGCGGCCACGGCGGTGAGTGCCAGGCTTACGGCTATGGCGGTGGTGCACGTACGGCGGAACCCGGGACTTCTCATCGGTGGGACCCCTCTAGGGCAGGAGCGTGGGAAGCCGCACAGCTGCTCGCTGTGTGGCGCCGCTCACTCAACCACTAACTACGGATGTCCGCAAGATGTCGCTCTCATTTCGCAAATCTTTGACAGTTGCCTGCATGCGCGGGGCGGCGGCGCCTCAGCCCCTCGGCGCCTGCGCGGTCGAGCTGCGCACGACGAGCTCCGGCTCGAACAGCAGCTCTCCCGGAGGCACGGAACCGCCCTGGATCTGCGCCGACAGCATCTCGACCGCCGCCCTGCCCATCGCCTCGATGGGCTGGCGGACGGTGGTCAGCGGCGGCTCCATGCAGTTCATGAAGGCGCTGTCGTCGAACCCGACGACCGAGACCTCGTCCGGCACC
Source organism: Streptomyces montanisoli (assembly GCF_017813245.1). Taxonomy (GTDB): domain Bacteria; phylum Actinomycetota; class Actinomycetes; order Streptomycetales; family Streptomycetaceae; genus Streptomyces; species Streptomyces montanisoli. The sequence continues at coordinate 12,451 of NZ_JAGIQL010000079.1, forward strand.
TTGAGGCCCCGCCTGCGTGCCGCGCGCACGGCTCCGAGGGCCATCGGGTCGCTCGCGCAGATGTAGGCCGTCACGCCGCGGTCCAGCAGGCGTGCCGTGGCCGCCTGGCCGCCCTCGAGGGAGAACATGGTGCGCTCGACGTACTCGTCGGGCAGCTCGGCGCCGGTCGCCTTCGCCGTGGCCCTGGCCGCCTGGAGCTTGCGCCGCGACGGCACATGGTCGTCGGGGCCGAGCACCAGGCCGATGCGCTCGTGGCCGAGCGAGGCCAGGTGGCGCCAGGCCTGCTCGACGGCGACCGCGTCGTCGCAGGAGATGCAGGGGAAGTCGAGGTTCTCGATGGGGGCGTTGATGAGCACGACGGGAATCTTGCGCTCGGCCAGCAGGCGGTAGTGGTCGTGCGGCGCGTCGGCCTGCGCGAAGAGGCCGCCGGCGAACACCACACCGGAGACCTGCTGCTGGAGCAGCAGCTCCACGTAGTCGGCCTCGGAGACACCGCCCTTGGTCTGCGTGCACAGCACGGGGGTCAGCCCCTGCTGCGCCAGCGCGCCGCCGATGACCTCGGCGAACGCGGGGAAGATCGGGTTCTGCAGCTCGGGCAGGACCAGGCCGACCAGCCGGGCGCGCTCGCCGCGCAGCTGGGTGGGGCGCTCGTAGCCGAGGACGTCGAGCGCGGTCAGCACGGACTGCCGGGTGGCCTCGGACACCCCGGGCTTCCCGTTGAGGACCCGGCTGACCGTCGCCTCGCTGACTCCCACCTTCTTGGCCACTTGAGCAAGTCGTCGCGTCATGGCCGCAAGAGTATCGCAAGTTATGCAAACTGCTTTCTCATGTGTGTAAGCCGGTGACGGCGCGGCCGGGAGCGCATGTTCCGCTCCCGGCCGCGCCGGGTCCTCCGGGAGGCTCCTCTACGGGTTGATGTCGATCTTCATCGTGGTGGTGGTGTTCCGGACGTCCTGCGCGTTGTCGCTGAGCTTCAGGTTGTTGAACGTGACCTCGCCGACCGCCGGGCCCTGGCCCTGCTCCGGCATCTCGTTGGCCCACAGACCCCAGCCCGACTTCGCGTCGAACTCGTCACCGCTCCTGTGCGCCCCGCTGATCGACACGTCCGTGAAGATCGTGTCCTTGATCGGGTTGAGCGCCTTGCCTCCCGAGTAGTCGGTCTGGAACATGATCCCGCCGTAGGTCGGGTCGGTGATGTCCAGATCGCTCACGCGGATGCCCTGGAACGGGTCGGTGGCCGAGAACACCCACACCGCGCCGAACACCTGCTTGCCCCAGAAGTGCCCGCCGTCACGGATCAGCGAGACCCCCTTGACCACGGTCTGCGGGGTGGCCCCGAACCCCGGGAAGGGGTAGCCGAAGTCCAGCGAGCTGAGGGTGAGCCCCGAGTAGGTGAGCGTGTCGGAGACGGTGATGTTCTGCAGGGTGTTGCCCTCGCCCCCGTACACCGCGAGGCCTGCGGCACGCCACGGCAGCTTCGCCGTGAGGTTCTGGAACGTGTTGCCGGTCAGCGGCGACGAGTTGTGGTCCTCTGCGGCGAACAGCGCGAAGCTGTCGTCGCCGGTGCTGCGGGCCTCGTCATTGCTGACCAGGTTGTCCTGGCTGCCGTTGGTGAGGTTGATGCCGTCGGCGAACGTGTCCCTGATCCGCATGTTCGTGGCCTTCAGGCCGTTGACGTGCGTGCCCCAGATCGCGCACACCATGTGCTCGATCCATACGTTGTCGACGGTGATGCCGGAGACGTCCGTCAGGTCGAACTCCTTGCCCGGGCCGTCGATGCGCGACGTGTAGTTGCCGAAGGCCGCGAACCCGGAGAACGTGGAGCCGTTCGCCGACGATTCCACGCGCCAGCCGATGTCGGTGTTGTCCTGCGTGGTGGGCGCGTGGAAGCGGGTGAACCAGGGGCCCGCGCCGATCACCTTGACCGGCTTGCCGTAGACCTGGAACTTCGTGGAGGTCTGGTAGTCGCCTGCCGGCAGGTAGACGCCGACGAGCTTGCCCGTGGTGTCCATGCGGACCTTGTCCAGCGCGTTCTGCACGTCCTGCTGGCCGAATCCCGCCGGGGTCACGTACGCGGCCGGGTCGGGGGTCTGCGCCTGCGCCACCTGTTCGAGGTCCACGAAGTCGATCGCGTACTTCGAGGTGTTGGCCGCGTCCTTCTGCAGCCGGATCGTGCTGCCGGCCTTGACGGTCGTGCCGAGCAGGACGTTCGCCTCGTCGTAGACGTGCCTCGGGGCGCCGGAGCCGGGCGAGTTGCCGGGCGCCGTCTCGTCGCCGTACAGCCAGGCGTACTTCGACGTGAGGTCGACGGCCTTGAGGAACTTGCCGTCCACGTAGACGTCGAGGGAGGCGTCGGTGCCGCCGCCGCCCGCCGAGTCCGGCATGGAGAACCGTGTGACCAGCGAGTTCGTGTCGGCCCTCGTGGTGAACTCGACGTAGTTGCCGGTGCTGTCGAGCGTCACGGCCTTGCGCCCCGACGCCTCGCCCGCGAGGTCGCCGATGGTGCGGTTGGGGCCGATGACCTTCGCGCCGCCGCCGACCACGCCGTCCTCGGCCTCGTAGGTGTCGTACGGCATGTCGGCGCCGCGCCCGACGAAGAACGACTGCGTGGAGGTGTTGTTCGCCTGCTTCACGGGGAGTTCGTTGGCGTCCTTCGCCAAGACGACCTTCTCCGTGTACGACCCGTCGGCCGCCTTCCACGTGCCGAGGGAGACCGGGGAAGAGGTCGCGCCCGGCGCGAGCGCGCCGCTGAACGAGCCGGTGAGGGTCTTGACGGTGCCGCCCTGCTCGTCGAGGAGTGTGAGCGTGACCGCGTGCGTGCCGGACGCGGCGGCGACGGTGCCCTGGTTCTTCACCGCGACCGAGAAGGTGACGGTGTCACCGGCCGACGGGGCGGACGGCGAGGTGGCGACTGCCGTCGCGACCAGGTCCGAGCTGGCGACCGGCTTGACCACCAGGCCGGACGGCGCGGTGAAGGTGTTGTCGGTCTCGTTGGACTCGGTGACCTTGTTGTCCGGGTCGGCCACAGCACTCAGCTCGTACGTGCCGGCGCTCTGCGCGCCGATGTCCGCCGTGACCTTGGTCTCGGCGCCCGCGGCGAGCGCGCCGACGTCCGCGGTGGCGACCTTGCTGCCGCCCAGGTCGAACGCGACGGTGCTCGCGGGGGCCGCCAGCGCGCCGGTGTTCTTCACCGTCGCCGAGAGGGTGATCGGGTCGGACTCGACGGGCGAGGCGGGCGAGGCGGAGACCGCGGTGACCTGGAGGTCGGGGTTGGGCGCCGGCGTGCCGAGCACCTGGAACTCCGCCACCTGGCCGGCGGGCGCGCCGCTGTTGGCGGTGAACTTGAGCTGCACGTCGGCGACGCGCGCGGAGACCGGGATCGTCGCCGTGTTGCCGCTCGCCGGGTCGAAGGCGTAGTCCTTCGCGGACACCAGGCTGGTGAAGCCGGACGCGTCCTGCTCGCGGCCGAGCACCTCGATGTGCTGGGTGCGCGCGGACCACACCGAAGCGGGGTTGAGCTTGACGACGACGCTCTTGGTGTCCGCGTTGGCCCCCAGCTTCACCGTGAGGGTGTCGGGGTAACTGCCGCCCGCGCCCTCCCAGTACGTGGAGGTGTCGTTGTCGTTCGCGTTCGCCGCGACGTAGGTGTAGACGGACGACGACGCCGTGATCGGCTTGCCGACGGCGAGGTCGGACGCGGTGCCGGCCGAGCCGTTGCGTGTCACGCTGTTGCTGTCGGCGGACACGTTGCCTGCCGCGTCCTTGGCCCGCACGAAGTAGGTGACGGTGCCGCTGCCCGCCTTCGTGTCGGTGTACGTGGTGGTGCCGCCGTCGACCGAGCCGATGCGCTGGTCGCCGCGGTAGATGTCGTAGCCCGTCACGCCCTCGTTGTCGGTGGACGCGGTCCAGGTGAGCTTCACCTGTCCGTCGGCGGGCTCCGTGCAGGCGAGGCCGCCCGGCGCGGTGGGCGCTTGCGTGTCGCCGGTGTCGCCCTTCCTGGTGACGCTGTTGCTGTTGGCCGATACGTTGCCGGCCGCGTCCCTGGCCCGCACGAAGTAGGTGACGGTGGCGTCGGCCGGCCGGCTCTCCGTGTACGAGGTGACGTCGCCCGCCACGGTGGAGACCAGTTCGTCGTCGCGGTAGATGTCGTAGCCGGTCACCGCGGTGTCGTCGGTGGACGGCTGCCAGCCGAGCTGGATCTGCCCGGTGGACGGCTGGGTGAGGGTGAGGCCGCTCGGCGCCGTCGGCGCCTGGGTGTCGCCGGTGGCGGGGCCGTAGACCTCGAACTCGGAGACCTGCCCGGCGGGCCACCCGGTGTTGGCGGTGAACGTCGCCCTGAGGTAGCGCGTGGTCAGGGAGTTGAAGCTGATCGTCGCGGTGTTGCCGGACGACGGGCTGAACGCGTACGCCTTGGAGGCCGCGATGTCGGAGAAGTCCGACCCGTTGGACGATCCCTGCAGGCGGAGGGTCTGGTTCCTGGCGGGCCAGTCGGCGGGCAGCTTGAGCACGACGCTGTTGACGGCGACCGACGAGCCGAGGTCGACCTGGATCCACTCCGGGAAGGCGTTGTTCTTGCTCTCCCAGTAGGTGGACTGGTTGCCGTCGTTGGCGTTGGGTGCGGGGTAGACGTCGTTGTACCCGCTCGCCGTCATGGTCTTGCCGAGCGCGAGGTCCGGTGTGGCGGCGGCGGTCGCGGTGTGCACTACCAGCTCGGACAACTGAGCTTTGGATCCTGCCGAGTTGTGGGTGATGTTCGCGCGTATCCAGCGCTCCTTCGTGGCGGGGAAGGAGACGGTGACGGTGTTGCCCGAGCCGGGGCTGAACGTGTACGTGGCCGATGTCTTGAGCGTCTCGAAGCCGCTGCCGTTCCGGCTGCCCTGGACGGACAGCGTCTCCTTGCGCGCCTTCCAGTCGGCCGGCAGTTTCAGAGTGACACTGTCGACGCGCCGGGTGGCGCCGAGGTCCTTCTGCACCCACTGGTCGCCCTTGCCCGCGGACTGCCAGTAGGTGGACTGATCGCCGTCGCTGACCTTCTTCGTCGCCGCCCTGTGTGCGGCGGCCGCGGTGTGGCCGCCCGCCGCGTGGTGCCCGTCGGCCGCCGCCGCGAAGGACGGCCAGCCGACCATCAGGAGGCTGGTGGTGGTGACGACGGCGAGTGTTCGCCGTCTGGGACGTTGCGCTCTCATGGATCCCCGCATTCTGCGTTGACTAACAGAGTCTTTTGCGTAGTCCGGTCAGAGAGTTGCAGAGAAATGCCATGTCGTCTACGGCTGGAACACGATGAACTTGTCATGCCCTCTGGACGTCGGCGCTCGTGCGTACGCTCAGCACACGGTCTGCGTGGGGATGAGTGTCAACGCAAACGAACAGAAAGGAACGCAAGCGGCTTGCGTTCCTTTCGCGTTGTCGACGCAACCGATGTCAGGCGGCGCCCGCGCCGGTGAGCGAACGGACCTCTGTCTCCGCGTGCTTGGCCGGATCGGCCTTCTCCCGGGAGAGCACGGTGCCGAGCCATCCCGCGAGGAACCCCAGCGGGATGGACACGAGGCCGGGGTTCTCGAGCGGGAAGAGGTGGAAATCCCTCCCGGCGAAGACCGCGCCGGGGCTGCCGGAGACGACCGGCGAGAACACGACGAGTGCCACGGCGGGGACGAGCCCGCCGTAGACGGACCAGACGGCTCCACGCGTCGTGAAGGAGCGCCAGAACAGCGAGTACAGCAGCACGGGGAGGTTCGCCGAGGCGGACACCGCGAAGGCGAGACCCACCAGGAAGGCCACGTTGAGGTCCTGCGCCAGCAGGCTCAGGGCGATGGCGACGGCCCCGATCCCCGCGGCCGCGACCCGGGCCACCGGCACCTCGCCGCGCTTCCTGCCGCCGGCCTTCGCCCCGCGCCGCCCCAGTGACGCGTAGAGGTCGTGCGCGACCGAGGCCGATGAGGCCAGCGTGACGCCGGCGACCACCGCGAGGATGGTCGCGAAGGCCACGGCGGCCACCACCGCGAACAGCACCGTCCCACCCGTCGTCCCCGCTCCCCCGCCGAGATCGAGCGCCAGCAGCGGGACCGCCGTGTTGCCCGCCGAGTTGGAGGCGCGCACGGCGCCCGAGCCGACGAGCGCCGCCGCGCCGAACCCCAGCACGATCGTCATGAGGTAGAAGCCGCCGATCAGCCCGATCGACCACACCACCGAACGGCGTGCCGCGCGCGCCGTGGGCACCGTGTAGAAGCGCGACAGGATGTGCGGCAGCCCCGCCGTACCGAGCACCAGCGCGATGCCCAGGCTGATGAAGTCGAACCGCGCCGTCCAGCCGCCGCTGTACGCGAGCCCGGGGCCGAGGAAGGCCTTGCCGTGGCCGCTGTGCGCGGCGGCCGTGGTGAGCAGGTCGTCCAGGCGGCCGTGGAAGCGCAGCAGGACGAGGACCGTGAGGGCGACGGCCCCACCCATCAGCAGCACGGCCTTGACGATCTGGATCCAGGTGGTGGCCCGCATGCCGCCGAGCGTCACGTAGACGACCATCAGCGCCCCCACGCCGATCACCCCCCAGGCGCGCGCCGCCGTGCCCGACTCGCCGAACAGCAGCGTGACGAGACTGCCTGCGCCCACCATCTGCGCCACCAGGTAGAGCACGGACACCGTCACCGAAGCCGTGCCCGAGGCGATCCTGACGGGACGCTCCCGCATGCGCGCGGCGACCACGTCGGCCAGCGTGAAGCGGCCGCAGTTGCGCACGAGTTCGGCGACGAGGAACAGCACCACCAGCCAGGCGACCAGGAAGCCGACCGAGTACAGCATCCCGTCGTACCCGAACAGGGCGATCACGCCCGAGATGCCGAGGAAGGAGGCGGCGGACATGTAGTCGCCCGCGATGGCGAAACCGTTCTCCATCGGGGAGAACAGCCGCCCGCCCGCGTAGAACTCCTCGGGCGAGCCGTGCCTGCCCCGGCTCACCCACGTCGTGATGGCGAGCGTGACGGCGACGAACGCGCTGAACAGCGCCAGCGCCAGGGTCTGGTGGCCGCCGCTCACGCCTGTCCCCCGCGGTCCCTGCCCACGCCGCGGTCGAGCACCGTCCAGCGCAGGTCGAGTGCCGCCCGGTCCCTGTTGCGCCGGGCGTGGCGCGTGTAGGCCCAGGTCAGCAGGAAGGTGGTGAGGAACTGGGCGAGCCCGGCCAGCATCGCCACGTTCACCGGGCCGGCGACGGGACGCGCCATGGCCGCGGGCGCGAGCGTGGCGGCCAGCACGTAGGCCAGGTACCAGGCGAGGAACGCGGCGGTGGCCGGCACGACGAAGCGCCGGTAGCGCGCCCGCACCTCCTGGAACGCCGCGCTGCGCTGCACCTCGAGGTAGATGTCCGCCGCGGTGTACGCGTGCGGCTCCTCCTCGGCGGCGCGCGGTGCCGCCACCGTGAACCCGCTCTCGGGTCCGTCCTGCTCGTCCACCGGTCGGCTCTCCTCGTCAGGCGGCCGTTCGGCCGTCCGCCCAGCATGGCGAGGAGAGCGGCGCCCGTTGCCCGGTCCCGACCGGCTTCACCCCATCAGGTGACGGATGTCCCGGGTGGCTCGATGAGTCCGCGTTGGTACGCGTATCGCACGGCCTGGGCCCGGTCACGGACCCCGGTCTTGGCGAAGAGGTTGTTGATGTGGGTCTTCACCGTCGCCGCGCCGATGTGCAGGCGGCCGGCGATCTCCTTGTTGGACAGCCCCTCGGCCACCAGGGAGAGCACCTCGGCCTCGCGCGCGGTGAGCCCGTCGGGCGGCTCCGCGGGCGTGGGGACCTGCTGAGGCTCGGTGACGCGCTCGAGGAGCCTGCGCTGGACGGCGGGGGCGAGCCCGGCCTGCCCGGCCAGCACGTCCGTCACCGCCTTGACGATGTCGTCGCCCTGCGCGTCCTTGGTGAGGTAGCCGCGCGCGCCTGCCCGGAGCGCGGCGAACAGGGACTCGTCGTCGGCGAAGGTGGTGAGCACCACGACCTGGGTGCCCGGGTGGTCCGCGCGGATGCGGCGCGTGGCCTCGACCCCGTCGCAGCGCGGCATTCTGAGGTCCATCAGGACGACGTCGGGAGCCAGCCGCGCGACCAGCTCCACGGCCTCGTCGCCGTCCTTCGCGGCCCCCACCACCTCGATGCCCGGCAGCAGGCCGAGGAGCATGACGATGCCCTCCCTGACCACTGCCTGGTCGTCCGCGACGACCACTCTGGCGGGCCCCGTGCCCGTCACGCCGGCACTCGCAGCCGCACGCTGTACCCCTTCCCGCCGTCCCCCACCGGGCCGGCCTCCAGCGTGCCGCCGAGGAGTTCGGCGCGTTCACGCATGCCGAGGAGACCGTATCCGGAACCCGAGGAGGCGAGTTCCCGCGGCGCCGCTCCCCCGCCGCCCGAGTCGCGCACGCACAGCGCCAGCTCGTCGGGACCGTAGGTGAGGTCGATGTGCACCCGGGCGCCCGGCGCGTGCTTGCGTACGTTCGTCAGGGCCTCCTGGACGACCCTGCGCACCGTCTGCGAGGCCTCCGTGGGCACCGGCCGCGGCGTGCCCGCCACGTCGACCTCGGCGCCGTCGCTCGCCGCCACCTCGCGCAGGTAGTCGCCGAGCGGGGCCATCTCGCCGCGCAGCGCGGAGAGCGCCTGCCGGGTCTCGGCGAGGCCGTCGCGCGCCATCGAGCGCGCGGCGACGACCCGTTCGAGTATCTGGTCCCTGAAGGGCCCGGGCTCCTCCTGCTCGATGCGCAGCCGGGCCGCCTCCAGGTGCACGAGCTGCGCGGAGAGGCTGTGGGCGAGGACGTCGTGGATGTCGCGGGCGATCCTGGCGCGCTCCCCGAGCGCCGCGGACTCGGCCTCGGCGGCGCGCGCCGCCCGCTCCTGCACCTTCAGGCGGTGGCGTGACCCGGCGTCAAGACGCATCACGCACCCGGCGAGCCCCATGCCCACCAGCGTGACCACGCTGCTGATCCACGTCTGGTGGTTGGCGATCGTGTAGCCGCCGAGCGCCACGGCCGCGACCGGGACGCCGGCGGCGAGCGGCATGCGCTGGATCGCGACGAGGGCGCAGCCGAAGGTGAGCATCGCCACGGCGACCGAGAACCCCTGCCACTGCCCGAAGGCGGCCGCCACGAGCAGCAGCCCGCCTGAGATCAGCGAGGGCACGAGCCTGTGCTGCCGCGTGGACCGGTTGAAGACCCACATCAGCCAGCCGGCGGCGACGACGGCCGCGGCCTGCACCACCCCGGCGAGCCAGCCGCTGATGTGGTGCTCGGAAAAGATCGCGTAGACGATGGACACCGGCACGAGGGCCCGCAGGGCGAGGCGGTACTGCCGGCCACCGCCGGCCGCGGCGAGCCCCGCCGTGCCCGGCAGGCCCCCGATGGTGCGCATCTCGCCCGGCTCCCACGCGGGCCACCGCGTCCATGTCGCTGGTCTCACACCCTGTCCTTCCTCGCTCGCCCGGCCGCCGCGCCACCGTACGACGCACCGGCGCCGGAAGGCAGTGTGCCGGAGGACAGTGTGCCGGCGCGGTGCGTGAGCAGCAGGCTGCGCAGGGCGAACGAGACGCCGAGTGTGATCAGCAGGGCACCGTAGGACTGGTGGATGCCGACCAGGGCGCCGAGGCCCATGATCGCCATGCGGCAGGCGAAGCCGGCGAACCAGACGCCCGTGGTCGCCTTCGTGCCGCGGGACCACACGGAGCCGTCCGGCTCCCGCCACACCTTGCTCGTGATGGCCCAGCCGACGCCCATGAGGACGCCGACCAGCAGCTCGGCGGCGAGGAGCGCGACGGAGACTCCCGCGTGGTGCGAGTCGACGAGATGGCCCTCCCGCACGCCGAGGACCACCATGACGATCGGGAGGGCGAACGAGCGGCGGCCGCCGCCGCCGACGCGGCGCGGCCTCGCCTGGCGCATGACCATCACGACGACCAGGGCGACGATCGCCAGCACGTACAGCAGTTCCTTCACGGGATCCTCCGGGGACGATGCGGTCCGACTCCCTGAAGGTACGGAGAAGGGGCAGGTCAGCGGATCGGAGCCCGGGTGGAACGCGGGTGGATTCCCGCTCTCCACCCGGGGGTGGAGAGCAGGCGTTCCCGGCGTCGCTCAGGTGTCGATGCGGGAGCGGTCGAGCGTCGCAGCCGAGCTGGTGATGAACTCCTTGCGCGGCGCGACCTCGTTGCCCATCAGCAGGTCGAAGATCTGCTCGGAGGCATCCAGGTCGCTGATGTTGATGCGCCGCAGCGTGCGGTGGCGCGGGTCCATGGTGGTCTCCGCCAGCTGGTCGGCGTCCATCTCGCCGAGGCCCTTGTAGCGCTGGATCGAGTCCTTCCAGCGCACGCCCTTGCGCTGGAACTCCAGCAGCGTCTGGCGCAGTTCCGCGTCCGAGTAGGTGTACACGTACCGGTCCTGGCCCTTCTTGGGCTGCACCAGCTCCACCCGGTGCAGCGGCGGCACCGCGGCGAAGACCCGGCCCGCCTCGACCATCGGGCGCATGTAGCGCTGGAACAGCGTCAGCAGGAGGATCCGGATGTGCGCGCCGTCGACGTCGGCGTCGACGAGGAGCACGATCTTCCCGTAGCGCGCGCTGTCGATGTCGAAGGTCCGTCCCGACCCCGCCCCTATGACCTGGATGATCGCGCCGCACTCGGCGTTGTTCAGCATCGCGGAGACGGACGACTTCTGGACGTTGAGGATCTTGCCGCGGATCGGCAGCAGCGCCTGGAACTCGCTGTTGCGCGCGAGCTTCGCCGTGCCGAGCGCCGAGTCGCCCTCGACGATGAACAGCTCGCTGCGGTCCACGTCGTCGCTGCGGCAGTCGGCCAGCTTCGCGGGCAGCGAGGAGGACTCGAGCGCGGTCTTCCTGCGCTGGGCCTCCTTGTGCTGGCGCGCCGCGATGCGCGTGCGGGCGGCGGCGACGACCTTGTCGAGGACCGCGCGCGCCTGCGCCTTCGCGTCGCGCTTGGTGGACGTCAGGAACTCCTTGAGCTCCCTGGCCACGACGTTGGCGACGATCCTGTTGGCGGCCGAGGTGCCGAGCACCTCCTTCGTCTGCCCCTCGAACTGGGGCTCGGCGAGCCGCACCGTGACGACGGCCGTCAGGCCTTCGAGCGCGTCGTCCTTGACGACGTCGTCCTCGGCGACGCGCAGCAGTTTCGCGGAGCGCAGCACCTCGTTGACCGTCTTGGTCACGGAGCGTTCGAACCCCGTCACATGTGTGCCGCCCTTGGGGGTGGCGATGATGTTGACGAACGACCTGACGGAGGACTCGTAGCCGGTGCCCCACCTGAGGGCGATGTCGACGCCGAGTTCGCGCGTGACCTCCGTGGGCGTCATGTGGCCCCGGTCGTCGAGGACGGGGACGGTCTCCTTGAACGTGCCCTGGCCCGACAGCCTGAGCACGTCGCACACGGCCTTGTCCTGCGCGAGGTAGTCGCAGAACTCGCTGATGCCGCCGTCGTAGCGGAACGTCTCGACGCCGCCGCGCCCGGCGTCGGCGTCCTCGGCGTACCGCTCGTCCTTCACGACGATCGTGAGGCCGGGGACGAGGAAGGCCGTCTGGCGGGCGCGCTGGTGGAGCGTGTCGAGGGAGAGCTTGGCGTCCTTGAGGAAGATCTGCCGGTCCGCCCAGTAGCGCACCCGGGTGCCCGTGCGCGACTTCGGGACGCGCTTGCCCTTGAGCAGCCCGCTCGACGGGTCGAACGGGGCGTCGGGGCCCTGCTCGGTGAAGATGCCGGGCACGCCCCTGCGAAAGCTGACCGAGTGCGTGGCGCCGCCGCGGTCCACCTCCACGTCGAGGCGCGAGGAGAGCGCGTTGACCACCGAGGCGCCCACGCCGTGCAGGCCGCCGGAGGCCGCGTAGGAGCCGCCGCCGAACTTGCCGCCGGCGTGCAGCTTCGTCATGACCACCTCGACGCCGGACAGGCCGGTCTTCGGCTCGACGTCGACCGGGATGCCCCGGCCGTTGTCCTTCACCTCGACGGACCCGTCCTCGTGGAGGATCACGTCGATGTGGTCGCAGTAGCCACCGAGCGCCTCGTCGACGGAGTTGTCGATGATCTCCCAGAGGCAGTGCATCAGGCCCCGGCTGTCGGTGGACCCGATGTACATGCCGGGCCGCTTCCTGACGGCTTCGAGGCCTTCGAGAACGAGCAAATGCCGCGCGGTGTAGTTGGAACCGTCACGGTCCGCTGTCAGCAGCGCGGTGGACGGCACGGACGTATCGGCGGTCACTCGGTTCGCTCCTCGCTGAATTTGAGATCTGGCCCCGTGGGGTAAAGGCCCGGCTCCGGTCATCGGTCAGAGGGTACAGAGGCCTGGTAGAGCGGATGTAACGCCACCCTCGTCGTACGGCATGCTAGTGCATGCTCGCATGCGTGTTCGATATATCGCGCGGGTGCCGCACAGCTCACGTTCCCTTCCAGGCATGAACCATTTAGGCTCCGGGCACGTCCTCATCAACAACCGGCAAGCCGGCCGGGACGACCGAGGACCAGCACCACCCCCGACATCCACGCGAAATCCGTAAAGCTCAGCAATACGGCTCATTCGCCGCCAACCGTCAGCACCCACACCACTTCGGAAGAAGTTTTCGAAGAACGGCCACGAGCGGGAACGTTTTCGGCCTGGTTGGATGTTGACCCTGGTACGACAGCTCGTCGAGCTAGAGAAGAGGCGACGTGACTACTGTTCTGACCCCCGCGAGCCCCCTGACGGCGGGCGACCGTTGTGACCGCTGCGGCGCCCAGGCCTATCTGCGCGTCCTGCTGACCAGCGGCGGTGAGCTGCTCTTCTGCGCCCACCACGGGCGCAAGTTCGAGCCGGAACTCAAGAAGATCGCCGCGGAAATACAGGATGAGACCGACCGGCTGACGGACGTACCCGCCGTGGCCGGCGAAGAGGAGCGCTGACACCTCACATCCGACACGACGAGCCGAGGGCCGTGAGACGAGACGGCCGACGGGCGGCCGCCACCGCACCAGCGGATGGCGGCCGCCCGTTCTCGTACCCCAGGAAGCCCCCACGGAGTCCCTCACGGCCCCTGTGAGCGCTTCGCGGCTCACCGCCCGACGGCACCAGCCACCGGGCCCAGATCGGACGTGACACGGGCGTAGACGCCCGGCGCGTCCGCGAGCCCGCAGCCGCTCCCCCACGACACCAGCCCGATGAGGCGCCCCTTGGCGACCAGGGGACCGCCGCTGTCGCCCTGGCAGGCGTCGTGGCCCCCGTGCGGGTCGCCGGCGCAGAGCATCGAGGACGCCGCGTAGCGAGCCGACGAGCCGCCCGGGTAGGCCTTCTCGCACTGCGCGTCCGGCAGCACCGTCACGGGCGAGGAGCGCAGCCCGCCCGCGTAGTCGCCACGGCCCGTCGTGTCGCCCCAGCCCAGCACCTGCGCCTTGCTGCCGGGCTTCGCCTCCGCCCCGCCGGGCCGCTCCGGCGCGATCGCCGACGAGGCGGGCAGCGGCGTCTTCAGCGTCAGCACGGCGATGTCGTTCTCGTTGGTGCTCGGCCGGTACGCCGGGTCCACCGCGTACGAGCGCACCGCCACGGACCGGCCGCCCGACGCGGTGAGCCGGTCACGTCCCGCGATGACATGCAGGTCGCCGACGTTGTCAGGACCCTTGCCGAGGATGTCGTCACTCACGCAGTGGGCCGCCGTGAGCACCTTGGTGGGACCGACCACCGCGCCCCCGCAGAACTGTCCCGCGCGCCCGGAACCGAAGCGGTTCTGGCTGACCAGCGCCACGACCCACGGGTGGTCCGACGTGGAGGCGGGCGCGCCGCCGATCACGGCGCTGCCGGCCGCGGGCGCCGCCGCGGCGAGCGGCAGCAGCGCCGAGGCGGTCAGCGCGGCGAGTCCCCCGTACAGCGCCCGGGAGGGCATCGGGGTACGACCGCGCGGTGCGGTGCGGACGGCTCTGGCGAAGGGGCGACGCATCTGCTCTCCTGACTCTCCGTGGAAAGTTGATCCACTCGGAGTCATCCAACCTGTCCTGGCACCGAAGCGCGAAACGCGGCAGGGCCCGGGTCCCCTCGAAAGAGGATCCGAGCCCTGCCGCGTGCGCCGTGCGGACCTACCGCGTGCGCGATCAGTCGAGGTAGTCGCGCAGCACCTGGGAGCGCGACGGGTGGCGCAGCTTCGACATGGTCTTGGACTCGATCTGCCGGATGCGCTCACGGGTGACCCCGTAGACCTTGCCGATCTCGTCCAGCGTCTTCGGCTGGCCGTCGGTGAGGCCGAAGCGCATGGAGACCACGCCGGCCTCGCGCTCGGAGAGCGTGTCGAGGACCGAGTGCAGCTGCTCCTGCAGGAGCGTGAAGCTGACGGCGTCGGCCGGCACGACCGCCTCGGAGTCCTCGATCAGGTCGCCGAACTCGCTGTCGCCGTCCTCGCCGAGCGGGGTGTGCAGCGAGATGGGCTCGCGGCCGTACTTCTGGACCTCGATGACCTTCTCCGGGGTCATGTCGAGCTCCTTGGCCAGCTCCTCCGGGGTGGGCTCGCGGCCCAGGTCCTGGAGCATCTGGCGCTGCACGCGCGCGAGCTTGTTGATGACCTCGACCATGTGCACCGGGATGCGGATGGTGCGGGCCTGGTCGGCCATGGCTCGGGTGATGGCCTGCCTGATCCACCAGGTGGCGTACGTGGAGAACTTGTAGCCCTTGGTGTAGTCGAACTTCTCGACCGCGCGGATGAGGCCGAGATTGCCCTCCTGGATCAGGTCGAGGAAGAGCATGCCGCGGCCGGTGTAGCGCTTGGCCAGCGAGACCACGAGACGGAGGTTGGCCTCCAGCAGGTGGTTCTTGGCGCGCCTGCCGTCCTCGGCGATGATCTCCAGCTCGCGCTTGAGCTTCGGCGCGAGCTTGTCCGCCCCGGCGAGCTTGTCCTCGCCGAAGAGGCCGGCCTCGATGCGCTTGGCGAGCTCGACCTCCTGCTCGGCGTTGAGCAGGGGGACCTTGCCGATCTGCTTCAGGTAGTCCTTGACCGGGTCGGCGGTGGCGCCGGCGACCGCGACCTGCTGGGCGGGCGCGTCGTCCTCGTCGTCGTCCGACAGGACGAAGCCCTTGGCCTCGCCCTCGGCCTCCTCGTCCTCGGTCTTGCCCGCGGGTGCTTCCTCCGCCGGCTCCTCGGCCTCGCCGAGCTCGTCGGCGTCCTTCTTCGCGGCGGTCTTCTTGGCAGCCGTCTTCTTGGCGGTGGCCTTCTTCGCCGTGGCCTTCTTCGCCGCCTTCTTGGGAGCGGCGGCCTTCTTCGCGGGAGCGGCGGCGGAGGACTCCTCGGCCGGTGCCTCGACGACCTCGGCCGCGGGCGGCGCGACGACCGCCGCGGCGACCGTCTTGGCCGGTGCCGGGGCGGCGGCCACGGGCTTCGGCGCGGCGGGGCGTTTGACCGGACTCTTCGCCGCGACGCTCTTGCGGGCCCGCTTGGGCGACTCCGCGGCACTGACCATCAGCGTCACACCCTCTTCCTCGAGGATCTGATTGAGGCTGCGCAGGACGTTCTTCCACTGGGTCGGCGGAATCTGGTCAGCGTCGAAGGCCCGACGCACGTCATCGCCGGCGATCTGTCCATCAGCCTTACCCCGCTCGATGAGCGCCATCACAGACTCGGACTCGGCGATCTCCGGCGGGAGCGTACGGGATGTGCTGGCCGACACGAACAACCTCTCGGAACGATGGGAAGGGCTTCTGGCCCAGCCCGGGAGCGGACCGGAACCGACGACCGGCGGCTGGAAATGTCACCGACGGCGCGGGCTGGAGCCGGGGAGGATCACAGCGCCGCGGCGGGCGGATGCGGTCCCCTCTCGACTGTCACCTCTTAGGTCATCGCCCTGCCTCGGAGAGTGTTACGCCCAATCCGCGTGGCCCGAGTCACACCCCATATGGGACAAGCTTCGCACAATGGGGCAGAACACACCGCATCTGTGTCGCCGGACCATACCGGTCCGGCGACACGCCCCCCGCGGACACCCGCGAGGAGGGACGTACACGACCGGGTCAGTGCTCGCGCGGAGCCGGCACGACGCGCTCGACGTCCGGGTGGACCGTGAGCAGTTGGCGCATCGCGGACTCGGCCGACGCCCCGTCGCCGGCGCCGAGCGCGTCGACGATGCGCGCGTGCTGCGCGAGGGAGGCGTCGGTGGGGCGCTCACAGCCCGAGACCAGGCCGCCGGACACCTGGAGCGCCGAGGCGACGATGCCGGAGAGGTGATCGAGCATGCGGTTGCCGGCGAGCTGGATCAGCAGCCCGTGGAACTCGGCGTCGGCGCGGCCGAAGGTGATGGCATCGCCCTGCGCCAGCGCGTGGCCCATGATCTCGACCATGTCCGCGAGGCGCGTCTGCGCGTCCTCACGGCCGTGCCCGGCGGCCAGGCGGGCGGCGAGCGGCTCGATCATCCAGCGCAGCTCGGTCAGCTCCCGGCGCTGGTCGTCACGGTGCGGGCCGAAGGCGCGCCACTCGATGATGTCCGGGTCGAGCAGGTTCCAGTCGCTGACGGGACGCACGCGGGTGCCCACATTGGGGCGCGCGCTCACGAGGCCCTTGGCCTCCAGAACGCGCAGCGACTCGCGCACGACGGTGCGGGAGACCTCGAAGCGCTGGCCGATCTCCTCGGGCACGAGGGGCCGGTCCGCGCCCAGGTCGCCGGAGACGATCATCTGTCCGAGCTGCTGGACGAGTTGGCCGTGGAGCCCGCGCCCGCGGCTGCCGGCGGGGCGCCGGCCCGCCCGGGAGAGGTCCACGTCGGGGCCCTCCCAGACGGGGGCGGCCGCCCGATCGGAGCCGGACGCCTGGGGGAACGGATAGCGGTTGAGGTCACCCGGTCCTGTCAGGCCTGAATCGGCGGAACGGGCGGAGGTCATCATGGTGTGCGCAAGGGTACTCACGCATCCTTTGTCGGCGTTGCTCCGACTGCCCTTGAGGGCTTTGGTGAAAAGCACACGAAAGGGTGATCGGCGCTCGCGCCTCTATTGACGGACGGTGACTGTTAGGTCCGAAAAGCACGCTTTGTCCGCCTAGTTATGGCCAACGCGATCCGGAACCGTCGAACAACGATCACCAACGAGCCCTACGGCGAAGACTGGTGAACGCGAACGCGCAGAACAGGGCCGTCAGGGACAGCGCGAGAGCCGCGGCCTCCGGCCGGGTGACCATGCGCAGCGCGGACAGCAGCCATCCGTCCGTCTCATGGGGCCGCCCCAGCCAGGTGAGTTCGCGCAACTGTCCGGGAAGTCCCGTCAGGGGGTGGGCGGACGGCCCGGTCAGCGCCTTCCTCACGAGGGGCACGACGAGCACGGGCACGGCGACCACCGCGGTGACCCCGGCGGCCGTGACGCGGAAGATGCCGGCGCCGAGCAGCCCGGCCCAGGCACAGCCGAGCGAGAGCCCCGCCCACCCCGCGCAGAGAGCGAGCCAGTCGTGCGGGACCGGAAAGGCCGTGGCGCCGTAGAGCAGCCGCAGCACACCCCCGTCCGCGAAGGCCGCGAGGAGGGCGAGCAGCACGGCCACGGCCCCCGTGACGGCCAGCTTGGCGCACAGCAGGCCGAGCCTGCGCGGGACCGTGCCGCGCGCCCCGGTGATCGCCGGGTGGCGGAACTCGTCCCCGTAGGACAGGGCCCCGAGGAGCCCGGCGCCCATGGCGGCGGGCGGTAGCGGCAGCAGCGCAGGCCAGGCGGCGAGCAGCCCGGACGGCGGGGTGCCGCCTGTACGGGCGAGCACCAGGGCGACGGCGAGCGAGACGACGAGTGCGGCGACGGCGATCAGGGGCGCCGTCCGCACCCCGAACATCCTGCGCAACTCGTAGCGCACCGGCCGCAGCGGGCTGCGGGCAGGGCGCCCCTCGAGAGGCGGCGGCAGCGCGGCGGTGCGGCGGGCGGCGGGCACGGGCAGACGCGCGGGG
>NZ_JAGIQL010000008.1 GCF_017813245.1 Streptomyces montanisoli
CGCGTGCGCCTGGGGCGCGCCCTGTGTGCGCCGGCGGGCAGGCCCGATGCGGCCGGGCGCCGCGCTCGCCGGGCGTCTGTGCGGCTGTGCGGGGTGCGGGCGCGTTCGCCTGGTCCGCTCGCGTCGGGCGGGTCAGGCGATGTGTTCCGCGTCCATTTCTTCCTGGAAGCGGCGGTACGCCTCACGCAGTGGCGCACGCAGTGTGTTCTCGCTCAGCGGGCCGCCCGCGCGGCCCCTGATGTCGTACATCTCCATGAGGTAGCGGCCCAGTTGGCGCTCGTTGGGTGCGTCGCCGTTCTCGCTGATGAACTTCCTGAAGGCGTTGTAGACGTGCTCCTCGCGTTCCGAGGTGTCGGGCGTCTGGGTGGCCGGGGGCGGCGGCGTCGTCGGCTCGGGTGCGTTCCCGGCCTCCGGCTCCGGCTCCGGGCCGAACTCCGGCTCCGGGCCGAACTCCGGCTCGGGTGCCGGGGCTTGGCCCGGGCCCTGCGGCGGGAGTACCGGGGTCGGCTCAAGGCCTTCCACGTACGTGGGGTTGTACGCGCCCTTGTAGGCGGCCTGAGGGAGGCTCTGCGCGGCGAACCACGGACTGGCGTCCTGCGGTTGGTCGTCCTCCTGCAGCTCGGCCCACTCCTCCTGCTCCCAACGCGGGTCCTGGTACGGCTCCTCGTACGGCTCGTGGCCCTGCCGGTCCTGCTGTCCGAACGGCGCGGGCGGCGCCTGGCGTTGGCCCGGGAGGTGGGCGCGTGGCGGCTCGACGGCCGGTGCCGCAGGCGGCTTCGCCAGATCGACGTTGCCGGCACCGGCGCCGGCGGGCGCGGCGGGGACGATCGCCGCCACCGCGTCGATGCCCGCGGCGGCGAGCCCCGCGGAGGCCGTGTCCGCGAGCGGCACGCCGTACTTGGCGAGGCGCAGCGGCATCAGCGACTCCACCGGGGCCTTCCTGCGCCAGCCGCGGCCGAAGCGGGCCTGGAGCCTCGACTGGTAGATCAGCCGGTCCTGTTCGAGCTTGATGACCTGCTCGTAGCTGCGCAGCTCCCACAGCTTCATCCGCCGCCACAGCAGGAACGTCGGGACGGGCGACAGCAGCCAGCGGGTCAGCCGCACGCCTTCCATGTGCTTGTCGGCGGTGATGTCGGCGATCCTGCCGACCGCGTGCCGCGCCGCCTCCACCGTGACGATGAACAGCAGCGGGATGACGGCGTGCATGCCGACGCCCAGCGGGTCGGGCCAGGCGGCGGCGCCGTTGAAGGCGATCGTCGCGGCCGTCAGGACCCAGGCGGCCTGCCGCAGCAGGGGGAACGGGATGCGGATCCAGGTCAGCAGCAGGTCGAGCGCCAGCAGCACGCAGATGCCCGCGTCGATGCCGACGGGGAAGACGACCGCGAAGGCGCCGAAGCCCTTGCTCTCGGCAAGCGCGCGCACGGCCGCGTACGAACCGGCGAAGCCGATGCCCGCGATGATCACCGCGCCGCTGACGACGACGCCGACCAGTATTCGATGCGTCCGTGACAACTGCATCGCGGCCACGCGCGATCCCCTCCCGTTGTCGTCCTCAGGGCCTCACGGCCTCGAAGGCCTCAAGGCCTCAGGGACCCACCGGGCCCCCGTCTGCCGCCCTCCGGCGGGGCAACAGCCTTGCACACGCGTACGGATGCCCGGGGCGCCGGGGCGTCAGCCCGTCGTGCTCGCCTTCTTGGACGGCGACGCCGAGCCGGACGGCTTCGCGCCGGACTTCTTGCCCGACGTGCCGTCCGACTTGGCGCTCGACTTGCCGCTCGACTTCGACGGGCTCGGCGAGGACGACTTCGAGGAGCCGGAGGACGGGGACGCCGTGCCGGAGCCCGAGCCGCTGCCGCCGCTCGTGATCACCTCGATCGCGCCCTTCGCGGCCGACACCGCGTCCTTCGAGATGTCCGACACGCTCGGCGACTTCTCGCCCGCGTACCCGGCGCCGTTGTACGTCAGCGCCAGGACCACGTTGTCCGCGCGCGCCACAACCGTCGCGTAGGAGAAGTCCTCGCCCGTCTTGCGCAGGGTGTAGGTGATCGTGGTGGCCTGGCTGCCGATGCCCGTGGCCGGGTGCGTCATGACGCTCTTGGCGCCCGACGTCGTCTGCGCGACCTCGATGGCGTTGGCGTACTGCTTGGACGCCTGCGCGTCGCCGCTGCCGATCGTCGACTGGGAGTCGTAGCGCTGCAGCGAGACTTCGAGCCAGCGGTACTGGGAGCCGTCGACGCCCTTGTTCTTCAGGCCGTTCCAGTGGCAGCTGCCGTGCGCGTTCACGTCCGTCGACGTGCCGGCCGTGCCGCTCTTGTCCTTGGAGGACGGGACGAGCTTGCCGATCGTCTTCGAGTCGATGATCTTGCAGGCGTCCGGAAGGGTGCGGTACTTCGCCGGCGTGACGGACGGCGAGGCCTTGGCGGTCTTGCTCGACGCGGAGGCGTCCGCCGCGTCCTTGCCGCCTCCGCTGCCTGAGCCGGAGCCGGACGAGCAGCCGGCGACGACGAGCAGCGCAGGAACGGCCGCGGCGGCGAGGATGCGGGGGAGTCGCGAGGCTGATCGGCGCATGGTTCCTTCAGTCGTTGCTATCGGGCGGTCATTGCTGTCGTGTCCGAGCCGCCACGTTAACCGCAGGAAGGCCGGCGCAGGGCCCGGGCGCCGGGGACCGTCCCCTCATCGCGGGGTCCGTGCGGACCGCCGCCGGGCGCCTACTGGTCGAACTCGTCGGCCAGCTTCTTGGCCAGCGCCTGCGCCCTGTCCTGCAGTTCCTTGCTGTCGGGGACCTCGTCCGGATGCGTCGGCTGCTGCGTGTACGTGACGGTCACGATCACGTTCGATGTGCGAAAGACCACGCTCACGGTCCGGTTCTGGGTGGCCGATCCGGACTGGGTGAGCTTGTCGTTCACGTACGCGGCGTCGCCGAGCCCGCTCAGCGTGCGCGGCAGCAGGTCCGGGGCCGAGGTGTCGCCGTTGGCGCCCCCGCCGGAACCGGAGCCGGCGTCCGATGAGTCCGCCGAGCCCGTGGCCGTGGCGGACGGCGAGCCCGAGGGCGACCCCGACGGGGATCCCGACGGGGATCCGGACGGCGAACCGCCGGTCTGGCCGTCGGAGCCGCTGCCCGGCCCGCTGCCGCCGTTCGTCCCCGTGTCCGTGGACGCCGACGAGCCCGGGGTCGGGATGTGCGCTGCCTGCTGCTTCTTCGTGAAGACCTGCTTCGCGCGGTCCGCGTCGCTGACCGACGCGTCGTACGAGACGACGCGCTCGATGTCCACCGACAGCCGGTGCGACGAGCTGGGCGAGTCGGCCTTCCAGCCGCACCCGACCCTGCGGTCCGTGTCGTACGTCACGGCCGGGGTGCCCTGCAGGGCGCGCTCCTGCTGGTCGGGGCTGAGGGAGGAGATGCCGGGGAGCAGGTCCTTGAGCATGGACGTGGGCACGGCGCCGCAGGGTTCGAGCAGCGTGCGGTACTTGCCGGGCGCGGGCATCGACAGCGTCGGGTCGCCCTGCTTGGGGTCGGTGGGCGACGCTCCTGCGCTGCCGCCCGACGTGCAACCGCTCGCGACGAGCGCGACGAGCAGGGCCGCGAGGCCGGGCGCGTACACCTTGCGTAGCGCGCCGCGCTGTACGCCACGGCGCGCCTTGTGCGCGATTCGCTGCACGGTGCGGAGCCTCCTGGGGGACGTGTCGGTGATGGCGGCCGGCGGTGAAAAGCGTTTGCCGCGCTGGGGCGGACGATGGACACAATGTGTACCGCACACGCCGTCGGCGCTGATGGGCGGCCCTTTCGCCACCATTCGGCACCTCGTGGGGCGCGGTGCGCTCCGTGTGCCCTGTGGGGTGGCCGGTGCGCCGTGTGCATCGTAATTCTTCGGCGGGAACAGGGAGCTGAAGAAGCCGCGAAACGGGTTGAAGCGCTCGAATCGGGTGAACCCGGCATGAGCAACGTCGGGCTGTCTCGTTCCGGCGCACAGTGACAATCGGGGGTATCGAGCACCATGACATATGTAGAGGTTCCGGGTCAGAAGGTCCCGATCCGGATGTGGGCGGACCCGCGCGGCGTCGAGGACGCGGCGATGGGGCAGCTGCGGAACGTGGCGTCGCTCCCGTGGATCAAGGGCCTCGCCGTGATGCCGGACGTGCACTACGGCAAGGGCGCGACGGTCGGTTCCGTCATCGCGATGCAGGGCGCGGTGTGCCCGGCGGCGGTCGGCGTGGACATCGGCTGCGGGATGTCCGCGGTGAAGACGTCGCTGACCGCGTCCGACCTGCCCGGCGACCTGTCCCGCCTGCGCAGCAGGATCGAGCGGGCGATCCCGGTGGGCCGGGGGCTGCACGACGAGCCGGTGGACCCGCACGGGACGCACGGGTTCGCCACGGCCGGCTGGGACGACCTCTGGAACCGGTTCGGGCGCCTGGCGGAGTCGGTGAAGCACCGGGAGAGCCGGGCCAGGAGGCAGATCGGCACGCTCGGCTCCGGCAACCACTACATCGAGGTCAACATCGGGCACGACGACGCGGTGTGGCTGACGCTGCACTCCGGCTCGCGCAACATCGGCAAGGAGCTGGCCGACCACCACATCGGCGTCGCACAGGGCCTGCCGCACAACCAGGGGCTCGTCGACCGCGACCTCGCGGTGTTCGTCTCGGACACGCCGCAGATGGCCGCGTACCGCCGCGACCTCTACTGGGCGCAGGAGTACGCCAGGTACAACCGGTCGATCATGATGGGGCTCCTGAAGGACGTCGTGCGCAAGGAGTTCAAGAAGGCCGGCGTCACGTTCGTGCAGGAGATCAGCTGCCACCACAACTACGTGGCGGAGGAGCGGTACGACGGCATGGACCTGCTGGTCACCCGCAAGGGCGCGATCCGCGCGGGCGGCGGCGACCTCGGGATCATCCCGGGCTCCATGGGCACGGGCTCGTACATCGTGCGGGGCCTGGGGAACGCGGCGGCGTTCAACTCCGCGTCGCACGGCGCGGGCCGCCGCATGAGCCGGAACGCGGCGAAGCGCCGCTTCTCCACGAGGGATCTGGAGGAGCAGACGCGGGGTGTGGAGTGCCGCAAGGACTCGGGTGTGGTGGACGAGATCCCCGGCGCGTACAAGCCGATCGAGCAGGTCATGGAGCGCCAGACGGATCTCGTCGAGGTGGTCACGAAGCTGCGGCAGGTGGTGTGCGTCAAGGGGTGACGGGGGCCGGGCGACGGGCGCAGGCGCCCCGGATGCCCGCTGCCCCGTCACACACGGTGTGACGGGGCAGCGGGCTGCGGGCAGCAGGCTGCGATGCTCAGTCCGCGCAGGTGAGGCGTGCCAGGCCCCAGTCCGCGTGGTCGTAGTTCTTGTTGTCGCCGCCGTCGCCGACGACGAGGCCGAGCGTGTGCACGCCGGTGACGTCGACGGTCAGGTCGACCGCGCTGTCCCCGCCACGGAGCACGCCGGTCGTCGCGAGCCGGCGGCCGTCGTCGCCGAGGACGGTGAACGTGACGCTGCCGTTCCCGTTCGTCTCGTCGTCGACGCCGACGTGGGCCTCGAAGCGGGTGCAGCGGCCCTGGAGGTCGATGCCCACCTGCGAGGGCGCGTTCATGCCCAGGCCCTTCGCATACACGGTGCCGCCCACCGTCAGGGGCTGCCCGTCCTGCCCGCCGGCCTCGCCGTTGGACATGTCGCGCTCGACCGGCCCGTAGCCGTTGGTCTCGGTGAGGAACGGCTGGTCACTGGCGTAGACGGTGCCGTGCAGCGGGATGGACAACTTGACGACCTTCTCGACGTGGATGGGCGGGACCTTCCCGCCCGCCGGGTCGGCATAGGTGACGACCACGGGCACGTCGATCTCCCCGCCCGGCTGGTCCTTGCCGACCGTCACCGTCCAGTTGCCGTCGAGTGCCCTGCCCGCCGGGAGCGTCCCCGCCCTGACGTCGCGGCCGGTGACGCTCCAGCCCGCGGGGAGCCGGTCGCGGTCCACCGTCATCCGCACCCTGTGCAGTGCGGCTCCTTCCGGCAGCGTGAACGTCGCGCCGATCCCGGCCTTCTGCCCGGGGCCCGCGGTCACGGCCGCGGGGTCGAGAGTCAGGGAGGCGGCGGGCGCGGTGACGACCGGCTCCTCGCAGTCGGTGCGGCCCCTGGTGGCGGGGCAGGCCAGCGTGACGAAGCCGCCCTCGGCGGCCGTGGGGACCGCGAGGGTGTCCGCGGCGGTCACCGTGCGGACGGTGCGCCGCAGCCGGCCGTCGCTGTCGCCGATCGTCTCCACGAGCCACCTGCCCTTGCCCAGGAAGCCGAGCGGCGCCTTCATCGTGTCGCTCGTGCCGGCGAGGATGCCCCCGACGAACCAGCGGTGCCCGCTGCGGCGTGCGATGACGGCCTGGCGGTCGCCGGCCGGCTGCGCGCCTGGGCCTCCGGAGACCAGCCGGGTCTCGTCCCAGGTCGTGGGGAGCTGTTCGAGGAAGCGCTCGGCCACCGGATGCGCGGCGAACCCCTCGGGGTTGTCGCCGAGGCTGGTCCAGCCGGACTCGAAGACCACGGGCAGCGCCAGCTCGTGCCCCAGGGAGTCCTGCCGGCCAGGACGCGAGAACCACGTCGGCGTGTAGTCCATCGAGCCGACGATGTTGCGGGTGAATGCGAGGAAGATATCGCGGGTCGAATGCTGCCCGTTCTCCTCCCCGCGCACCGCCTCGACGCTCATCACCTGCGGCCAGGTGCGCTGGAGCCCGCGGGGGATCGTCGCGCCGTGGAAGTCGATCATGAGCTTGAGCCTGGCCGTGTCACGCAGGATCGCGTCGTACCACTGGAAGGTGGACTGCGAGTCCGAGTACATGTAGTCGACCTTGACGCCCGCGACGCCCCACGCCTTGACCTTCGGCAGCCAGGCGTCGCGCTGCTGCTGGGTCTTCAGGTCGTTCCAGTCGAACCAGAGGATCACGTCGACGCCCTTGGCGCGCGCGTAGCGCACCAGCTCGGGGACCCAGCTCGCCTGCCATCCGGCGTCCACGAGCGTGTACTGGAGCCCGTGCTCGGCCGCGTAGTCGACGAAGTCGCGCTGCCGGCCGTAGTCGCCGGGGCTCGATCCGTCGCTCAGCCAGGACCAGTCGTCCACGCCGGGACGTATCCACGAGGTGTCCCTGACCTTGGACGGCGGGGCGAGGTCGTCCACGAGGGTGGAGCCGACCAGCGTGTCCAGGCTTCCCACGATCGCGGTGCGCCACGGCGTCGCCAGCGGCCCGTCCGACGTGACGGGCGCGCCGTCGGCGAGCGCCACCGAGTAGGCGGAGCCGCCGGCCACATGGTCGAGATGGCTGCCGGAGTACCGGCCGTCGACGTCCGCCTCCGTGAGGAGCACGTAGGTGCCACCGACCTCGAACAGCGTCGGGTAGCCGAACGAGCACGTGTCGCCGGTGCACGTGCCGGGCCGCGCCTCGTTGGCCGCGCCCGCGGTGGTCTCGGTCCGCTCGGTCTCGTAGCTGGTCACGTACGGCTGCAACCAGGCCTTGGCGTCCGTCGGGACCTCGAACGTCGACGCCTCGCTCTCGACGGTGACCGGACCGCGGTCGTTCAGCAGGTACCGGTAGGCGACGCCGTCGTCCGACACCCGCACCACCACGCCGAGCCGCGCTCCGTCGGCGCCGCGGAAGGTGAACGTCGCCTCCCGCATGGTGGCCGAACGGCGCAGCTGCTTGCCGGTGGTCATCCGGTAGGACTCGTGGACCGTGCGGTCGTGCCTCTTGACGAGCCGCAGGCCCTTCGTCAGATCGTGCCGTGCGGTGCGGATGCCGAGCCGTCCCGGCAGCAGCACGGGCGCGCTGCCGCGGTCGACCGCGAGGCGCAGCTCGCCCGCCGAGTCGAGATCGAGTTCGGCGCTGAGGGTCGAGCGGCCGGGCTCGTTCACGGTCCAGGTGTTCGCGGGGTGCGGTGCGGTGGGGTGCGGTGCGGCGCCGGCCGGCGCGGCGGCCGCCACGGCCAGCCCGCTGCCCAGCAGCGCCGACAGTGCCACCCCGGACACCGCCCGCCGGAATCTTTCGCGGATGGATCGCATGTGCAGCCTCCGGGACTTGACGGCCCTTCACAAACAACTACGAACTTTTCTCACAGTTTTCCACCACATGCCACCGGAACTCAACACGCCGTCACGTGCGAGTCCGAAGCCGGACACGTCGGCCGGTCGGCCTACTCCCGGTCGGCCTACTCCCGGTCGTGGGGCGGCGTCAGGAGCGGGAAGACGCGCGCGATCGCGGCGACCGCCACCGCGTCGCGCGGCCGGCGGGACGGGGAGGCGTCGCGCACCGCGTAGGCGCGCAGCCGCTCCTCGAAGGAGCGTGCCAGCTCGGCCGCCTCGGACGGGGTCAGGTACACCACCGCGCTGACCGCCTCGTCCTCGCGCCCACGCCACTCCAGGGGCGCCCGCTCCCGGTGCTCCAGCCAGCGGTCGTAGCTCTCGTTCTCCAGCGCGCGCGTCAGCGTGGCGAATTCGGCGCCCGGTCCGTCGCTTGCCGGTGTCGTCCCGTCGTCGCCGGTGTCCTCCCAGCGCAGCCGCCACGGCTTGGCCCGGCCGCCAGCGTGAGGGGCTTCCTCGATCAGGCCGTACCGGGCGAGTTGGCGCAGGTGGAACGAGCAGAGACCGGAACTGTGCCCGAGATGCCGCGCCGCCTCCGTCGCCGTCAGCGTGCCGTGCTCCGCCAGCAGGTCGAGGAGCGCGAGGCGCACGGGGTGGTCGGGGAGCAGGCGCGGGGCGGTGGGGGCGAAGCGGGGCAGTGGTTCGTCGCTCATTTTGCAAAGCGTGCTACTTTGCAAAGCCCTGTGCAAGCCGCGGTCGCCGGTGGTCGCGCCCCGGCCCGTTCCCCGAGGAGTACGCATGGCCGAGACCGAGCGGCGCGGAACGCCGCGGCCCGTCACGCTCGTCGGGGAGGAGATCCTGCGGCGGCGGTGCCGTCCCGCCGGGGCCGCCGACTTCGGGTCGGCCGAACTGGCCGCGCTCGTCGACGACATGTTCGCCACCAACTCCGTCGCGGAGGGCGCGGCCATCGCCGCGAACCAGGTCGGCGTCGATCTGCGGCTGTTCGTCTGGGACATGGACGACGACTGGGGCGTCCGTCACGTGGGGCACGTACTCAACCCGGTGCTCGACGAGCTTCCCCCGGGCGAGCGGCGGCTCGTCGAGGAGTGCGAGGGGTGCCTGTCCGTCCCCGGGCCGCAGCGCGTCGTCGCGCGTACCGACAGGGCTGTCGTGCGCGGGTTCGACAAGGACGGTGAGCCGGTCGTCGTGGAGGGGCGCGGCTACTTCGCCCGGTGCTTGCAGCACGAGACCGATCATCTCCACGGCCGTCTCTACCTCGACCGTCTCGCCCGGCGCGAACGCCGCGACGTGCTGCGGGAGATGGAGGAGCTGCGGGACGGTGTGCTCGCCCGCCGGGCGCGGCGGGCGGGTGCGTGGTGACCCCGCGGGGCGCACGCGAAGGCGCCGGCCTCCTCGGGGGAGGCCGGCGCCGTGCTCGCCGTGTGTCAGATCAGCCAGCCGACGAAGTGGATGAGGCCGGCGAGGACACCAGTGAGGATGTTCATGTTTCGTTCTCTCCTTGCTGCGTGCTGCCCTGAGGGCGCGCACTACTGGGACTGTTCCCGCCTCGTGGGACTGGGCGGGAGCGCTCGTGACGGTCCGCGGCCGGTCACTCGCACACAGTGAGCATCACCCATTCGGAGGTGTCCGCGCCAGTAGGTTGCCGCCCCCTCACCTGAACTGATGATCTTTCGATCAGGCGTTCAGTTGATGTGAGGATCTGGCTTACAGCTCCGTGTCGTGCAGCTTCCTCGCGCGCTCCAGTGCCCTGTCGAAGTCCCGCTGCGTGTCGTCCGCCCAGTGCAGCAGGTCCGCCAGCAGTCTCGTCAGGTTCTCGCCCGGACTCGACCGCCAGCTCTGGCCGCTGGCGGTGTGGCCGGAGTACGCGTACGTCTCGACGGCTTCGCCGCCGCGCCTCGCGCCCTCGTCGTGGGCCCGCGTGGTGAAGTTGTCGGTCATCACTCGCTCCTCGCCTCGATGTGGGTCCCGGTCGTCGGCCGGTTCGCTCAGAGCTCCCTGTGCACCTTGGTGTTGGACGCCTGCGCGCGAGGCCTGACGACCAGCAGGTCGATGTTGACGTGGCTGGGGCGGGTGACGGCCCAGGTGATCGTGTCGGCCACGTCGTCCGCGGTCAGGGGCGCCGCGACGCCCTCGTACACCTTGGCCGCCTTCGCCGTGTCGCCGTGGAAGCGCGTGGTCGAGAACCCCTCGGTCTTGACCATGCCCGGCGCGATCTCGACCACCCGTACCGGCGTGCCGACGATCTCGAGGCGCAGCGTCTCGGCGAGCACGTGCTCGCCGTGCTTGGCGGCGACGTATCCCGCGCCGCCCTCGTACGTGCCGTGCCCCGCCGTGGACGAGACGATCACCACCGTGCCGTCGCCGCTGCCGGTCAGCGCGGGCAGCAGCGCCTGCGTGACGTTGAGCGTGCCGAGGACGTTCGTCTCGTACATCTGCCGCCACTCGGCGACGTCGCCGCTGGCGACCGGGTCCGCGCCGAGCGCGCCGCCCGCGTTGTTGACCAGGACCTCGACCGCGCCGGGCGCCGTCTTCGCGAGGTCCGCGGCGAAGGCGTCGACGGCGGCGCGGTCCGTGACGTCGAGCCCGTGGGCGCTCGCGCTGCCGCCTGCCGCGGTGATCTCCTCGACGAGCGAGGCGAGGCGGTCCTCGCGGCGCGCGGTGGCCACGACGTGGTAGCCGGCGGCGGCGAGCTGCCGTGCGGTCGCGGCGCCGATGCCGCTGCTCGCGCCGGTGACGACGGCGGTGTGACGGTCGGCGGCGGCGGTCATGGGTGTTCTCCTCGCGCGTGTGGTCTCTGCCGAAACCCCAGGATAGGCAGGGTGCCCTAGAGGCCGGACGGGCGGTCGCGGCCGGCTCCTGAGCGTTGCCCGGCGTTCGCCGCGCCGTCAGCGGCGAGGCGTTCGCCGCGCACGTCAGCGGCCACGCGGCGCGAACATGATCAGCGCCATGCCCACCAGGCAGACCGCGGCACCGGCGATGTCCCAGCGGTCCGGGCGGTAGCCGTCCGCGACCACGCCCCAGACGACGGAACCGGCCACGAAGACACCGCCGTACGCCGCGAGGACGCGGCCGAACTGGCCGTCCGGCTGGAGCGTGGCGACGAAGCCGTACGCGCCGAGCGCCGCGACGCCCGCGACGATCCACGGCCAGCCGCGCCCGCCCGCGGTGCCGTCGCCGCGCACGCCCTGCCACACGAGCCAGGCACCGCCGATCTCGAACAGTGCGGCGAGTACGTAGAGCGCGGCGGAGCGGAGCACGAACATGGCCACAGCGTGCCACGCGGGTGCGCGGCCGCCGCGCCGCGCCGGCGGCGTGCGCGCTCGACGTTCGTGTACGGACGCGCGCGTCAGGCCGCCGTCCCGTCCCCGAACTCCCGCACCGCCTCGGCGACGATCTCCGCCAGGTGCCCGTGGTGCGCGCCGCGCCAGTAGACCTTGCCGCAGGCCGCGCACCGGGCGAACACGTCGTACGACCGCATCGTGCCCTGCTGGAGCCTGGCACGCACCGACGCGTCGTCCTTGTCGGCCGCCGTCAGGACGCCGTTGCACGCCGTGCACCTCGTCCAGGGGGCGAGGGCGGGTGCGAACCGCCCGAGCACGTCGCGAAGTTGGTCCACGGGACGGTCGCTGTATACGTACGCGCCCGCCCACAGCGCGCTGCGGCGCAGCAGCCCGCGGTCGCGGGAGAGCATGACGCGGCACTCGGCGGCGGACCGCCTCGCGAGCTCCGCGTCGCCGACGTCCTCGCTCTCGTACGCCGCGTCCACGCCGAGGAGGCGCATCCTGCGGGCGAGCGTGCCGAGATGCACGTCGAGCAGGAAGCGCAGCGGCGCGCCGGGCACGGCCTGGGGGCGCGGGCGCGGCCGCACCCCGACGGTCTCGCCGGCGGACGGCACGTGCGAGACGGGCACGGGCCGACCGTCGACCAGCAGCCTGCCCACCTCGGTGAGCGGGATCCCGAGCGACTGGACGACGTGGCCGAGCGTGGACGAGCCGTCCGTGACGACGGTGAAGACGCCGTGGCGGCGCTCGGCGGCGACGAAGAGGCGCAACTCGGGGGCGACGCCGAGCTGGATCGAGGGTCCGTTCACCCCGTCAGCATGGCATCGGCGCTCAGGAAGCGGGCGGAGTTTCCGTTGCCTCCATCGCTTCCCACTCCGCACGCTCCTCCGGGGAGGCGGCCAGGTCGAGGCGCCAGTTGTTGCAGCGCATCATGCTGCCCGGCGGGTACTCGAAGGCGCACTCCCCGAGCAGGGTGTAGCCCGCCCTGCGGCAGACCGCGTTGGAGCCCGGGTTGGTCACCGAGGGGAACGCGTGCAGGAAGCGGTGCGCGCGCTGGGCGCGCGCCTGCTCGGCGACCGCACGCGCCGCTGCCGCGGCGATGCCCCTGCCCTGGAACGCGGCGAGCAGCCCCCAGCCCGACTCGTACATCCCCCGGCCCTGCCAGACGTGCTCCCAGAAGCCGACCAGGCCCACGGAGGGCGCGGGCGCGTGCGACTCCTCCGGCACGAGCACGACGCGGAACATCCTGTCCTCGGCGGCGCTCCGCGCGCTCATGCCCACATACCGCCGGTGCCTGACGAGCACCTGCTCGTCCGTCTCGGGGCCGCCGAGGTGCGTCATCAGCTCCGGCGCGTTCAGGGCGCGCAGGAGGCCGAGGTCGGCCTCCGACCACGGTTCGAGCAGCACTCGCGGTGCCTTCCTCTCCATACCGGTCCACGGTACGAGGGGGGTCTGACAACCGCGCCCGGCCACTCAGACAGCGCGCCCGTACGCGGTCGGTGACACGCCGACCGTGGCCGTGAAGTCCCGCACCAGGTGCGCCTGGTCGCTGTAGCCGAGGTCCGCGGCCAGCGTGCTCCAGTCCGCCGTGCCGCCCGCCGCCTCGGCACGTTCGAGCGCCTCGTGGATGCGGTAGCGCAGGATGACCCACTTCGGGCCCACGCCCACGTACCCGGCGAAGAGCCGTTGCAGCGAGCGCGGCGAGAGACCGCCCGCCTGCGCGAGGGCGTCGACCCGCCGCATCGAGCGGTCGCGGCGCACCAGGTCGGCCAGCGCCGTCGCCCTCGCCACGTGCGGTGCGTGCTCAGGGGCGGGCGCGGCCGCCACCACCGCGAGCAGGTAGGCGTCCAGCGCGGCGACCCGGTCGTCCTCCGCCTCGGGGCCGAGGACGGCCGCGATGTCGTCGTCCGTCACCGGCATGGCCTCGGCCAGCGGGATCTGCCGGCCCGTCCAGTCGGCGACGGAGCGCCCGGGGGAGAAGGGACGGAAACCGCCCGGCCGGAACTGCACCCCGCACACGCGGCCGCGTCCGGCGAGCTTCTGCACGAACAGCTCGTGGCGGATGCCCGCGATCTCGGCGAACGGGCGGCTCTTGTGCGTGCCGGGGCTCTCCCTGGCGAAGTGCTGGAAGACGACGTTGACCGAGGGGTGCGGCACGACCTGGGACGCGTACGGCTCGTCCAGGTCCCAGTCGATCAGCCAGTAGTGCTCCAGGAAGGGGCGCAGCTCCGGCGCGGGCTCCCTGCGCCGGAAACGCACGCGCGCGAAGAGGCCCCCGGCGTCGACGATGCCGCGCGTGTCACGGCGTGGGCCTGCCATGCGTCCGATCGTAGGCGGCGGCCGGGGCGCGTGCGTCCGGTGGCGCGTTTGTTCAAGACGCGCCACGCGCCACGCGCCGTCGCCTAGCGTCGGCCGTATGAGCGAGAAGATCAGTGACCTGTTGGAACGCGCCGCGGCCCGCACCGTTCCGGTCGTCCGCGGCATCGAGGACGAGCAGCTGTCCTGGCCGACGCCGTGCGGCGACTACGACGTGCGCACGCTGGCCGGCCACCTCTACCGCGTGGTGGTCAACTTCCGGGAGCTCGCGGCCAAGCGCGACTCGGACTTCAGCCAGCAGTCCATGCCACTCGAAGGGGACTGGCGGACCGGCTTCGCCGAGGCGACGCGTCGTCTCGTCGAGGCCTGGGCCGAGCCGGGCGCCGAGGAGGGCACGACGGGCGCGAGGGCCATGCCCGCACGCACGGTCGGGTGCATGGTGCTCGGCGACCTGGTGGTGCACGGCTGGGACCTGGCACGCGCGACGGGCCTGCCCTACGCCCCGTCCGGCGTGGACGCGACGTTGCTGGACGAGCTCGGTCCGCAGTGGGCGCAGCTGGCGCCGACCGGGCGGAAGATGGGCGTGTTCGGGCCCGAGTTTCCCGTGGCCCCCGGGGCGGGCAGGTTCGAGCGGCTGCTCGGGCTCACCGGCCGGGACCCGGAGTGGACGCGCGAGGCGCGCGCCGGGGCGTGACAGGATCGCCGGAGGAGGCTCACCGATGACCGAACGCAAGCCGCCGGGCGTCAACTTCGAGACGTGGGTGGACCGGCAGATCAGGGACGCCCAGGAGCGCGGCGTCTTCGACGGCCTGACCGGCGCGGGCAAGCCGCTCGTCGGGCTCGACAGGCCGTACGACGAGCTGTGGTGGATCAAGGACAAGATGCGGCAGGAAAACCTGTCCTACCTCCCGCCGACGCTGGCCCTGCGCAAGGAGGCCGAGGACGCGCTCGTCGCCGCGAAGCGCGCGCCGTCGGAGGGGAAGGTCCGGCGGATCGTGGCGGAGATCAACGAGAGGATCGGCGCCCTGCTGGCGAAGCCGCCGCCGGGTCCGCCGCTCGGGATCCGTCCGTTCGACGTCGAGGAGATCGTCGCGGACTGGCGCAGGCGCCGCCGCGCGGGCTGAGACGTCCGCGCCCCCTGCGCTTCCGCGCCCCGCCCCTTGCGGGGAGTGAACGCCTGCCGTACGGGCACAAGCTCCGACGGGACGCACTGCCGACGGCAGTGAAGCGAACAGGAGCGGACATGGAGATCTCAGGCATCATCTCGGCGATCGTCATCGGCGTCATCATCGGTGTCCTCGGCCGCCTCGTGGTCCCGGGACGCCAGCACATCGGTGTGCTGTGGACGATCATCATCGGCATCGTCGCGGCGTTCATCGGCGCCTGGATCGCGTCGGCCGTCGGTGTCGCCGACACGAACGGCGTCGACTGGATCGAGTGGCTCATCCAGATCGGCCTGGCGGCGCTCGGTATCGCGGCGCTCGACCGCCCGCGGACGCACCGCAGGTGACACCGCGCGCACGGCGCGCGAGAGCAGCAGGCTGACGGCCGCCGATGACGACTCGGCGGCCGTCCCGCTTTCCCTGCCGATCCGCACCCGGCCGGACCACCGCTCGCGCCCCCTTTGATTGGATGGGGCGGTGAACAGCAGTGAAAGCACCGGCCTGACGATCCTCATCCTGGCGGCGGTCGTCCTCGTCGCGGTGGTGTCGAACCGTCTCAGCGAACGCATCCGCGTCCCGGCCCCGTTCCTCTTCCTCGTGTGCGCGGCCGCCGTGTCCGACTTCTTCCCCGCCGTGGGGAAGGCGGTGCCGATCGGGCTGGTCGAGCAGGTCGTCACCGTCGCGCTGATCGTCATCCTCTTCGACGGCGGCCTCGGCATCGGATGGGGCCGTTTCCGTGCCGCCGCCGTGCCCATCGTCTCGCTCGGCGTCGCGGGCACGATCCTGACGACCGGCGCGGTCACGTTGCTCGCGCACTTCGCCTGCGACCTGTCCTGGCGCACCGCGCTGCTGCTCGGCGCCGCGCTCGCCCCGACGGACCCTGCGGTGGTCTTCTCCGTGCTGGGCCGGCGCGAGATCACCGGCCGTACCGGCACGATCCTGGAGGGTGAGTCCGGCACCAACGACCCCGTCGGCATCGCCCTCATGGTCGCCCTGCTCGGCGCGGGCGGCAGCACGGGTGCGCAGGTGGGGCAGATCCTCGTCACGTTCGTCGAGCAGATGGCCGTCGGTGTCGCGGTCGGCGCGGTGGGCGGGTTCGCCCTGCTCTGGTTCATCCGCAAGGTGCCGCTGCCCGGCGCGGGCCTGCACCCGGTGCGCGCGCTCGCCGGGGCGGGGGTCATCTACGGCGCCGCGACCGTCGCGCACGGCTCGGGGTTCCTCGCGGTGCTCGTCGCGGGCGTGCTGCTGGGGGACGAGTCCGTGCCGTACCGCCTGGAGATCCGGCAGGTGTGCTCGGCGCTCGCGAGCCTGGCCGAGATCGTGGTGTTCGTGGCGCTGGGGGCGACGATCGGCCTCGAAGCGCTCGGGAGGGACAACGCCTGGCTGATCGGCCTGGTGCTCGCGGTCCTGCTCGCGTTCGTCGTGCGTCCGCTGCTCGTGGGTCCGCTGCTGCTACCGGTGCGCATGCGGCACGGCGAGCGGGCGTTCGTGCTGTGGGCCGGGCTGAAGGGCGCGGTGCCCATCCTGCTGGGCGGCTTCGCGATCTCGGCGGGCGTGCCGGACTCCCGGCGCATCTACGAGATCATCTTCATGGTCGTCGCCTTCTCCGTGCTGGTCCAGGGCGGCAGCATCGGCTTCGCGGCCAAGCGTCTCGGCGTCCCCATGGAGGAGACCACGCCCACCCCGTGGTCCTTCGGCGTCCGTCTGCCGCACGAGCCCGTGGGCACGCGCCACTACACGGTCAAGGCCGGTGACGACGCCGACGGGACCACGCTGGGCGACGTCGTCACCAACGGCGACGTGTGGGTCAGCACCGTCCTGCGCGACGGTCACCTGCTGCCCATGAGCCCGGACACGGTGCTGCGCCCGCGCGACGAGCTGCTGCTGGTGTCGGGCGAGGCCGAGGAAGGTGCGAAGGCCGCCGGGGACGACGAGGCGGGGGCGGAGCCGGAGAACGAGGACGGGACGGGCGACGAAAGGCCCGGCGAGGACGGCCCCCGATGACGGCCCCCGAGCCCGCACCCCACGGCACCCTCACCGTCGTCGGGGTGGGCGCCGACGGCTGGGCCGGGCTGCCCGACCCGTCCCGGCGCGCGCTGCTCGCCGCTGACGTCGTGATCGGCGCGCCGCGCCAGCTCGCCCTCGTGCCGCCCGAGGCGCGTGCCGAGCGCGTCGCCTGGCCTTCGCCGCTGCGCCCCGCCGTGCCCGGGCTGCTCGCCGGGCACGCGGAACGCGATGTGTGCGTGCTGGCGAGCGGTGACCCGCTGTACTACGGCATCGGCCGCCTGCTCGCCGAGACCGTCGGGGCGGGGCGGCTGCGCGTGCTGCCGCATCCGTCGTCGATGTCGTACGCCTGCGCGCGGCTTGGCTGGCCGCAGGAGGACGTCGAGGTCGTCACTCTCGTCGGCAGGCCGCCCGAGCGGCTCGCGGCCGCCCTGCACGACGGCCGCCGGATCCTCGTGCTGAGCGCCGACGCCACGACGCCGGCCACTGTCGCGTCGCTGCTGCGAGAGCGCGGGTACGGGCCGAGCGCGCTGCACGTGCTGGAGCGGCTCGGCGACGAGGCGGACGGGGCGCACGAGCCGCACGAGGCGCACGGGGCGCACGGGGCGCACGGGGCGCACGGGGCGCACGAGGCGGACGAGACGCGTGAGCCGCGCGAGCCGCATGAGCGGCACCTGCGCGGCACGGCCGACACGTGGGACGAGCCGCCCGGCGACCCGCTGAACATCGTCGCCGTCGAGTGCACGCGTGCTCCGGGCGCCGCCAGGCTCGGCGCCGTACCGGGGCTGCCGGACACGGCGTACGAGCACGACGGCCAGCTCACGAAGCGCCACGTGCGCGCCGCCACGCTCGCGGCGCTCGCGCCCGCGCCCGGGGAACTGCTGTGGGACGTCGGCGGCGGCTCGGGCTCCATCGGCGTCGAGTGGATGCGCACGCACCCGTCGTGCCGCGCGGTGGCGGTGGAGCGCGACCCCGTACGCGCCGAGCGCATCGGCCGCAACGCGCGTGCGCTCGGCGTGCCGGGCCTTGACGTCGTGACGGGCACGGCGCCCGCGGCGCTGACCGCACTGCCGGGCCCGCCGGACGCGGTGTTCGTCGGCGGCGGCCTGACGGCCCCCGGCCTGCTCGAGGCGTGCTGGGCCGCGCTCGGGGAGGGCGGCCGGCTGGTCGCGAACACGGTGACGCTGGAGTCGGAGGCGCTGCTCGCGCGCTGGTACGGGCGGCACGGCGGCGAACTGGTCCGGCTCGCGGTGGCGACGGCGGTGCCCGTGGGGACGTTCACGGGCTGGCGGCAGGCGATGCCGGTGACGCAGTGGTCGGTCACGAAGCAGGCGGCGAACACAGCGGACGACACACCGGACGACACACCGGGAGACACGACATGACGGTCCACTTCATAGGCGCGGGCCCGGGAGCGGCCGACCTCATCACACTGAGGGGCGCCCGGCTGCTGGCGCGCTGCGAGGTGTGCCTGTACGCGGGCAGCCTGGTTCCGACCGACCTGCTCGCTGAGTGCCCGCCGGGCGCGCGGCTGGTCGACACGGCGCGCATGGACCTGGACGCCATTACGGCGGAAATGGTGCGCGCGCACGGCGAGGGCCGTGACGTGGCGCGGCTGCACTCGGGCGACCCGTCCGTCTTCAGCGCCGTCGCCGAGCAGATGCGGCGCCTCGACGCGGCGGGCGTGCCCTACGAAATGGTCCCCGGCGTACCGGCCTTCGCGGCGGCGGCAGCGGCGCTGGGCCGCGAGCTGACGGTGCCGACGGTCGGCCAGACGGTCATCCTCACGCGCGTCGCCCAGCAGGCCACGCCCATGCCCGAGGGCGAGGACCTGGCGACGCTGGGTGCGAGCGGCGCGCTCCTCGTCCTGCACCTGGCGGCGCGGTACGCGGACCGCGTGGCCGCGGAACTGCTGCCGCACTACGGCGCGGACTGCCCGGCGGCGGTGGTCGCGATGGCGAGCAGGGACGACGAACTGGTGCTGCGCGGAACGCTGTCGGACATCGCCGACCAGGTCAGGGCGGCGGGCATCACGAAGACAGCGGTGATCCTGGTCGGCCGCGTACTCGGCGCGACGAGCTTCCGCGACAGCCACCTCTACTCGGCGCAACGCGCACGCTGAGCAAGCGCGTTGAGTACGCACGCTGCGCACGCGTGTCGCGCACGCGTGTCGCGCCGTCCCCGGACGTCAGGACTTGGCCGCTCGTCCCCGCGTGCGCCCGCCCGCTCGCCGGCTCGGCCGCATGAGCCTCCGCGCCAGCAGTACGGCGCCGATCGCAAGCACCCACGCGATCACGAGGGCGACGTAGTCCTTGTCGGGGGTGGTCAGCTCCGCCAGGGTCAAGAGTCCGGCGAACACGGCGAGGAATAGTGCCAGGATGCGCGTCACCACAAGTGCGGCCAGCCGCCGTCGTGACCGCCGCGCGGGCCGGGCGCCCGCGGCGGTGGCGGCGCCTGCCGGTGTGGCGGCGGTCGACGCCGCGGCCGGAACGTCCGGCTTGGGGATGCGCTCCGGGTCGCGCTTCGGCATCCGTACCACCGCCGCGGGCGGCACCGACCGGTCGATGAGGGCGATGCGACTCTGCGTGACGTTCGCGAACATCGTCGGTTCGACGGCGACACGGAACCCGTCGAGGCCGGTCAGGAGGCGGCCGCCGTCCGGGTAGGCCACGACGGCAGCGCAGTCCGCGTAGCGAACGGTCGTCACCCGGTCCCCGGGGCCGTTGCAGCCGACCCCGTCATCCCCGATGACCAGCGTCCACTCGGCGTCCTCGATGGAACGGTGACGCGTCCCGGTGACGGCGGACTCGGGGGCCGAGAACTGGGGCGCCTCGGTGAACCCCGCCCAGTCGGCGCCGCGCCCCGGCGCCTGGAGCAGCGACGTGGCGTACCAGGCGCGTGCCACGTCGCGCACGTCCTCGACGGTGAGGGCCTCGAGTTCCGTCCTCCACTGGGCGGGAGGGAGGGACTCGTGCCCCGTGAGCGCGTTCATGGCGCGCGACACGACGAGCGCGTCCGGTTCGCGCGTCTGGCTCTCGGCCGCCTTCAAACGCTTTGCGCGCACCGAGTCGAGTTCCGACTGCTCGACGTGGCCCGCGCGTAGCCGTGCGAGGGCGTCCACGAAGCCGCCGACCACCGCGTCCTGCTTCTTCGGCAGGGCGTCGGCGTACGCCGTGATGGTCGCGTACTCCGCGTCGCGCGGCGCGTAGGCGGCGGTCGCGGTGTAGGAGTAGCCGCCCGTCCGGCGGAGGTCCGTGTAGAGGGCACGGCCGAGGACGTCGGCGAAGACGGTGGCCGCCACGGACCTGCGCACCACGCCGTCCGCCACGACCACGCCATCGCCACCGTGGACGCAGGCTGGTGTGACGGGCAGCGCCGAAGTGGCTGCCGGAGTGGGCAGGAACTCGCCGTCGGGCAGGGCGAGGTCCAGGGTGCCGGGCACGGTGTCCGAGGTGAACCACAGCACGGCGTTGCCGCGGGTGAACCGCGTACGGGCCCAGTCACGTACGGCATCCGCGTCCAGGTGCCAGCTGCCCAACTCCGTGTAGCTCGCGAGCCCGTAGCCCTGGGCCCCGTAACGCCACAGCGGCAGCGCGTGGTTGGGGCCGTCGCTGCGGCCGGACGCCTCCGTGCGCAGGATCTCGCGCTCGGTCTCCAGCCTGTCAAGCGGCAGGTCCCGCAGGGACGCGCACACGCCGTTGAGGTACGCGACCACTTCCTCCTCGGTCCCCGAGACGTGGAAGACCGTGGCCGTGCTGGTCGTGGCGCCGTTGTAGTGCGCTTCGGTCATGCCCTGGCGGTGCAGCGCCAGGTGTTCCACCAGGTGGGAGATGCCGTGCGTCGCGTACGTCTCGTCCACCGTGCCGACGCGGAAGGCGAGCCCGGCGGAGACCTCGCGGCCCTCGGACGGAGCGGCCGCGTCGGTGGCGGCCGCGTCCGTGGCGGTCGCGTCCGTGGCGGCCGGCGCGGCCAGGAAGGCGCGTATGCCGCACACCTCCGTCTCCCGCACGTGGCCCACCGCCGACGGCGGCGCGGCGTCGCCCGTACCCGTCTGCGCCGCACCGGCGACTGTGGTGGTGTTCTCCGGCATCGGTCAGCCCCTTCTCGGCTTCTCGGCTTGTCAGCTTGTCAGTGTCAGCGCGGTCGTACGGTGGTTGACGAACTGGCTCTCCGGGTCGCCGCGCAGGAAGCCCCAAGGCTGTCTGTCGAACCGTTCGCCGAGCGCCTTGAAGTGCGGGGCGGCCTCGGCGTGATGGCCGCCCGTCGACAGCGCCATCGCGAACAGGGAGTGGCAGGTCACGTCCCAGAAGCCCGGTCGGTGGTCCGGGTGCAGCACTGATCGGGCGGCAGCCTCGGTCAGTTCGTCGCGCACCTCGGGGGAGGCGATGTACTCGCCGTCCGCCGGCTCGTCCAGTTCGAGCCAGTGCTCCATGTGCGCGTCGGCGACCAGCGCCCCCGCCAGGCTCCCCGGCGGCGCGGCGTCCGCGCAGGTGCGGGCGAACTCGTGCAGCGACTCGTACGTACCGCCCCACTTCGGGCACAGTTTCTGCAGCAGATGGCGCTGAGAAGCGAAGTAGTACGGATGGTGCGCCGCCAGCCGGTCGTAGCGGCGACGCGCCTCGCTCTGGCCGAGTTCGAGGCCGCGCGCGGTCGCCAGGCGTGCGTTCCAGGCGAGGGCGTACGAGGGATGGTCCGCGCAGATGCCGATCAGCAACTCCTCGGCGCGCCGAAGCCATTCGTGGAACCGCGTGAACTGGTCCCGCGACACGTACTGGGGCCTGCTGTGGGTGCGGATGTTCCAGCCGACGACGACGTAGCGCGCGGCGACCAGGGTCCTGGCCAGCGGATCGTCCGGATTCTCGGCCGCGGCACGCTCCAGGTACGCCTCGGTGTCGTCGATCTCCGTCAGCATCCGCACGGCGTACGCCTGGTCGTCGTCACCGAGGCCGGTCAGGAACCGCCTGGTCGCGGCCCAGTCCCCGGCCTGCGCGGCGGACCGCAGCGGGACGAGCGCGGGCGTCGTGACGTAAGGGTCCGACTGCGGCCCGGCGGGCGGTGGGACGGGAGACGGCGGATCAACGGGAGGCATGGCGAGTCCTCGGGATGGATGGACATGGGCGTCCAGCACGCCTCGGTGTTGGTGACCCTGAGGTGTGCAGACGATGACCGGAGTGTGAAGCCGCAGGTTAGCAGCAGGCGGTGACGGAAGGGGAGAGAGATACGGAACGGGGCCTGCGCCACCCGGGCATCCGACGGCTGGGAGCCGCTGAGAGTGGATCGCTCTCTGCGGGGCCGAGCCCTTACGGCGCGGGCGGGACGGTCCCGACCCGCAGGTATTTCGCGAACTCGATGTCACTGAGGGAGGCGTAGGTGCCGGCGTCGCCGTCCGGCGGCTTCGACCCGTACTCGGACGCGAAGCTGAACCTGTCGGCGTTCTTGACGTCGAAGGCGCCGTACGTCTGCAGTGCCTTCGCGACCATCCGCTCGTACGGCTTGAGCGTGGGGTCGGAGTCGATGTCGTAGGCGGGGTCGAGCCAGATGAACTGCCCCTCGTGCCAGCGGCCCTTCTCCCGGCCGTCGCTCGCCACCGCCGGGAACACGTGCCGGCCGTCGTTGTCGGGGGCGCCGAAGCTCAGGGCGTGATCGATGCGCCCGGCCTTCCAGTCCGCGCGAGTGATCACTCCTGCGAGACGGGAGAAACCACCGCCGGTGGCCTTGCCCTTCTTGACGATCGACGCGCGGCGGGTGTCGGTCACGGCGCCCCACTCGCAGCTCGGCCTGCCTGCCTGCACCTTGATCCGCCAGCACTCCACCGCCTGCCCGTCCGGCGCGATCACCACTGTCCATTCCCTCTTCGGCGCCTTCCACGACGCGTCCCAGGGGAAGCGGACGCCGGCGAACGGGTCGGGCCCCCAACTGCCGATGTGCTCGCGTGGGGTGACCGCGTAGGTCGGGGTGCTGGACGTGGCCCGGTACACCGGAAATCCGGCCGTGCCGGTGTACAACTGCACCTTGCCAGGGGCGAGCAGGTCGTCGACCAGTTCGGCGGAGCCGGACGCCAGATGGGGATGCGGGTGCGGCTGGTTGAAGACGTCGCCCTCGGCGAACAGGCGGGAGGCCTCGGCGTGGCCCGATGACGGCTGCTTGTCCTGCGGCAGGTTCGCGAGTACGACGCCGGCGGCGGCCAGGGCGAGCGCGGTAGCACCGACGACGGCAATGACCCACCTCCGCCGAGCGGTTGACGGTGGTGGTGCCGTTGTCGTTGCCTCGTCGAGCTCGTCCCGCGCGGCTCGCCACCGCCGTTCCCATTCCGCACGATCCCCGTCGCAGGCTTCGGCGTAGGCCAGAGCGACGTCAAGGGGCGGAAGTTGTGCGCCCTGCGCGGCAGCGGACAGGGCGCTGGAGGACTGCCCCGTACGCGCGGCCATCTGGCGGTAGGTCGGGCCGCCCGCGGAGTGGCGGAGGGCTCGTAACTCGGAGGCGAACCGCGCCGCCGGACCGCGCTCCGCATCACCCGGCATGCCCGTCTCCCCTCCAATGACGTGTACGCGGCTCCGCCAAGTCTAGAGGTGTGGTACGGCAGTTGGAGAGACCAGAACATCCAGGAAGCCGGTTTCGCGCGGCGGCGCGAGGCAGCAGGATGGGTGCATGGACCAGGGATGGGCGGCCATCGTGGGGGCCGGAGTCGGCGTCGTCGGCACGTTGAGCACCTCGTGGCTGAAGACGACAGCGGATCGGCGTCTGGCCCGCGACCAGGGGGCGGCCGAACACGGCAGGGAGTTGCGGGGCGAGCGCCGCGAGGTGTACCTCGCCTTCACGGAGGCCGCGGAGCCGGTCGACGCCGTGCTGCACCGCATAGCCCACCAGGACGGCGTGCCGGCCGCCGTCCGCGACGCCCCGCCCCCGACGGACGTGCTGCGGGAGGCCGTCGAGGAACTCGGCAAGGCGGTGCACACCCTGTACAAGGCGCAGGCACGGCTCGACCTCATGGGCCCGGAGGGCGTGGCCGAGGAGGCCGTGAACGTGTGGTCGGACGTGCGGTCCCTGCGGACGTACCTCGAGCGCGTGCTCCAGGGGCAGTTGCCGGACGACGGCTACCCGGCCGGCCTCGAACGCGCGGTGGACGCGGTGGAGGCGAGCCGCGAGAGGTTCGCCCGGCGCGCTCGCGAGGTGATGGAGACCGCGCCCTGAACTCAGGCGTTGATCCGCTCGGCGAGGAGGTCGGCGACCGTGTGCGGTTCGCGGCCCAGGAGTTCGGCCAGCAGCGGGCCGGTTTCCGCGAAGTGGCCGCTGCGCGCGGCGTCGAAGAACGGCAGCAGCATGCGCGCCATCGGCTCTGGTGTGCCGGAGGCGATCCGGCCGGTGAGCCACTGCTCGTCGTCCAGGACGACTCGGTTGATGTCACGGCCGGTGAGTTCGGCCGCGGTCGTGGCGATGTCGCCGAAGGTGACGGCACGGCGCGCGGTGAGCGTGACGGGGCCGTCGAAGGGGCGTTGACCGGCGAGGATGACCGCTGTGGCTTCGGCGGCGTCGGCGCGGTCCGTCCAGGAGACGGGGCCGTCGGCCGGTGCGGCTATCGCGCCGGTCGCCTGCCAGGGGCCGAGCAGCCAGTCGAGGCTGTGCGCGTAGAAGCCGTTGCGAAGCGACGTCCAGGCGATCCCCGACGCCGCGAGCAGCGCTTCGGTGGCGGCGTGCTCGTGCGCCGGGGCGAACGGGCTGCCGGGGCGCACATTCTGGTGACTGGTGTACAGGACGCGCTGCGCGCCCGCGGCGGCCGCGGCCTCGATCGCGTTGCGGTGCAGGCCGATTCCGTCGGCGGCGGGGTCGTTCTGGGAGACCAGCAGGACCTGTTCGGCGCCCTCGAACGCGTAACGCAGCGCTGCCGGGTCGTCGTAGGAGCCGCGCCGTACGCGCACGCCGCGATCGGCGAGATGCTGTGCTTTGGTGACGTCGCGGACGCTGACGCCGATGCGGGCCGCGGGGATGCGTTCGAGCAGGTGCCCGACGACGGCGCCGCCCAGGGCGCCGGTCGCGCCGGTGATGACGATCACGCTGTGTCGCCTCCGTTGTGTTGTGTCGAGGGGCGCCGGTAGGGGCGAGGGGGACGCTCCGCCGTTCATCGGCGCTGGATCAGCGGCAGCACGATGTCGTCCACGATGTGCTCGACGAAGCCCTGGTCGCAGGGCTCCCCGACGAATACGAGCCGGTGGACGATGAGCGCCGGGACGATCTCGGCGAACAGTCCGGCGGCTCCGGGAACGAGGTGCTCGTCCTGGATGCCGCCGAACGGCTGCTCGGTCATCGCCGCTTCGTCGCGGCGCAGGATCCGCCGCATCTCCGCCGCCAGGTCCGGATCGCTGCGCATGCCGGCGAAGAGGGCGCCGAGCAGCCCGATCTCCTGCTCGGCGATCTGTTCGGTCAGCCATGCCACGGTCCCCAGCAGGGCCTGCCGGAGATCACCGGCCGGGATCGCGGGCGGAACGCTCGCCGCGCGGTGCTCGACCGCCGCGGCCACCAGCGCGGCCTTGCCGGCGTGGCGCCGGTAGACCGTGGGCTTGCCCACCCCTGCTTCGGCCGCGACCGATTCGATGGACAACTGGTCGTATCCGACCTCGACCAGCAGCCTCAGCGTCGCGTCGAGGATCGCCAGATCCCGGCCGGAGTCGCGAGGTCTGCCCCGGGCAGGCTCCGCGCCGCGGCTGCCGGGCATCATGCTCATCTCCATTTACGAAACGGAACGGGTACGTAATGAAAATAGGCCGGAGCGTGCCGGAGGTCAACCCCGATCGACACCGAGCCCGTCCCTGCCCGCGCGACTGCGCTTGTTGACCTCGTCGAGGCGGGCGCGCAGCTGCTGGCGCGGGTCCTGCGCCGACTCCGCGCCGGGCGCGGGCGCGTCGCCGTCGTCGCTGTCCCGGTCCGGACACGTCGGGCCCCCGCACCGGCACGGGGGCCACTCCAAGGCGGATCCGGGCGGGAGTTCGCCGCCGTCCGAGGCGGACCCGTCCTTGGGGACGATCAACGCCCCATCGGCGCCGAAGGCTTCGGTCAGGGTGGACAGCATGCGTCGGCTCGGGCTTCGGCTCATTTCGGCGGCGCTACCTCTCGTGATTGCGGAGTGTGTCGAACACCTCACAATCTGCTGCCTCCTGCCCTAGCCTCGGAAGGGTTCGCGGTCGTGGGTCCGAACGTGAGAAATCGCGGGCGCCCGCGTCTCGTGAGCCGCTGTTGCAACGAGCCCACGGGAGTACGCACATGGCCCGC
Organism: Streptomyces montanisoli; assembly: GCF_017813245.1. Lineage (GTDB taxonomy): Bacteria > Actinomycetota > Actinomycetes > Streptomycetales > Streptomycetaceae > Streptomyces > Streptomyces montanisoli. Next base: position 26,093 of record NZ_JAGIQL010000008.1, read on the forward strand.
CCGCCGCGCCAACTCACGCCCGACCTTTCGGCGCGCCACCTGTTCGGCGCGAAGATGCGCGTGTTCCGGGACAGGAACGGCATGACGCTCGACAGTCTCGCGGCCGTCGTCCACATGAGCCGGAGCCACCTGTCCCGCGTCGAATGCGCCGAGTACATGCCACCGGCCGACCTCCCGCCCGCGCTGGACGCGGCGTTCGGGACGGACGGCATCTTCCAGGAGCTGTACGCGCTGGCGCGCCGGGAGATCCATCCCGATCAGTACCGCAGGCGAATGGAGCTGGAGGCGCGGGCGCAGGTGATCGAGGAGTATTCCGGCCATACCGTTCCGGGCCTCGCGCAGACGGAGGACTACGCACGCGAGATCTTCCGCGCCAGCGATCCCCGGGCGCCGGAGGAGCATGTCGAGTCGCTGGTGAGCGCCCGGTTGAGCCGGCAGAAGCTCCTGACGGCGAACCCGGCGCCGGAACTGGTGATGATCCTCGACGAGGCGGTGCTGCGGCGGCCTGTCGGCGGCGCCGGGGTCATGGGCGAACAGTTCGCCCGCCTGATCGAGTTGGCGGACACGCCCACAACCAGTGTGCAGGTGCTGCCGTTCAGCCACGGGGCGCACGCCTTGCTGGGTGGCTCCCTGACCCTGCTGACCCTGGACGACCGCACGACGGTCGCGTACGAGGAGAGCATCGGAACGGGCACGTTGATCGAGGACTTGGAGGAGGCCACAGCCAGGCGCCGGGCTTACGATCGCATCAGGGGACACGCCCTGCCGCCGCGCGACTCGGCGGCGATGATCCGTTCGGCCCGGGAGGCTCTGTCAGATGAACACCACTGCCTCGGACGTCCGGCGTGAGACATGGGTGAAGTCCAGCTACAGCAACGGCAATGGCGGCAACTGCCTGGAGTGGGCGCCGCTGCTCGCTGCCGCGAGCGGCGCGGTGCCGGTCCGTGACAGCAAGTCGCGCTCGGCGGGCGTTCTGGTTTTCCCGGCCGGGAGTTGGGACGTGTTCGTGACGGCGACCGCGCTGGGGCGCTTCTCCAGTCGCGGAAGCGGCCGCCTCGGGTAATGGCGGGTGGCCCCGACCTCCGGCGATCTCGTCACAGGAGCGTGCCGCGCTTCACGAACCCTTCCAGCAACGCTGCCACCGTCTCGTGCTCGATCTGCGATTGCGCGGTCGCCAGGACCAGCTTCTCTGCCGCGTCCACGTCGAGCGGTTCCGTCAGGTCGTAGCCGTTCACGCCGAGGAGGGCGATGGCTGCCGTGGCGTTCCCCGCCTACTCGTTTTCGAGGCGCTTGTTCAGGACGGCCGATGCACGGGCCGTGCGGACGGCCAGCGCGGTGATCTTTCGGCGCCGCACCTCGGCCAGGACGGCATCATGAGCCAGTCTCTTCAGGCTGATGTCCTCCTTCTCCGCCTGGTCGCGGAGCGAGGCCATCTCCTCTTCGGTGAACACTACGTTGAGTACGGGCACGACCGCCCTCCCCTTGGTGCCTGGACTGGTACCAACGCGGGCGCGCATCCGCGGCTCTGCCTTCGGGCACGCCACCCCTGGCTGCAGGTGACCTGTGTCACGCGACCTCCTCGCCGAAGAGATCGGCGTTCGCTTCGACGTCATTCGCGGCTTGCGCCCGCCAGGCTCGAACGGCGGGGGCCGCGTCGCGGAGTTGCTGAGCCCTCAGCGCACGCTCGACGTAGGCCCCGCGCGCCGCCGTCAGCGCGGGGCCGCGCGGCCCACGATCGTGCCCGCGCGGTCGATGCAGATGACGTCCACCGCGATCGGCGCCGACGCGCCGCGCAGGACCGACAGGGCCTCGTCGCGGGCGCGTGCCGCTACCGCGTCGCCCAGGGGGACATGCGCCGCCTCGGACATGCGCAGCGCCTCCAGGCCGGTGTTCGCCGCGGCCACGCTCGCCGCCAGGTCCGCGCTGCCGCCGGCGCCGCGCGCGAGTTCGCCCAGGAGGTCCTTGTTGACCTGCGAGCGCGCCGAGTGCAGGTCCAGGTGGCCCGCGGCCAGCTTCGAGAGCTTGGCGAAGCCGCCGCAGAGCGTGAGGCGGTCGACCGGGTGGCGGCGTACGTACTTGAGGACCGCGCCCGCGAAGTCGCCCATGTCGAGCAGGGCGTCCTGCGGCAGGCCGTAGACCTCGGTGACGGTCCGTTCCGACGTCGAGCCCGTGCAGCCCGCCAGGTGCGTGCGGCCCGCCGCGCGTGCCACGTCCACGCCGCGGCGGATCGAGTCGATCCACGCCGAGCACGAGTACGGCACCACGATGCCCGTCGTGCCGAGGATCGACAGGCCGCCGAGGATGCCGAGGCGCGGGTTCCACGTCGAGCGGGCGATCTCCTCGCCGTCGTCCACCGAGACGGTGATCTCGACGTCGGCCGCCGCGCCGTCGCCGTGGACCGCGGCGACCTGCGCCATGTGCTCGGTCATCATGCGCCGCGGCACCGGGTTGATCGCCGGCTCGCCCACGTCGAGCGGCAGCCCCGGGCGGGTGACCGTGCCGACGCCGGGGCCCGCGCGGAAGACCACGCCCGCGCCCGGCGCGAGCCGCCGCACCGTCGCGCGTATCAGCGCGCCGTGCGTGACGTCCGGGTCGTCGCCCGCGTCCTTGATCACGCCCGCCGTGGCACTGCCCTGGGCGTGGGCATGGGTATGGGTATGGGTATGGGTTTGGTCCTCGATCGCCAGTGCGAACGACGGACGCTCGCCGCGCGGCAGCGTGATCGTCACCGGGTCAGGAAACTCGCCGGACAGCAGCGCGGTGTACGCGGCGGTCGCGGCCGCGGTCGCGCAGGCCCCGGTCGTCCAGCCGGGCCGCAGGCCGGTGTGTTTGAGTTGGGCCTCCCGGCCGCCACTCCCGGCGGGCCTAGCCATGGAGGCGTCCGATGCGGCACGTGCTGATCCTCGGCGGCACCACCGAGGGCCGCCGCCTCGCCGAGGCGCTGACGGGAGCCGAGGCGCTGACGGGAGCCGGGGCGTCCGCCGGGACGGGCGCGCCAGGCGTGCGCGTGACCAGCTCCCTCGCCGGCCGCGTCGCCCGCCCCGTGCTGCCGCCCGGTGAGGTCAGGATCGGCGGCTTCGGCGGGGCCGAAGGCCTCGCCGCCTGGCTGCGCGAGCACCGCGTGGACGCACTCATCGACGCCACCCACCCCTTCGCCGGGACCATCTCTGCCAACGCGGCGCGTGCCGCCGCCACCAGCCATGTTCCCCTGCTCCGGCTGCTGCGCCCCGGCTGGGTCCCCGTCCCCGGCGACGACTGGCGCCGCGTCGCGTCCCTGGACGGCGCCGCCGACGCGCTCGCCGCCGGGCCGTGGCGCCGCGTCTTCCTCACCACGGGCCGCATGGGCCTCGGCGCCTTCGCCCACCTGGACGGCCTGCGCTTCCTCGTACGGTCGGTGGACGCGCCCGAGCCGCCACACCCCCGCCACCTGGACACGCTCCTCGACCGCGGCCCCTTCACGCTGGACGGCGAGCGCGCGCTGCTGCGCCGGTACGCGATCGACGTCGTCGTCACGAAGGACAGCGGCGGGTCCGCCACCGCGCCCAAGCTCGCCGCGGCCCGCGAGGCGGGGCTGCCGGTGGTCGTGGTGTGCCGCCCGCCCGCGCCCGGGGGCGTGCGGACGGCGGACACCGTCGCCGAGGTGCTGGCCTGGCTGGAAGCGATCGGACGCCGAGAGGCGGTCGGATGCCGAGAGGCGATCAGACGCCGAGCAGGTCGGTGAGGTCGTCGGCGTGCTCCTCCTCTTCCTCCAGGATCGACTCCATCAGCCGGCGCGTGGTGGGGTCGTGGTCCCCCAGCCAGCGGACGATCTCCTGGTAGGTGGAGATGACGATCCGCTCCGCCAGGAGGTTGTCCTTCAGCATCGCCTTGAGGTCGCCGTGCGGAGGAGTGGTGTAGTCGGTGTGGGAGCGTTCCACCAGCGTGGCGGGGTCGAAGTCGGGATCGGCGCCGAGCTGGGAGAGGCGTTCCGCGGCACGGACGGCGTGCTGCATCTCCTCGGCCGCGTGCTCCGTGAACTCCGCCGACACCTGGGCGCGGTCGATGCCGACGGCCGAGATCGCGTGGCGGGTGTAGCGAAGCCAGCACACCACCTCGGTGGCGACCACGTCGTTGAGTACGGCGATGACCCGGTCGGTGTCGAGGCCGTAGGTGTTGGTGATCGGGCCCGCGTCCATCTTCTTACGGGCCTCTTCGCGGATCCTGGTGACGTCCAGTACGAAGGAGTCCTTTGAGTGCTTGGAGTCCTTTGAGTCGTTCGAGCCGCTCGAGTCGCTCATGTCGGTTCAATCCCCTCTGCTCGCGGATGCGGTCGGCAGCAGGAAGCCCTTCCCGCCGCCGCCGTGCGAGCTCACGCTTGGACCGGAGAATGACCTGTTCGTGGCATGTCGGACGGCGCGGATGCGCGGTCCGAGGAGGTCGGGCAGCCCGGAGAGGGCGCGGCGCCCGGCCCGGCACGGCTGCCGTGCCGGGCCGGGCGGTGCCCAGCCTCAGGCCTCCGGGTAGCGCCGTGGCGTGAAGGCGATCTCGCCGCCCGCGCGTCGCGTCGCGACCGTCTGGGACGAGCCCACGAGCAGGATCGTGCGCATGTCCACCTGCGCCGGGTCCAGGTCCCCGAGCCGTACGATGCGGACGCTCTCCTGCGGGCCGCCCACGTCACGCGCCAGGACGACCGGCGTGTCGGGCGTGCGGTGTTCGAGCAGCAGCTCACGCGCCTTGCCGACCTGCCAGGTGCGCGACTTCGAGCCCGGGTTGTACAGCGCCATCGCCAGGTCCGCCGAGGCCGCCGCGTGCAGCCTCGCCGCGACCACCTCCCACGGCTTGAGCCGGTCGGAGAGCGAGATCACCGCGTAGTCGTGGCCGAGCGGCGCGCCCGCGCGGGACGCGGCCGCGTTGGCCGCCGTCACGCCCGGCACGATCCGCACCGGCACGTCCCTGTACGGGTCGGACGACGCGACCTCCAGCACCGCCGTCGCCATCGCGAAGACGCCCGGGTCCCCGGACGAGACGACGGCGACCCGGTGGCCGCGCCGCGCCAGGTCGAGCGCGAACTCGGCGCGCTCCGACTCCACCTTGTTGTCCGACGGGTGGCGCCGCTGCCCCGGCCGTACGGGCACCCTGTCGAGGTACGTCGTGTAGCCCACCAGGTGCTCCGCGGCGGCCAGTTCGCCGCGCGCCTCGGGCGTCAGCCACAGCGGACCCGCCGGTCCCGTGCCGACGACGACGACCTCGCCGCGCGCGGGGGCCGAAGGGCGCGCCTCCGCCGACCGCCGCGGCCGCGCGTCGGCGCGGCTCGGCAGCACCGTCACCGCGAAGTACGGCACCGACTCCGGGTCGGTCTCCGCGAGCGGTCCCGTCCGCTCGCCGTCCATCGTGGCGCGCTCCACGTACCGCGCGTCGTCCAGCCGCCCCGCCCGCTCCACCGCGCGCCGCACCGCGGGGAACGTACGGCCCAGCTTCATGACGACCGCCGAGTCCGACGAGGCGAGCCGAGCGGCCAGCTCCTCCTCCGGCAGCGTGCCGGGGAGGACCGTCAGCACCTCCTCGCCCTCCACGAGCGGCGCACCGAGGCGCGCCGCGGCCGCGGAGACGGAGGTCACGCCCGGGATGACCTCCGTCGGGTAGCGGTGCGCGAGGCGCTTGTGCATGTGCATGTACGAGCCGTAGAAGAGCGGGTCGCCCTCGGAGATCACCGCGACCGTGCGGCCCGCGTCGAGGTGGGCGGCGAGGCGCGCGGCCGCCTCCTCGTAGAACGCGTCGATGGCACCCTGGTAGCCGCCGGGGTGGTCGGTCGTCCCGGTCGTCACCGGGTAGACGAGCGGCTCCTCGATGTGGTCGGCGCGCAGGTGACCGGCGGCGATGGCGCGGGCGATCGACCTGCCGTGGCGGGCGCTGTGGTACGCGACGACATCGGCCTCCGCGATCGCGCGCACCGCGCGCACGGTCATCAACTCCGGGTCGCCGGGGCCGAGTCCGACGCCGTAGAGGCGTCCTGTACCGGCGCTTTGCGGGATTTCGGGACGCGGGGTTTCGGGGTGCGGGAGTTCACGGTGTGTGCTCAACGTTCGTCCTCGCTCGCGATCGCGTTCAGTGCCGCCGCGGCCATCGCGCTGCCGCCGCGCCTGCCCCGTACGACGAGGTGTTCGAGGCCCGACGGGTGCGCGGCCAGCGCGTCCTTGGACTCGGCGGCGCCGATGAAGCCCACCGGCACGCCGATGACGGCGGCCGGGCGCGGCGCGCCCTGCTCCACCATCTCCAGCAGCCGGAACAGCGCGGTCGGCGCGTTGCCGACGGCGACGACCGCGCCGCCCATGCGCTCCCGCCACAGTTCGAGCGCGGCGGCGCTGCGCGTCGTGCCGAGTTCGGCGGCGAGCGCGGGCACGGACGGGTCGCCGAGCGTGCACACCACCTCGTTGTCCGCGGGCAGCCGCCTGCGGGTCACCCCGCTGGCGACCATCTTCGCGTCGCACAGGATCGGCGCGCCCGCGCGCAGCGCCTCGCGTGCGCGCGAGACGACGCCGGCGGTGTGGCCGATGTCCTCGACGAGGTCGACCATCCCGCAGGCGTGGATCATGCGGACGACGACCTGCGCCACGTCGCCGGGCAGGCCCGACAGGTCCGCCTCGGCGCGGATGGTCGCGAAGGAGCGGCGGTAGATCTCGGAGCCGTCCTTCTCGTAGTCGAATCCGGTGGGCGTCGTCATCCTGTACCCGTCCCTGTCCCTGTCCCCGTTGTCGTCGTGTACGTACCCTCGGCCGTCGCCACCTTGTCGACGTAGCGGCCCTGCGGGTGCCCGCAGCGGCGCGCGCAGCCCGAGAAGTAGACGGGCAGGCCGGGCGCGTGCGCGCCGAGGGAAGCCGCGGCGTCGGCGCGTACGTCCGCGAGCGCCTTCGCGCAGCCGGGGCGGCCCGTGCAGGCGCCGACGCCGTACCAGGGGGAGTCCGCGCTCGTCACGAGTCCGGCCGCCGCCGCACGCGCGAGCAACTCCTCGGCCGCGCCGTGCGTCAGGCCCGGGACGACGATCCCGCGCCACGGCGTGACCCGCAGGCCGCCGCCCGCCGACGCGAGCAGCCGCCACTGCGCGGCGGTCGCCCTGCCGAGCCGCGGCTGGACGGAGACGGCCGCGCGTACCTGTCCTGGTGGCGTGATGACACCCAGCGCGGGCGGCCCGCCCTGCGGCTCAGGCCCGCCCTCCCGAGCGGGGCGCTCAGGCCGCGCGGGCCGCGCCGTGATGCCCGCCGACGCGAGCGCGGCCGCGAGACGTGCGGACAGATCGTGCCCTTCGGGCAGTTCCCGTACGCGCCAGGCGCCGGACGCGGCCGCCGCCCCGAGGAACGCCTCGGCGGCGGCCAGCGCGGCGCGCGGCGCGTCGGCGTCCCGTACCCGCAGGCGGTCGTCGCCGGCCCTGAGGACCGCCGTCCCGCCGGCCGGTTCTGCGAGCAACGTCACATCCGCGCCGAGCGCGGCCACATCCCCCCGGCCGTCGTCGAGCGCGAACAGGAAACGGCCGGAAAGGCCCGCCGCCGTGTCGCTCCCGCACACCAGGGCGTCGAGTGCGCGCACCCACAACCGAACGTCGGCGAAGGGGCGTTGGTCCTCTCCCGCGAGCGGCGACGCGACGATGTTCCGCGCGCGTTCGTGCCGCTCGGACGGGAGCAGCCCGGCGGCGCGCAGCGTCTCGGCGAGCGGTCCCGCGCAGGCGTCGGAAAGGCCCCTCAGCTGAACGTTTCCACGCGAGGTGAGGTCGAGCCGGCCGTCCCCGAGCCGCTCGGCCGCGTCGGCCAGCGCGAACGGCTGACGAGCCGTCAGCAACCCACCGGGCAGGCGCAGCCGGGCCAGTCGGCCGTCGTCCGCCGCATGCAGCCGCAGCGCACCCGGGCAGGCGTCGCCGCGCTCGCGCACGGCCTGGCCGTGCGGGTTCGCGCCGGTCGGCGGGGTGGTGGGTGGCATGGCGGCGAGCATACCCACGTACCGGGACTCCTCCCCGGGCAGACCGGGAGCGCCTACTATCGACACAACCAGCGACGGCGTCTGGGAGGAAGCCCGGTGCGAATCCGGCGCGGTCCCGCCACTGTGAACCCGGCAGCACCTGCCGGGCGAGCCAGGAACTCCCGCCGTCCTCCCACCGCCCGGGGCGCGGACCCCGAGGAAGGCAAGACGCCGCATGCTCCTGCTCCTGTCGACGTCCGACACCGATCTGCTCTCCGCCCGCGCCGCGAACGCCGACGGCGGACCCGTGCGGTTCCGGTTCGCCAACCCCTCCCGCCTGCCCCTCGACGACCTGCCGGGGCTGCTCGACGGCGCCGACCTCGTCGTCGTGCGCCTGCTCGGCGGCGTGCGCGCCTGGCAGGACGGGATCGACGCCCTCCGCGCCTGCGGCAAACCCCTCGTCGTGCTGACCGGCGAGCAGGCGCCCGACGCCCAGCTGATGGAGGCGTCCACCGTCCCGATCGGGATCGCCGCCGAGGCGCACGCCTACCTCGCGCACGGCGGCCCGGCGAACCTGGACCGGCTGGCGCGGTTCCTCTCCGACACCGTGCTGCTGACGGGCCACGGCTTCGAGCCGCCCGCGCCCGCACCGTCCTGGGGCGTTTTGGAGCGCGCGACCACGCCCGAAGCCTCGCCCGGCAAGGACGCACCAGACGCACAAAAGGCGGCACCAGACGCACAAAACGCACCACTCATCGCCGTGCTCTACTACCGCGCCCACCACATGAGCGGCAACACCGGCTTCGTCGACGCCCTGTGCTCCGCGATCGAGGACGCGGGCGGCCGCGCCCTCCCGCTGTACGTGGCGTCCTTGCGCGCGCCCGAGCCCGAGATGCTGGACGCGCTGCGCCCGGCGGACGCGCTCGTCACCACCGTCCTCGCGGCCGGCGGCACCCGGCCCGCCGGGGCGTCGGCGGGGGAGGACGACGAGTCGTGGGACGCGGGCGCGCTCGCCGCGCTCGGCGTGCCGATCCTGCAGGCCCTGTGCCTGACCGGTTCGCGCGCGGACTGGGCGGCCAACGACGAGGGCCTGTCGCCGCTGGACGCGGCCGGCCAGATCGCGGTGCCCGAGTTCGACGGGCGGCTGATCACGGTCCCGTTCTCGTTCAAGGAGATCGACGAGGACGGCCTGCCGTCCTACGTGGCCGACCCGGAGCGCGCGGCGCGCGTCGCCGGCACCGCCGTGCGCCACGCCCGCCTGCGGCACGTGCCCAACGCGGACAAGCGCATAGCGCTCGTCCTGTCCGCGTACCCGACGAAGCATTCCCGCATCGGCAACGCCGTCGGGCTCGACACCCCCGCGAGCGCCGTCGCGTTGCTGCGCCGACTGGTCGCCGAGGGCTACGACTTCGGCGACACCGACGCCATCCCCGGCTTCGCCTCCGGCGACGGCGACGAGCTGATCCGCGCCCTCATCGACGCGGGCGGCCACGACCAGGAGTGGCTCACCGAGGAGCAGATGGCGCGCAACCCGGTGCGCGTCCCGGCCGCCGACTACCGCCGCTGGTTCGCGCAACTCCCGTCCGAACTCAGGCAGTCGGTCGAGCACCACTGGGGCGAGGCGCCCGGCGAGATGTTCGTGGACCGTTCCCGTCACCCGGACGGCGACATCGTCCTGGCCGCCCTGCGCCGCGGCAATCTGCTCGTCCTCATCCAGCCGCCGCGCGGCTTCGGCGAGAACCCCATCGCCATCTACCACGACCCCGACCTGCCGCCCTCGCACCACTACCTCGCCGCCTACCGGTGGATCTCCGCGCCACGCGCCGAGGGCGGGTTCGGCGCCGACGCGATGGTTCACCTCGGCAAGCACGGCAACCTGGAGTGGCTGCCCGGCAAGAACGCGGGCCTGTCCGCCGCCTGCGCGCCCGACGCGGCGCTGGGCGACCTGCCGCTCGTCTACCCGTTCCTCGTCAACGACCCGGGCGAGGGCACGCAGGCCAAGCGGCGCGCGCACGCCACGCTGATCGACCACCTCGTCCCGCCCATGGCGCGCGCCGAGTCATACGGCGACATCGCACGCCTGGAGCAACTCCTCGACGAGCACGCGCAGATCGCCGCCATGGACCCGGCGAAGCTGCCCGCGGTCCGCGCGCAGATCTGGACGCTGATCCAGGCCGCGAAGCTCGATCACGACCTCGGGCTCGACGGCGATCAGCGCCCCGACGACGAGGGGTTCGACGAGTTCGTGCTCCATGTGGACGGCTGGCTGTGCGAGATCAAGGACGCGCAGATCCGCGACGGCCTGCACGTGCTGGGCGCCGCGCCCACCGGCGAGGCCCGCGTCAACCTCGTACTGGCCGTCCTGCGCGCCCGGCAGATCTGGGGCGGTACGCGGTCGCTGCCAGGACTGCGCGAGGCGCTCGGCCTCGACGAGTCGGCGGCCACGCGCACGGCGGCCGACGACATCGAGGCGCGGGCGCGTGCCCTGGTCCAGGCGATGGAGGACGCGGACTGGGCGCCGTCCGCCGTGGCCGGGGTCGCGGCGGGCGAGCCGGAGGGGGTGGCCGCCATCCTCACGTTCGCCGCGCAGGAGGTCGTGCCGCGCCTCGCCGGGACGACGGACGAGATCGACCACACGGTCCTCGCGCTGAACGGCGGCTTCGTGCCGGCGGGCCCGTCCGGATCGCCGCTGCGCGGCCTCGTCAACGTCCTCCCGACGGGCCGCAACTTCTACTCCGTCGACCCGAAGGCCGTGCCGAGCCGACTGGCCTGGGAGACGGGCCAGGCGCTCGCCGAGTCCCTGCTGACGCGCTATCGCGACGACAACGGCGCGTGGCCCGACTCCGTCGGCCTCTCCCTGTGGGGGACGAGCGCCATGCGCACGGCGGGCGACGACATCGCGGAGGCGCTCGCGCTGCTCGGCGTGCGCCCGGTGTGGGACGACGCGTCGCGGCGCGTGACGGGCCTCGAACCGATCGCCCGCGACGAGCTCGGCCGCCCCAGGATCGACGTCACCCTGCGCATCAGCGGCTTCTTCCGCGACGCGTTCCCCCACGCGATCGGCCTGCTGGACGACGCGGTGCGGCTGGCCGCGTCCCTGGACGAACCGGCGGACGACAACCGCGTACGGGCCCACGCGCGCGCCGACATGGCGGCGGGCGCGGACGAACGCACCGCCACCACCCGCATCTTCGGCTCCCGCCCCGGCACGTACGGCGCGGGGCTGCTCCAGCTCATCGACAGCCGCGACTGGCGCACCGACGCCGACCTCGCCGAGGTCTACACGGCGTGGGGCGGCTACGCGTACGGGCGCGGGCTCGAAGGGCGGGCGGCGCGCGAGGAGATGGAGTCCGCGTACCGGAGGATCGCGGTCGCGGCGAAGAACACCGACACGCGCGAGCACGACATCGCCGACTCGGACGACTACTACCAGTACCACGGCGGCATGGTCGCCACGGTCCGCGCGCTGAAGGGCACGGCACCCGAGGCGTACGTGGGCGACTCGACGCGCCCGGAGACCGTCCGCACGCGCACGCTGGTGGAGGAGACGTCCCGGGTGTTCCGCGCGCGGGTCGTCAACCCGCGCTGGATCGAGGCGATGCGGCGCCACGGCTACAAGGGCGCGTTCGAACTCGCCGCGACCGTGGACTACTTGTTCGGCTACGACGCGACGACGGGTGTGGTCGCCGACTGGATGTACGACAAGCTGACGGAGACGTACGTACTCGACGAGCAGAACCGCGAGTTCCTCCAGCAGGCCAACCCGTGGGCCCTGCACGGCATGGCGGAACGCCTCCTGGAGGCGGAGTCCCGCGGCATGTGGGCGAAGCCGGACCCGCGCGTGCTCGCGGAGCTGCGGCAGGTCTTCCTGGAGACGGAGGGCGACCTGGAGTCGGACGAGGCCTAGCGGGTACTTCCGGCGTCCAAGTTGCGCAGCAGGAACTCCAGTTGGTGCTCCAGCATCCGGGCGAACGTGTCGCCGGCCGATGCGGCGTGCGTCGTCCCGCTCAGTGGCAGCACCTCGTGCGGTTTCCCGGCGGCCAGCAGCGCGGCGGACAGCCGCAGCGTGCCGGCCACGAAGACGTTGTCGTCCGCGAGACCGTGCACCAGCAGGAGCGGGCGGCGGAGCTTCGGGGCATCGGCGAGCAGTGACGACGTCTCGTAGTGCTCCGGGTAGCGGTCGGGCGAACCGAGGTAGCGCTCCTTCCAGCAGGCGTCGTACAGCCGCTGGTCGGTGACCGGGGCGCCCGCCACCGCGGCGTGGAAGACGTCGGGCCGGCGCAGCACCGCGGCGGCGGCCAGCGTCCCGCTGAACGACCAGCCGCGGATGGCGACCCGGCCGAGGTCGAGCTCCGGGCGCCGCTCGGCGGTCGCGTGCAGGGCGGCGACCTGGTCGGCCAGGGCCGGGCCGACCAGGTCACCGTGGATCTCCTTCTCCCAGCGCGGCCCGCGCCCCGGCGTTCCGGCGCCGTCCGCCACCAGCACCGCGAAGCCCTGTTCCGCGAACCACTGCGAGACGAAGTCGTGACCGCTCTGCTCGGCCAGCACCTTCTGCAACGCGGGGCCGCCGTAGGGGTCGAGGAGCACCGGCAGCGGTGCGTCGCCTGGCCGGTGCCAGGACGGCAGGAAGAGGTGCGTGCGCAGGGCGCGCGGCCCGACGGCGGCGGACTCGACGCGCAGTTCGAGCAGGGGCCGCTGGGCGTGCGAGACGATCTCGACGGGCGCGGCGGCGGTGTAGTCCGCCCGAGGTCGGCCGTTGTGTCCGGCCGCCTGCCGGTGCACGGAGGTACGCGAGCCCGGCAGGTCCGGCGTGCGGGCGGTGTGCACGAGCGTGCCGCCGCCGAACACACCGGAGTGCACCCCCGGCTGCTCGGTCAGTCGGCGAACGCCCTGTTCAGGGCGGTAGCTCCACAGGTGGCGCTCGGTGGGCTCCTCGGCGGCCACGAAGAACACCGTCTCGCCGTCCACCGCGAGCACCTCGTGCAACTGCAATCCGTCAGGCGTCACCGGCGCGCCCCCGACGCTCAAGTGCCGGGTGGCGCCCCGGTCGAGGGTGTCGACCAGCAGGCCGGTGGCCATGCGCGCGGGCACCCCCGGCACCAGCAACTCCACCCAGCGCTCGTCCTGCCGCTCGGCCAGCAGGCGGGTCGTACCGTCCACCGGATCGACGGCCAGCACCTTGAGCGTGCGCTGGTCGCGGCTGAGCACGGCGGCGAACGGGCCGTGCTCGTCCCAGCCGGCCACCGGCACGTACTCGAACGCGTCGCGGTCCCACCGCACTTGCTGCCGTTTGCCCGCCAGGTCCGCGATCCAGAGTGTGACCTCGGCGTTGGCGGTACCGACTTGCGGATAGCGCATGGCGCGCGGTGGCTTGGCAGGGTCGGCCGGTTCGGAGAGGTACCGGAGCTGAACCTCGCGGTTGTCCACCCGGGTGGCCAGCAGCCGGTCCCCGTCCGGCGCCCACCAGTACGCACGGTGGCGTCCCATCGACTCGCTCGCCGCGTGCTCGGGCAGGCCGAAGAAGACGTCGGGACCCTCCGCCGGGTCCGGCGTGGCGACCGTCCGATCGCCGCCGCCGTCGGCGCCGATCACCCGGAGCGCGCCGCCGGAGACGTAGGCGACGTGCCGGCCGTCCGGGGACGGGCGCGGGTCCACCACCGGCTGCCGAGCGGGCAGCTCCCGGAGGGCGCCTGAGCCGGTCTCCACCACCCACAGCCGACCGGAGAGCGCGAAGACGGCCAGCCGGGTGGCCGTGTCGGTGGCGTAGTCGGTGATCCCGGCGGCCTGCTGCCGTGCGCGCTCGCGCCGGACGCGCTCCTCCTCCGGCACCTCGTCGGCCGCGCCGCCCAGCAGTTCGGCGGGGTCGGCCAGCAGCCGCTCCTCACCGGTCGCCACGTCGAGCACCCACAGGCACCCGACCGGATCGTCCCCCGCCCGGCTCCGCACGAACAGAACGGCGTCACCGTCCGGCGCCACGGTGAACCGGGCAGGCGCGCCGAGGGTGTAGCGGCGGGTGCGGGTGAACTGTCGGGGAAGGTCGGAAGTCGGCATGCCCGACACTGTGACACCCGCGCGAGGCGGCGGCGCCGCATTTTCCGGCGCCCACCTGACGCGGCCGCCGGCTCCGCTCAACTCAGAGAGACGTCCCTGACGAACACGAGCCCGTCGCACATGGCCAAGTGGTCCGGATCGAGGGGCGCGTAGCCGAACCACGGAGACTCGCGGTGCGCGGGCCGCATGTCGGCGACAACGCCGGCGAGTTGGGGCACGTCGACGAGACAGCGGTCCCGCGGCAGCGCGTACAGGAGGCCCTCGACGGTGTCAGGGGGCGGGGCGTCCACGCCTCGGTGCGTGATCGTGCCGAGGGCCGTAGCGAGGAATGCGTACTCCTTGCCCAGGCGCGCGCTCACCAGCGCGCCGGCGCTCCACCACTCCACCGGCCCTTGCCACATCCGCATCGAGCTCTTGGGCCGCTGGAGATGGCCGTTGTGCGCGTGGACGAGTGCCGGGCCCCGTTCGGCGAGGGCGAGGAGGTTGGCGGCCATCATCGCGTCGCGCACACCGAGCAGCCGCGCCATGCGGGCGGGTGAGGCGTCGGCCATCCAGTGGTGGTAGCGCAGCAGGCCGGTGGCAGTGCGCCCGTACAGGCGCGCACGGTCCCAGTCGTCCCGCGACGTCGTCGCGATCAGGTGCGGGGTCTGCTCGTCGAGCAGCGCCACGAGGTCGTCGGCGATCAGCCGCAGCCGAGCGGCGTCGGCCGACTGACCCACGGACCGGGCGGGGTCCGTCATCGCGGCGGGATCGGTCCACCGGTCGTCGGCGCCGAGCAGTTGGTCGAGCGCTTCCGGGGAACAGGGGAGCAGGTGCTGGTCCACCAGCGCCGAAAGACAGCGGTGGAGCGCGGTGAGGGCCTGCCGGGGGCTCGCGGCGCCGGTGATCTCCAGCGGGCCGTCGACACCGGCGAAACGCAGCCGGTCGGACCCGGTCCGTCCCTCGTTGAACGCGCGCATCCAGCGCACGAGTTCACGGTTGGCGGCGGAGGCGCCCCAGCCGTGGCTGAAACCGTGGGCCATGACGTCGTCGAGGGTGGACGTGCCGGCGGTGACGTAGTCGTCGACGACCAGCCCCCTCATGCAGTCGCTCTCGACCGCGATCGTCCGGTAGCCCTCCTGCTCGACGAGGAGCCGGAACAACTCGTTGCGCAGGTCGAGCAGAGCGTCCTCGCCGTGGGTGGGCTCACCAAGGGCGAGGAGCGAGGGTCGGCGGGGGAGCAGTTCCATGACGGCGGAGGCCTCGACGGAACGGACGGCGTCCTTGATGTCAGTAGCCATGGATTCAACCGTATCGTTGAACTCTCGATGGAAACTTTCCCTCACCAAGGCCGGTTGCATGACCCGAAAGCTTCAAACCCTTGAGCATCTGAGGCCGATCGACCTGGCGCGCGGGCACGGCCTGTCCACGCAGGCGGTCAGGAACTACGAGGAGGCCGGCATCCTCCCGGCCGCCGACCGCACACCGCACGGCTACCGCACCTACACGCCGTCGCACGCGGCAGCCCTGCGCGCGTTCCTCGCCCTGCTGCCGGGCCACGGCCACCGGACGGCGGCGTCGATCATGCGGGCCGTGAACGAGGGAACGCCCGACACGGCGTTCCGCCTCGTCGACGAGAGCCACGCCCAGCTCCTCGACGACCGCCGGACCCTCCAGGCGGTGGAAAGAGCCCTCCACGACCTGGACCCCACGGCGGCGACCGGGCCCGCGCCCGGCGCGAACGAGAGGTTCATCGGACCGCTCGCCGCCCACCTGGGCATCCGTCCTGCGACCCTGCGCAAGTGGGAGCGCGCCGGCCTGGTGAGCCCGCGCCGGGACCCGAGGACCGGGTACCGCGTCTACACCGAGGCCGACGTGCGGGATGCCCGCCTGGCCCACCAGCTCAGGCGCGGCGGCTACCTGCTGGACCAGATCGCCCCGCTGATCGCCCAGGTACGCTCCGCCGGCGGCCTCGACCCGCTGGAGGCCACGCTCTCGGCCTGGCACGATCGGCTGTCCGCCCGCGGCCGGGCGATGCTGATGGGGGCGGTCGAGCTGGAGGCGTACTTGCGCGAGCGCGGATGAGAAGGGGCCGGCCCGCCTGCCGGGCGCGAGCCGCTCACGCCCTCGCCGGGGCTTCGCGGCGGCCCCTCACTCTCCGGCCCCTCACTCTCCGGTCCGCCCATCGACGAGCTCACGCGCGATGTCGAGTTGACCGACGTGGCGTGCGTATTCCTGAAGCAGATGGAAGAGGATCCTTCCGAGGGTCGGCGCCTCTTCGGGAGTCCGGAAGCGGCCGCCCGTGCGGGCCGGCTCGGTCAAAGGGGCATCGGCTGAGAGCGCCCTCGACTTGGCGACTTCGGCCAGGTAACCGTCCAGGACCTCCGTGGTGGGTCGGCTCACCGGCACGCTCCACTCGGCCTCGTCACCGCCGGGCGGGTAGGCGAGGACGTCCTCGGCGGCAAATCCCCACCGCATCCAGCGCCGTTCGACCCAACCGAGGTGCTGTACCAGGCCAAGCGGCGACCAACCCAGTGGCTGAACCGGAGCGCGGAGCTGCTCGTCGGAGAGTCCGTCGATCTTTCGCATCAGAGCCTGGCGATACCAGTGGAGATAGCCCAGGAGAAGTTCTCTCGGGTCGGAGACCTTGACTCCGGGGCCTTCGAGGAGGGCGGGAACCTGCTCCGATGGCGTCTGCATTCCTCGACGGTAGTGCAGGTACCCGGCGCCGCGGCCGGGTGACGCCGCACATCGTCAGCCCGTTGTCCCGGCCTCCGGTCCGCAGGCCCGCACATACGTCGACGCGATCACCGGTCACCTGGACCGTTCAGCGACTGACAGGCGCTGAGGGGCGGCCACGCCGATCCGGCGTGCCGGCACGGGGGTGTATACGTGAACGTATACTCGCATCATGTCTGACGCCATGATCCGTGTGTCCGCCGAGGTCCGCGACCGTCTTGCCGTGCTCGCGGAATCCAGAGGAACGTCGATCCGTGCCCTGGTGCGGGAGTTCGCCGAGTCGACCCTGACCGATGAGGAGAGGCGGGAGCGGGCGGAGCGGTCCCGTGCCTACCTGGCCGAGCATTTCGGCGTCGAGGTAACCGACGAGGAGAGTGCGGCGATGGGCGTGAAGCTCCGTGAGGCGTTCGCCCGGCAGCAGGGCCGCGCCGCGTGATCCTGCACCATCTCGTTCTCGACGCGCCGACTCTGTTGGCGCTCTCCGGCAACCGGCAGGTGTCCGCGCTGATCCATCGG
This sequence comes from Streptomyces montanisoli, assembly GCF_017813245.1. Lineage (GTDB taxonomy): Bacteria > Actinomycetota > Actinomycetes > Streptomycetales > Streptomycetaceae > Streptomyces > Streptomyces montanisoli. The sequence continues at coordinate 43,304 of NZ_JAGIQL010000008.1, forward strand.
GCGCATTTCGAGACGGAGACCCGCCTGTGGGCGCCGGTGCTCTCGGTTCTTGAGGCGGACCGTGTGCGCCCAGGCCTGGCCGAGCACCTGGGTCGGTTGGAGGTCGTCCATACGGTCGACCTGGACTGTCCGGCCGCTTTGGCGGTCGCGCGGTTGCACCACGACGGCGTGCCGCTGGGCACCGCGGCCGCGATCCACGCGGCTCGGCACCTGCCGGAGTGGGGCGCGGCCGCTCTCGTCGCCACCGTTGAGCCCGAGGGGTACGAGGGCCACGCGGTTCCGGTCCTCGACCTCAACCGCTGAGCCACGGCCGCCCCGCCGTCTCCTGGCCCGCGTGCCTCCCGTGCTCGGCCGGTGAGGACGGGCGTGACAGGGTGGCCGGGGCCAGGACCTGGCCGCCCCCTTGCCGAACCGCTCATCCGCGCTTGACCGGCGTGCGCGCCCGCATCAGGCCGTCAACTGGCGGAGTCATCGGCAACAAGGTTTCAGGGCAAGGAAGTTCGGCCCATACGACTTTGCCATGGTCGGTCATGAGGCGGCTGCCCCACCGGCGGCTCAGCGCCTCGACGAGGAAGAGGCCCCGGCCGCTCTCCGCCTCCGCGTCGTCGCTCCGGCCCGGGATGCCGGGTTCGCCGTCTCCCGCGTCCCACACCTCGACGCGCAGGCAGGCGTCGCACAGCCGGAGCCGGACCTCCACGACCGCACCTTCCCCGGTATCGGCGCCCGAGGTGTGTGTCACGGCGTTCGCCACCAGTTCCGAAACGATCAGTTCGGCGTCGTCCCCGCGTCCCGGCACTCCCCAGATGATCAGTGCGTGACGGACGAACTCGCGTGCGAGACGGGCCGATTCGAGTGACACCGGAAGCCGCACCCCGGCGACGCGGCAGACTCGGCGTGCGTCCTCGGCGCCCGTGGCGACGTCCGCCACGGCCTCAGGCGCGCTGCTCCGCCGGCTCATCGCGGCGCCCCCACGCTGTGCACCTCGGCACCCCTGGTCCACAGGAGGTGGTCGACAAGGTGCGCCTGGAGCACGAGGTTCGTGCCCAGGTGCTGGAAGGACGGTACGAGCACCGACCGTGCCCCGGTACGCCCTAACGCCTCGACGAGCTCGTCGAGGGCGGCGAGGCTGCCCTCCGCGGTCTCCTCGTGGACCTCCACCAGCTCCCACCCGCGCCCCACGGCCCACGCGCGCATCCGCTCCTGGTCGGCCTCGATCTCGTCGTCCGGTGTGCCGGGATACGCCCGCATGTAGCCGTGGACCTGCTCGGTCATGGGTTCCTCCTCGCGCGGCGGCGCTGGTGGGGCGGCGTGGTCGCGCCCGGGGAGACCACACGACGCGCGATGTGACCGGAACGTGCCGACCTCATAACGCACCGCAGTGGTGAACGCATGATGCAGCGTGGTCCGACTGAAGTGTTGAGTCAATACTTTCCAGGTAAGTACTATTACTTGCCCACGTGGTGATACCGCGTCATGCTGAGGGCTCCAGAGGGCCGAAGGAGGACCCGTCATGCCGCTCAACACCAACCCGACGATCCGTCAGCGCAGGCTGGCCCGCCGTCTGCGCGAGCTGCGCACCACCGCCGGGATGACGCATGCGGACGCCTCCGTGGTGCTGGACTCGGACAAGTCAAAGGTGGGCCGGATCGAGAACGCCCAGTCCGGCGTCCGGCTCCCGGATCTCCGCGCGCTGATGGACCTGTACGGGGTCACCGACCCGGACGAGCGTGCCGAGATCGAGAAGCTGTCCCGGGAGTCGAAGCAGAAGGGCTGGTGGTCGCGGTACGCGAACGCCGTCGACGGCGCCTATGCCGCTTACGCCGCCGTCGAGTCCGACGCGAGTGAGCTGTACAACGTCGAGACGAACCTCGTCCCCGGGCTGCTCCAGACGCCGGAGTACACGCGGGCGGTGATCGGCCTACAGGTGCCGGACGCCACGTCCGAGCATGTGGAGACGCAGGTCACGGTGCGCGGGGAGCGCCGCCAGGTGCTCATGAAGGAGCAGCCCCCTCAGCTCTGGGTGATCGTCTCGGAGAGCGTGCTCTACCACCGGGTCGGGACGCGTGCGGTGATGAAAGCCCAGTTGGAGGCGCTGCTGGCGGACAGCCGCCGGTCCAACGTCCAGCTCCAGGTGCTGCCGCGGGAGGACCCGATGAACGCGTGCCTGTTCGGTCCGTTCGTCGTCATGGGCTTTCCCGCCGCGTCCGAAACCGACATCGCCTATAGCGAATCGCCCACGAGCACGCTGTACTACGAGGAGCCGGCCGAGGTCGAGGTGTACACGACGCTCTTCCGCCGCCTCAACATGGCCGCTGCTAACGTCAGGGCATCGCGGGCGTTGATCACGGACGCCGCAAAACAGATGGGTTAGAGCATGCAGTCGAACACCGAGCCTGTTCCGGCGGTAGGGCGGGCGTGGGTGAAGTCCTCGTACTCCGGCAACAACGGCAACTGCGTCGAGGTCGCCGCGCTACCGAGGGACGGGCGCGCGGTCCGGGACAGCAAGGACCCGCACGGTCCGGTCCTGGCCTTCGGGCTGGCGGGCTTCCACGCGTTCCTGTCGGGCGTCGCGTCAGAGAGCCTGCCGCCCGCGCGCTGAGGACCGCGCCGGCAGCGCCCCCGCCGTCCGGTGGTAACCCGGAGGCGGGGTGCCGTCGTGCCGTGCGCGCTGAGCCTTGACTCCCGTGCGGCTTGGCCGCATGGGGAGGCCGCGGCATTACTTCCCGGTGCCCCAGTGGAAGCCGACGGGGTTGACCACGAGGCTGCGGATGTCCTTGGTGGCGGCAGCGGGGGCGAAGGCCAGGCTGTGGAGGTCCACGGTCTCCGAGACCGTGTTGTTGGGCGGGGTGATGTCCAGCCGGGTGTAGGTCTTGGCGGAGTCGTTGGTGGCCGGCATGTACCCCAGGATGAAGCCGGTCTCCTCGCCGGGCTTGAGCGTGACGGTGGACGCCGTCGCCGACTCGGTGTTGCGCTCGGCGTTGGGCCCCCTGTCGCCCAGGCCGTCGGGGCCCACGAGCTGGACGCCCGGGTAGCCGTGCATGCTGCACGTGTGGGAGCCCTTGTTCGTCAACGTGATCGCCAGCTCCTTGTCCTTGTAACCTGGGGTGGAGGCGACGCTGAAGCCGAGATCATCGGTCTTGCACTTGGTGGTCGACGTCGAGCCACCGCTCTTGGCGGAGAGGTTGCTGCCACTGGAGTCCTTGGACGACCCGGACGAGCCGGAGTTCGAGGACGATCCGGAGCTCGATGACGAACCCTTGCCGCTGTCGGATGCGCTGGTTCCCAACGGGCTGCCGGTGGCGGCGGACGCGCTGCTGCCGGCGGCGGAAGCGCTCGACTGCCCGCCGCTGCCACAAGCGGTCAGTGAGAGGCCGGCCGCGGCGACGGTGAGGGCGAGGGCTGCGATCTTCTTGGCGCTCATCGGTACTCCTGGGGGGTGTCGTCTTGTTCGTGTGCTCGCGCCGGCTCGGCGGGCGGTGCTGCTTCAGAGGACACCACGAGCCGGCTCGGCCGTTGCGGCCGACGCGACGTCAATACGTGTCTGTGACATGCGGGTCGAACCACCGTTACCGGGAAACAGAGGAAGCGGGACGGGCCGGGCGCATGCCACCCGCCCGATCGCGCGAAGCGTCGTCACTGGGCGGTCTCTCGTGTCCTCACCTGCACCGATGTGGATGCAGGGTGGCACGGCACCAACCGCGCGCCACCGCCGGAGGGCACCCGGGGCAGAGCCGCACGCGCATGGCGGGGAACGGCGCCCCGGCCGTCCGACCAATCGGTCACCCCTTCGGCGCCGAATCTCCTGTGTGGGGGTCGTTCGCCCGCCCAAGGAGGCAGCATGACCGGCACCGTGAAGGCTCGTCCGTATCCACTGTGGGGCTCGCCGCTGCACAGCCATTGGCGGCCCGCCGCCGTAGTACTGCTGCTGATCACCGCAGGGGTGCACCTCTACCTGGCCCCCGCGCACCTGCGGGAAGCCCCCTACATCGGCTCCCTGTTCATCGCGCTGGCAGTCGCGTGCCTGATCTCGGCCGCCTTCCTCGCCCTGCGCGACACCGCGGCGGTCTGGTGGGCCACAGGGCTGGTCAACGCGCTGGCCGTCGTCGGCTACGTGCTCTCCCGCTCGGTCGGGCTACCGCAGATCGGTGACGACATCGGCAACTGGACCGAGCCGCTCGGACTCACGGCACTCGCCGCCGAAGCCCTGACCGTGGCCGCAGCACTCACGGCCCGGGCCGCGTCCCGGACACGCGTGAGCTGATCGTCGAGAACTGATCGTCGAGAACTGATCGGCGGGAGCTGAACGGCCGGGCCGGCCGGACGTCCCTCACCGGCCCGTCACCCGAATAGACCAGTGGCCGGCCGGCCGCCGGCCGCCGCTGGTCACAGCGGTCTCGCCTGGGCGTTCCGGCCGGTTCTGCCGCCCGCGCGGCGGTGTTTCGAGGTGCCGTCCGGTGCGGAGCGGCCAAGGCTCGGTGCCGAGGCGCCGCCTCGCTTGCCCGCCGGGGGACCGGGCGAGGTTCCGCACACGAACGGAAGAGACATGAACAAGTCGCTCAAGGCCATAGTTCCGCTGGCGGTCCTGGGAGCCCAGGTGCTGCTGCCCGCCGCCGCATCGGCGTCGCCCTCGAACTCGGGCGCCACGACGACCTACCGGGCGCACATGACTCCGGTTCCGCTGAACGGCCAGAAGTCCGCTTCCGGCACGCTCACGCTCAAGCTCCACGGCAACCAGGCCACCATCCATGAGCAGGTCTCCGGCGTGGCCAAGACGTTCATGAACGCGCCGTTCCCGCACGTGCAGCACATCCACGGCGGGGCGATGGGCACCTGCCCCACCGCGTCGGCCGACGCCAACCACGACGGTGTGATCAACACGCCCGAGGCGCAGCCCAACTACGGGCCGATCCAGACCACCCTGTCCGTCAAGGGCGACACCAGCCCCGCGGCCGGCACCAACGTCAAGATCGCGCCGAGTGGGTCGAGCTTCACCTACGACCGCACCATCACGCTGGACGCGGCCACCCTCAAGTCCATCCGCAGTGGCATCGCGGTCATCGTCGTCCACGGCCTCGACCCGGCCACCGCTCCCAAGGCCGCCACCACCGAGAAGAGCCCGCTGGTGCCCAGCCTGCCGCTGGCCGCCACCGCGCCGGCGATCTGCGGTTCGCTGAAGGCGGCCCAGGTCAGCCACATGCCCAAGGGCGGCGCCGCGACCGGTTCCGGCAGCACCCAGTCCACGCACGACGCCGGCCTGCTCGCCGCCGGCGGCGGTCTGCTCGCGGCCGCGGGCGGTGCCTGGTACCTGCGCCGCCGTCGCACCGCCGCCTGATGACGCGGCCCCTCACCCGCTGACGATGCGTCGACGCACGCAGCCGGTCAGGAACGGCCGCCGCGGCCTCACCGCCGTGGCGGCCGTCTGCGCCCTGGGCGGCCTCGGCACGCTCGCCACGGCCGTGGCCGAGCAGCCAGGACCGCCACCGCAGCCGCCCCGCGCGGCCGCCCCGTCCGCCACCCCTACCCCCCATCGATCCCATCGAGCAGCCACCGCCCCGGCGCCCGCGCGTGCCTTGCCCGCCTCACGCCCGGTGTCCCTCGCCATCCCGTCCATCGGCGTGCACACCTCGCTCATGAGCCTCGGGCAGAACAAGGACGGCAGCGTCGAGGTCCCCAGCCGGCCGCTGAAGGCCGGCTGGTACCGCTACTCGCCCACCCCGGGCCAGAACGGCCCCGCGGTGATCCTCGGCCACGTCGACTCCGACGAGACCGGGCCCGCGGTCTTCTACCGCCTGGGCGCGCTGCGCCCCGGCGCGTCGGTCAGCGTCCGCCGCGAGGACGGCACCACCGCGGTCTTCACCGTCGACAAGGTCCGTGAGTACCCCAAGGACGGGTTCCCCACCCGGACCGTCTACGGCAACACGCGCCGACCGGAACTCAGGCTGATCACCTGCGGGGACTGGGACGCCGACCACCACACGTACCGCGGCAACACCGTCGTCTTCGCCCACCTCACGCGCACCACCGCAAAGGGATGACCCCGCCGGACGCCGTGGCGCACGTCAGCCGTGCACGTCGATGCGTCCGGGTCGCGTGACCGCGAGGAGGACGAGCGCCGCAGCCTGGACGCAGGCGGTGACGGTGATCAGCAGCGGCACGGACACGTCGTACAGGACACCGGCCAGCGCCCCGCCACCCGCCGTCGCCGCCCCGACCACCGCGGCGAAGATCCCGTACGCCGTTGCCCTGCGGTACGGGCCGACGAGGTCGGCGACGGTGGCCCGCAGCGTCGATTCCTGGACGCCCATGGCGGCTCCCCACACCATCGCGCCCGCCACGGCGAGCGGGACGCTGCGGGTGAACGCCAGCACTGGGACGATCGCCGCGAGCACCGGCAGCACGGCCAGCACCTTCGGCCCCACGCGGTCGTACGCCCACCCGGTGGCCAGGGCCGCGACGGCGTCGACGGCCATAGCGCCCGCGTAGACGACCGGCACGGCCGCGACGGACAGGAGGTGGCGGGTGACGAGGTGGAAGGACAGCACGCCGAAGGTGGCGAACCCGGCCATGGTCGCCGCGGTGAACGCCGCGTAGATCCAGAAGGCCCTGGGCAGCGGCTCGCGGTCAGCAGCCGGAGTCGGAGCCGAACCCGGAGCCGGACCCGAACCCGGACCCGGAGCCGGACCCGGAGCGCCCCCGCCCCCGCCCCCGTCGGCGCTCGCGTCGGCGCTCGCGGCGCCCGCCGCCGTCTCGTACCCCGCCGGCTCGGGCACCCGGGCGCGCAGCCACCACAGCAGTACGAGCACCGCGAGGCCGGGCAGGCCCAGCACGCCGAGGGCCGGTCCGTAGCTGCCGCCGGTCGCGGCCAGCACGCCCGCGACGACCAGCGGCCCGATCACCGCGCCGATCTGGTCCATCGCCTCGTGCACGGCGAAGCCCTTGCCGCGCCCGGTGACCGCGGTGGCGTGCGAGAGCAGGGTGTCCTTGGCCGGCGAGCGCACCGCCTTGCCGACGCGTTCGGCGATCACCAGCGCGCAGGCCACCCACAGGGCCGCCGCGAGTCCGAGGACCGGGACGCTGATCACGGTGAGCGCGTAGCCGCAGATGGTCCAGGCCCAGAAGCGGCGGGTGCGGTCGGCGAGTGGCCCAGAGCCCAGGCGCAGCAGCAGCGCGGCCGCCTCGCCGACGCCCGTGACGATGCCGACGACCGCGGCCGTCGCGCCGAGGTGGGCGAGCAGGGGGCCGGTGACGGAGCGGGCGCCCTCGTAGACGAAGTCGGCCAGCAGACTGATCGTCCCGAAGACGACGACGAACCGCCAGGCGCGCATGCCCGGCGTGCGCGCCTGTGCGGCGGGCCCGGGAGCGCCGGGGAGGCTCACGCCGTCCGCGCCGTGGGCAGTGCCGAAGGGGCGGGTGCGCGGACGATCACCGCTCCGGCGCCCGTTCGTCGCCGAAGCACACGACGCGGACCGGCTCCACGGTGATCAGGCCCTCGATGCCGAGCTCCTCCAGCCGCGGCAGGAACGCCTCGACGTGCTCCTCGGTGTCGACGACGACCACGGCGACGGGAAGGTCGTCGGCCATGGACAGCAGCCGGGTCGTGTGGACGACCTGCCGCCCGCCGAAGCCCTCCATGCCGTGGAAGATCGATGCGCCGGCCAGCCCCGCGCGGTGGGCCCGGTGGACGATCTCGCTGCACATGGGCTTGTGGTGCCAGGTGTCGGTGTCGTCGAGCATGACGGTCAGGCGGACCGCTTCTCGCGTGTGGAAGCTCATGGCTCACTCCGATGCGACTCGCCGGACTCGCCGCGGCTCTCCGCTAATGGCGGTCCGGGCGGCCTTCGCGGACACAAGCGTACGAGCCGCGTCCCGCTCGCGCACGGCACTGCGGCGGACGGCCTCTGGGTACCCGCCGCGCTTGCGGGCCCACCAGGCAGCGGTGACGCTGGACGCTGAGCACGGCGCGTCGAGCGCGTCGCGGTGCGCGCGTCGTGCCCGGCGCGGTGTGCCAGGCACCGCGTAGCACCGCATAGCACCGCGCGGCGCGGTGTGGCGGCGCGGCATGCCGGGAAGCCGGAACCCGAAGACCCCGGGGCGAGGAAGGCGGCACGAATGAAGGCGATCACGGTGGTGCCCGGCGACGTGGACCAGGTGCGGACCGACGACGTGGCGGAACCCGCTGAGGCGGAGGGCGCCCTGCTGGTCCAGGGCGACCTGCTGGGCATCTGCGGCACGGACGCCGACATCGTGCACCAGGGCTACGGCACGCCCCCGCCCGGCGAGGACCGGCTGCTGGTCGGCCACGAATCGCTCGGCACGGTGCTGCGGGCGCCGCAGGACAGCGGGTTCGCCGAGGGGGACCGCGTGGTGGGCATCGTGCGCCGTCCCGACCCCGTGCCGTGCGAGCCCTGCTCGCGTGGGGAGTGGGACTTCTGCCGCAACGGGAAGTACACCGAGCGCGGCATCAAGGAGCGACGCGGCTACGGCTCGGAACGCTGGCGCGTGGAGCCGGAGTTCGCGGTCAAGGTGGACCCCGCGCTCGGCGACTGCGGCGTCCTGATCGAGCCGACGTCCGTCGTCGCCAAGGCCTGGGAGCAGACGGAACGCGTCTTCTCCCGCGCGTCCTGGCGGCCCCGCACCGCGCTGGTGACCGGCGCGGGGCCCATCGGCCTCTTCGCCGCGCTGCTCGGCGTGCAACGCGGCCTTGAGGTCCACGTGCTCGACCTCGACGACAGCGGCCCGAAGCCCGGACTCGTGGCGGACATCGGCGCCACCTTCCACACCGGGGACGTCCGCGACACCGGCCTGCGCCCCGATGTCGTCATCGAGTGCACGGGACACGGGCCGCTGGTCTTCGAACTCACCGACGTGATCTCACCGGACGCCGTCATCTGCCTGGCGGGGATCTCCTCAGGCACCCGCACGGTGCCGGTCAGCACCGACCAGGTCAACAAGAGCCTGGTGCTGGAGAACGCCGTCCTGTTCGGCACGGTCAACGCCTCACGCCGCCACTACGAGCAGGCCGCCGAGGCCCTCGCGCGCGCCGACCGCGCCTGGCTCGAGCGCCTCATCACGCGGCGCGTCCCGATGAGCGGTTTCAAGGACGCGCTGCGCAAGAAGGGCGACGACGTGAAGGTCGTGGTCGACCTCCACGCCTGACGCCCACGGGGCGCCCCCGCCGGGGCCGACGCCCACGGCCGCGCCCGCCGGGGCGCCCGCGATGACCGGGGGCGCCCGGCGCCGCCGCGCGCCCCCTCACGCTGCGCGCAGTGCCTCGGCCGGCGGCGTGCGCAGGGCCCGCCGGGTGGGGAGTTCGAGGGCGACGAAGGACGTCGCGGTGAGGACGGCGACGGCGACCGGCAGCAGCCAGACGGGGCCCGCGGGCCATGGGCGGCCGAGGAACCCCTGCCCCAGCAGCACCAGCGGCACGGCCGACACCACAAGACCCGCCCCGCACGCCATCGCGGCGACCATCGCGGCCTCGCGGCGCATCATCGCGCGCACCTGACCGGGCGTCGTACCCACCAGACGCAGCGCGGCGATCTCGGTGCGCCGCTGGACGGTGGCCGTGACCAGCTTGTTCGCGATGGACAGCAGCAGGTAGGCGAGCAGGACGACGATGACGGCCAGGTTGATCCACACCTCGGGCGGTGTCTGCTGCCCGGCCCCGGACCCCGAACCTGTGCCCGCATCCGCACCCGCGCCCGCACCCGCACCCGCACCCGACAGGACAAGGCCGGAACGCTCCCCGGCCAGCGCGGCGAGCGCATCGCCGGCCGTCGCGCTGCCGTCGGTCCGCACCAGGACGCTCTGCGCCGCGGCCACGGTGGTGTGCCCCGCGGCCAGGTCCCGGGACAGGACCAGCGGGCCGAAGCCGAGGCCCCGGTCGTAGACGGCGACGACCCGGGCCGTCACCCGCGCACCGTCCCCGAGGATCAGCCGCACTCGCCCTCCCGGCTCGGCGTCACGCGCAGCCGCGACCGCACTGCTCACGGCGACGGTGGCGCCCTTCAGGCGCGCCAAGTCCCCGTCCCGTACCCCGAGATCGAGCACTCCGGCCGCACCGCCCGGAGGCAGGATCATCGCGGACGCCGGCTCGCTCGTCGTCTCGCCGAACACCTGGTACTGCCACACCGCGGTGGTGGAGGTGACGGGCTCCGCGGCCTTCACCCCCGGCAGCCGCCGCAAGGCCGGCAGGGTGCCCGCGGGCACCCCTCCCAGCCGCGGCGCGCTCAGCGTGTACTGGGCGAGGGTGCCGGCCCGTACGTCCTGCCGCGTCGCTGCCAGCACCGTCGTCTGCGTCAGCGTGTACGTCAGTACGAAGACGATGCCCATGGCCAGCGGGCTGATGACCCCGGAGAACCGCAGAGCGTGCGCCCGAAGTCCGGCCACCGCCAGCCGGCTCGGAGCGGAGGCTCCGGGCCGCATGCGCCGCAGTGCCGCCCCGCCCGCGGACTTGACCAGCGCGGGTCCCGACAGGGCGAGACCGATCGCGGCCACGATGCCCGCGATGGACGCGGACGTGGCACCCAGCATGGTGCGTGCGAACAGCGGGGTGACCGCCGACGCGGTCGCGACCGCGATCAGCAGCAGGCCGGTCAGCGTCCTGGCGCGAGACGGGGTGCGCGGCTCGCTGCGTGACTCGGCGACCGCCTCGGTGGCCGGCAGCCTGGACGTGCGCCAGGCCGCGCAGCGGGCGGACACCTGCACTACGGCTAGCATCAGCACGAGGGTGGCGAGCGTGGGCAACGGGCTGACGGTGAGCGGCAGTTCGCGCGGAAGAACGGCACGGTCGGCGAGCACCTGGGAGAACCTCCCGGCCAGCAGGTAGCCGAGGACGATGCCGGGTACGGCGGCGGCGACCGCGATCGCCGATGCCTGGAAGGCGGCGAGACGGCGGATCTGCCGAGGCGTGGCGCCGACCGCGCGCATCAGCGCCAGATCGCGGCGCTGCCCGGCGATCGACGCGCTCAGCGCGCCCGCGGTGACGAAGCCGATGACCATCAGCAGGATCCCGGCGAGCGAACCCGCCAGCAGAAGCAGCATGGAACGAGCGGCGCTCACTCCGGGAGCCACGGCCGTACCGCGGTCGGGGCCGGTCAGCACCTTCAGCTTCGTGCCTGCCAGTTGCTCGCGCACCGCCGCCGCCACGGAGTCCGCGGCGCCCGGCGCGGTACGCAGGCCGATCAGGTCGACCGTCCCGGCCCGGGGCCCGCCCGCGCGGCCCGACAGCCGCCGCGCGGTGCCGTCCGCGAAGTACACGCCCGCGCCGGGCGCGTCCACGACGGCGGACACCAGGTACGAGGAGGACGGCTTCCGCGCACCGGAAGCGGCCGATGGCCTGTCCCCGGTGACGACCCGGACCCGCTCGCCCACCCGGAAGCCGGCCGAAGCCGGGACGGCGACCTCGCCCGCGCCGGACGGCGGGTGGCCCTCGATCCGCGGCTTCGGCAGCAGCGCGGTCGACGACCAGCCGTGGCCGGACGCCCCCGGGTCCTCGGCCGGCAGCACCCGGCCGTCGCCGGGGCCGACGAGCGCGGCCGGGAACCCGACGTCGCCAACGGCGGCCGTGACCCCGTCGACCTCGGCGAGCCGGCCGACGAGACCGGCGGGGACCGTGGCGCGCTCCGGGAGCGCGATCGGCAGGTCACCGGCCGGGTGGAACTCCTGGTCGGCCGCGACGACGACGTCCGCGCCGCCGAGGCGGCCGGGCGGCACGTGGGACCGCAGGCCCGACTCGGCCAGCACGCCCGTCCCGGTGAGCAGAGCGGCGCCGCCGAGTACGGCGCACGCCACGGCGATCAGCGCGGTGAGTTTGTGGGCGGCCATCCGCAGAGCGAGATGCAGCATGAGTCAGCGTCCCCCGAGCGCGATGAGCCGGTCGGCGAGCGAGGCGGCGGTCGGCGCGTCAAGGCCCTCGACCACCCGGCCGTCCGCCATCACCACGGCGTGGTGGGCCCAGGCGGCGGCCGCCGGGTCGTGGGTGACCATCACCACGGTCTGCCCGAACTCGTCGACGAGGCCACGCAGCAGTTGCAGGACCTGGCGGGCGCTGTGCAGGTCGAGCGCCCCGGTCGGCTCGTCGGCGAACACCACCGCGGGCCTGGCCGCCAGCGCCCGTACGACCGCGGCCCGTTGCTGCTGCCCTCCGGACAGCTCGGCCGGCCGGCGGTCGAGGCAGCCGGCGATCCCGACCCGTTCGACCAGCGCGCTAACCCACTCACGGTCCGGCTTCCGGCTCGCGAGGCGCAGCGGCAGTGTGATGTTGTCCGCGATGGTCAGCGACGGGATCAGGTTGTACGCCTGGAACACGAACCCGACGCGGTCGCGCCGCAGTTCGGTGCGGCGGGTCTCGTCGAGGCCGGCGATCTCGTGCCCGTCGATCCGCACGCTGCCCGACGTGGGCGTGTCCAGACCGGCCGCGCAGTGCATCAACGTGCTCTTGCCGGAGCCGGACGGCCCCATCACGGCGACGAACGCACCCGGCCACACGGTCAGCGACACGTCGTCCAGGGCACGGACCCCGCCCCCGTACACCTTGCTGACCTGACTCAACGCCACGGCGGGCCCCGCGGGCGCGCCCTCCACCCGTACGGCCGGCCGCACGGCCTCCACCGCCCGCACGGCGCCCCCACGCCCGAACCCCCGCCCCAAGGCGCTCACCGGCTCCTCCGCACGCGCCCCACGACCAGCAGAGCGGCGCACAGCACGGTGATCCCACCGGCGGCCAGATGCACCCCGGTACCACCCCCGACGGCCGAGGCCACGGTGTTCCCGACGACGCTGACCACGAGCACCACCCAGAGCAAGGCGCGAACCACGCCCGCACCACCGGCTCGTTCCGGTGCGTCGTCCTGCCTGCCACCAGGGATGAGACGGTAGGGATCCGAGTGCGTCATGGGGACTCCTTCAGCGACGTGTGCGATGACAACGACGCTAGGCAGCGGCGCCCCTCGATCCGATCCCGTAAGCCGCCGGATCGGTGGTACAGCAGGCTGTACCAAGGGAACGCCGGTCCGGCCCTACCCAGGCCGAACTGCCCGAGCGGGCCCGGTGCCGGCCAAGGCCTTGGACGGCACCCTGAACGTGGCCATCGACGAGGGCGACTCCCACGTCACCTTCACCCCGCACACCGCCCGAGTGGGCCCCTCGGCAGCACGTCCAGGCTGCCGCCGGCGTGACGACTGACGACGCCCTCGCCGAAGCCGAACTCGCCAGCCGCAGGACGTCGCTCAGAGCCACGCCGGGCCTCGCCGACGACCTTGGGCCGGGGGAGAGCGTGTCGCTCCTGAGACGCACCCATGGTACCGCTGGTACCATGGGTGCCATGTCGGATGCCAAAACAGCGATGAACCTTCGCTTCCCGGATCCTGCGCAGCGAGCCGCCATCGCGGCAGCGGCCAAGCAGGAGGGCCTCAGCATGCAGGAGTACATTCTCACCGCCGCATACGACCGTGCGACCGCCGTGGAGCGCACCTTCCTGGACGGTTTCCAAGCGTCCATGACCCGCAGCGGTGCGGCCTTCGCCGCAGAGCCCAGCAGTCTGGACCCCAGCGCCGAGCGACGGGCGGCCGAGCAGGACGCGCTGCGGGAACTCGGCAAGCGCCAGGAGCGAGGCCACGCCGCGTGATCCAGCCGGAGCCGCTCCACCCGCTCGACGTCACGTTCCTGCTGCACGCCGCCGAGTTGCTCGAGGGTGACCCGCAGGTCGACGACCTCGGACCGCTGTACGCCGCTGTCGCCCGCGTCAATGCCCGGGCGATGGAGCGCGACATCTATGGATCTCTGCATCTCAAAGCGGGCGCGCTGATGCAGACCCTGGCGAAATTGCCGTGCTTGGAGCATTCCAACGAGCGCTTCGCCTGGCATGCGACCGAGGCCTACCTGATTCTCAATACGCGCGAACTCGACTACTCACCCAAGGCGGCCGTCGCGCTCGTGAGGGATGCCGCAGCAGGAGCGCTCGGCGTTGCCCGGATCGCCCGCCAGCTTCGCGACTGGACCGTCGCCTGATCTCGCCCCGGCGCCGCGCGTACCGCCGGGGCGGCCGCGTCCGGACACTTCCCGCGACCCGCGCACGCGCGTGAACACCGCGGCCGGCGGACTTGTCCGTGACGGTGTGAGCGCCTGTCCACGCGATCCCGCTGGGCGTGCTCAGCGGCGACAGCCCGCTCAGGGCCAGATCAGGCAGTACGGCTGGTGCCCCGCCTCGTGCGGGCGGTGCGAGAAGTCCTGACACTCGTAGGGCGATTGACATCGATTCGAACGGCCGCCCGTGGTCGACGTTGTTCAGGGACCCCGTAGCGGGCAGAGCCGATGTCAGTGAGGCTTGTCAGACTCGGCAACACCTCGGCCAGGAAGGCAGACGATGACTGGCGCCCCGGGCCCCACGCACTATGCACCCCGCTGGAACGCCGACGACCGCCCCGTCTTGCCCGCCGTGGGCAGCGAGCGAGAGACGTTGAGCGCGGTGCTGGAGTGGCACCGAGCCACTTTCGAGCTCAAGTGCTCCGGCCTGCCTACGGAGCGGCTGTCGGAACAGGCTGTGCCACCGTCCGCGCTGTCCTTGCATGGCCTGGCACGTCATCTGGCTGGGGTCGAGCGTTGGTGGTTCCGCATCCAGTTCGCCGGTGAGACTGTCCCGATGCTCTATTACTCCGATGAGGATCCCAACCAGGACTTCGAACGCTTGGACGGTGACGTCGACGAGGACTTCGGCGTCTGGCGATCGGAGTGCGAACGGTCGCGTCATATCGCTGCTGCCGCAGCGTCGCTGGATGAAACAGGGATCCGCAAGAAGACGGGAGAGCCGATCTCACTCCGAAGGATCATGGTGGACATGATCGCCGAATACGCCCGGCACAACGGTCACGCCGACCTACTACGTGAACGCATCGACGGCGCCACCGGTACGTAATCAGGTGGGCATCGCGTCACTCCGGACGCCGAAGCAGCGAGATGGGCGAGATTCGCTACATGGAACGAGCCGTTGATCTGGACGAAGCCGCCGCCGCGGTCTTCCAACGACAGCCCGACTGGCAGAACGCGGGACTGGTCGTCGCACCTGTCACTTGGCGCGACGGGGCAGCTCCGTGGCCGCAGCAGCTTGAAACCGACAGGTCGCGGGTGAGTGACCCCGACTCGATCGGCGTCCACGTAAGCGGAACGTGCGACGCCGAGCTCCTCGTTGTGCTCTACCGTGGCGGGTGGGCCGACGTGGAGTACATCGTGAGTATCGAGGACGCAGGCGTGCTTCTTGTCCGGGCTGTGAGTTCGGCCAAGGCGTTCGGAGAGCTACTCGATACCTGCATGTCCCGCGTTTTCGGCCCTCGTGGGCCCGTCCCCGTAGTAGGGGAGAGAGGTAGGAATGAATTCACATCAGGTCCGAGTTCTTTCGGATTACTGCTGTGATCCGCTGTGGCTTGTGGATGACTTTGAGAACGTATCTCCGGAAGATCCGCGACTGGGACTGACTCCTGATCTCGCCAGGCGGCTCAGAAAATGGGACGCAGAGTACCAAGGGACCTATCGTGAGGACGATCCGGGATCATCCGGTTTTCCGTCCCCTGAGGTGGACGAGGAGTTCTGGCGCGTTGGGGAGGGGCTGGTACGAAGGATGGCGCAGGAATTGGGTCCGGGCTGGCGGGTGACGTACCGCGATCATCGCTTCAAGGAAGGTGACAGGGAAATCCCCTGCATGCCAGAGCAGTAGCCTCCGCTGTCTGACGACAGGCCACCGGCCCACCGCTGGCGGCCTGCGACCAGCAAGGTCACGATCTACATCATCTCGACCCTGGTCAGGGCTGCGTGACGGGACATCTGATCCGCCGGCGAATTCACCGGCGCGGACAGCCGCGCAGGCGATCGACAGGGCGGATGCCGGGCCGGTGTCCTCTCCGCACTCGGCCCCGCCAGGCGTGGCCGTCGCTCGGCGCATGGATGAGCGTGCACGGGGGGTCCGCCAGTTCAGCGTGGCGCAGGCGATCTCCACGTCCGGGCCGGCCGGGCCGCATGGAGTCCACCTCACCGCGCCAGCTCGGCGCCCAGCGCGATGAGGAACTCGTCCGCGTCGACGCCCCCGGCGCCCGTGAGCGAGATCCCGCCGAGCGTCGCCAGCATCCGGGCAGGCCGGCGGACTCGCCCGTGTACTCAGCGGCGACGGCCGCTCAGGGCCACACCAAGCAGTACGGCTGGTGTCCCGCCTCGTGGAGGCGGTGCGAGAAGTCCTGCCACTCGTGGAGCAGTTGGTAGACGTCGAACGCGTCGCGCGGGCCGCCCCTGTCCGGGACCGTGGACCAGATGAAGGCCGCCGCGCCCACCGACTCCTCGCCGACGCCGCGCAGCGGGTCGACCGCCGTCATGGGGAGCTTCACCACCGCGTAGTCCGGGTGCAGCACGACGAGTTCGAGCGGGGGGACGCGGTACAGGGGCATGCCCTGTATGCCCGTCAGGACCATCGCGGCTATGGTCTCCGGCTTGATCTTGGTGAACATGCCGCCCATGCCGAGCTCGTCGCCGCCGAGTTCCTCGGGGCGCATGGAGATCGGGACGCGGGCGGCCGTCGCGCCGTCGGGCGCGCCGAAGTACTTGTACGTCACCCCCACTCGGCCACCGCTCCTGCTCGCCGGCTGCGGCTGGGCAGGGGCCTGCCGCTCGCGTTCGTGCTGGTCGTGGTGGTGATCATTGCGCCGGTGCTTTCCCCGCCGGGCAGGCTCGGGGCCCAGGCCGTCGGTCCCCTCGCCCAGTCCGCCACCGCGATGCATATCTCCACCCGACCACTCGCAGCTCCGGCCGCGCAACCCGATCATCGTGACAGTGACCTCCCCCGTCGGCGCTCCGTGAAACACCTGTCCGCAAGAACATCCGGGCCTCTGACACCATGGATTACGTGAGCTTCCCCTTTGATACCGATGCACCAGTTTCGCAGACACTCTTCGCCCGTGCGGCCCGAGTGACCCCGGGCGGCGTCAACTCGCCCGTGCGCGCCTTCGGGGCCGTCGGCGGTACGCCGCGCTTCATGGCGTCCGGCCGCGGGCCCTACCTCACCGACGCCGACGGACGTGAGTACGTCGACCTCGTGTGTTCGTGGGGTCCGATGATCCTCGGGCACGCGCGTCCCGAGGTCGTCGAGGCCGTGCAGGCGGCGGTGGCGCGTGGCACGTCGTTCGGGGCGCCGACCGAGGGCGAGGTCGCGCTCGCCGAGGAGATGGTGGCCCGCGTCGCACCGCTCGACGAGGTGCGCCTCGTGTCCTCCGGTACGGAGGCCACGATGTCCGCGATCCGCCTCGCGCGCGGGTACACGGGGCGCGCGAAGGTCGTGAAGTTCGCCGGCTGCTACCACGGTCATGTGGACGCGCTGCTCGCGTCCGCCGGTTCCGGGCTCGCCACGTTCGCGCTGCCCGACACGCCCGGCGTCACCGGCGCCCAGGCCGGCGAGACGATCGTCCTGCCCTACAACGACCTCGGCGCCGTGCGCGACGCGTTCGCCGCGCACCCCGGCGAGATCGCCTGCGTGATCACGGAGGCGTCGCCGGGCAACATGGGCGTCGTGCCGCCGCTCGACGGGTTCAACGCGGGGTTGCGCGAGCTGTGCCACGCGAACGGCGCGCTGTACGTCTCCGACGAGGTGATGACGGGGTTCCGCACGTCGAAGGCCGGCTGGTTCGGCGTCGACGGCGTCGAGCCCGACCTGATGACGTTCGGCAAGGTGATGGGCGGCGGGTTCCCCGCCGCGGCCTTCGGCGGCCGCGCGGAGATCATGAGCCGGCTTGCCCCGGCGGGCCCCGTCTACCAGGCCGGCACGCTGTCCGGGAACCCGGTCGCGACGGCCGCGGGCCTCGCGCAGCTGCGGCTGCTGGACGACGCGGCCTACGCGAAGCTCGACGCGGTCTCGCGCGAGGTGCGCGGCCTGGTGTCCGAGGCGCTGGACAAGGAGGGTGTGGCGCACCGGGTGCAGACGGCGTCCAACATGTTCTCCGTCTTCTTCACGGACTCCGAGGTGCGCGACTTCGACGACGCCAAGGGCCAGGACGCGTTCCGCTTCACGGCGTTCTTCCACTCGATGCTGGCGCACGGCGTGTACCTGCCGCCTTCGGCGTTCGAGGTGTGGTTCCTGTCGACCGCGCACGACGAGCGCGCGGTGGAGCGGATCGCCGCCGCGCTCCCCGCGGCCGCGCGCGCCGCCGCGCAGGCCACCCCCGCCGGCTGAGACGGGATCCGGCCGGCTCGACGGACCCCACCCGTCGCGGGGCTCGTAGCGCCGAAAAGCGCCCGGGACCCGCGGGCGCCGGGCCGTACGAGGCCGAGCCCGGGCCGGGCCGTAGGCTCACCGGGGCCGGAGCGGGCTCCGTGGCGCGCGTGCGCCCGAGTGTATGAGCGTGCGAGCGCCTCGTGCGAGCGCACGAGCGCACGCGCGCCGAAGGAAGCGTGAGGAAGAGCGATGAGCGAGACCGACGAGCTGACCGTCGTCCATGTGATGCGCCACGGAGAGGTGCACAACCCCGACGGCGTCCTGTACGGCCGCCGTCCCGGCTACCACCTCTCCGACCTCGGCAGGCGGATGGCCGACCGGGTCGCGGAGCACCTGGCGGGCCGCGACGTCGCGTACGTCGTCGCCTCGCCGCTCGAACGCGCGCAGGAGACCGCCGCGCCGATCGCCGGGGCGCACGACCTGGCGGTGGAGACGGACGGCCGGCTGATCGAGGCGGCGAACATCTTCGAGGGCAGGACGTTCGGGGTCGGGGACGGCGCGCTGCGCAGGCCGGCGAACTGGAAGTACCTGAGCAACCCGTTCCGGCCGTCGTGGGGCGAGCCGTACGTCGACCAGGTCGTGCGGATGACGGGCGCGCTGGCCGCGGCGCGCGATCACGCAAGGGGCCGCGAGGCGGTGTGCGTGAGCCACCAGCTGCCGATCTGGATCCTGCGCAGCTTCGTGGAGCGGCGCAGGCTCTGGCACGACCCGCGGCGCAGGCAGTGCACGCTGGCCTCGCTGACGACCTTCACCTACCGTGGCGACCGGATCGTCTCGGTGGCCTACACGGAGCCGGCGCGCGATCTCGTCCCGGCGCACCTGCTGTCGGGCGCCAAACCCCAGCAGGGCGGCGGCAAGGCGTTCGGAGCATAGAGAACCACCCCGCCGGAGCAGTGGTACAAAGCGCAGGGCAACCCCGGGTTCGTATCGAATCAGTAAAGATATGATTATCCGGAGAACCGCCGCGTTTGGTGCGTTATCTCACGGTTGGTCGCTTGTAATAAATGTGATGAACCGACAAGTGCCTGACCCGTGCTTGCCGGTCGAGAGCGACCGATCGGACAGCGACCGAACACGGATGGGGACGGTATGCGCAGCATCAGCCGTAGAGATCTGCTCGGAGCGGGAGCCGGCGCCGCGGCGGCCGTCGGCCTCGCCGCCTGCGGCGCCGAGAAGGGCCACGGGCACAAGGCGTCCGCCGAGGCGACCGGCAAGGGCGCCGTGGGCAAGGGCAACGCGGCGGGCCCGCCGCAGCGCCCCATGAAGCTCATCGGGGACGGTTCCACCGCCTACACGGGCAAGCAGCCCAACCAGCCGGCCGCGCCGGTGCGCCTGGAGCCGGGTCAGACGCCCCCGCAGTTCGTCATCTTCTCCTGGGACGGCGCCGGCGAGGTCGGCACCGGCCTCTTCAACCGCTTCCTCGACCTGGCCAAGCAGCACGACGCGGGGATGACGTTCTTCCTCTCCGGGCTCTACCTGCTGCCCGAGTCGAAGAAGGACCTGTACCACCCGCCCAACAACCCGGTCGGCGCCTCCGCCATCGGCTACCTCAGCGACGAGCACATCAAGGAGACGCTCGCCTGCGTACGCCGCGCGTGGAACGAGGGCCACGAGATCGGCACCCACTACAACGGCCACTTCTGCTCCGGCAGCGGCTCCGTGGGCAACTGGACCTCCGACGACTGGCGCAGCGAGATCGACCAGGCCGTGGACTTCGTCACCAAGTGGCGCACCAACTGCGGCACACCTGACGCCGACCCGCTGCCGTTCGACTACCGCAAGGAGCTGGTCGGCAGCCGCACGCCCTGCCTGCTCGGCCAGAAGCAGCTGCTGCCGACCGCGGCCGCGCTCGGCTGGCGCTACGACGCCTCGTCGCCCGGCGGCCTGCAGACCTGGCCGACCAAGAAGATGGGCGTGTGGGACTTCCCCCTCCAGGGCATCCCCTTCCCCGGCCACACCTTCGAGGTGCTGTCGATGGACTACAACATCCTCGCCAACCAGTCGAAGAACACCACCCACGGCATGACCTCCAAGTACGCGGGCTGGCGGCAGCAGGCCACCGAGTCGTACATGGCCGGCTTCAAGCGCGCGTACGAGACGAACCGCGCACCGTTCTTCATCGGCAACCACATGGAGACCTGGAACGGCGGCATCTACATGGACGCCGTCGAGGACGCGCTGAAGCAGATCGCGGGGGGCGGCCACAAGGACGTGCGGCTCGTCTCGTTCCGCCAGTTCGCCGACTGGCTGGACGTGCAGGACCCCGCCATCCTCGGCAAGCTCCAGTCGCTCAACGTCGGCGAGCAGCCCGTCGGAGGCTGGAACACCTACCTCAAGGCGGCGTAGCGGGCCCCGGGCCGCGGTCGGCGGACCGCGGCCCGTCCGCGCTCACAGGCGCGGCCCGCCCGCGCTCACAAGCACCGTTCATCCCGTCCTTACAAGGGGCCCTTGGGGCGGCCCGGACAGGGAGGGGGGTGGGCAAGAGGGCCCGAATCGCCCATGCGAAACTTTTCACATGAACTTCGGTCGCGCCCCCCGACGCAGCACGCGCAGCCGCTCCCGCCGGGCGGCGCGCGCCGCCGTCCTGCCGGTCGCCGTGGTCGCCGCGGCCCTCGCGCTCGGCGCGTGCGGCAGCGGCAAGTCAGGCGGAGGCGGCAACACCAACTTCGTCGCGAGCAACGAGGACGGCATCGACACCGTCCCCAAGGCCGACCGCAAGCCCGTCGGCACCATCGAGGGCAAGACCCTCGACGGCAAGACGCTGAACGTCGCCTCGCTCAAGGGCAAGGTCGTCGTCATCAACGTGTGGGGCTCCTGGTGCTCGCCGTGCCGCGCCGAGGCGCCGAACCTCGCGAAGGTGGCGAACGAGACCAAGTCCAAGGGCGTCCAATTCGTCGGCATCGACACCCGTGACACCGACAAGGGCAACGGCGTCGCCTTCGAGAAGAGCTTCCACATGCCGTACCCGAGCCTGTACGACCCCTCGGGCCGGCTGCTGCTCTCCGGCTTCCCCAAGGGGACGCTCAACCCGCAGGGCGTCCCGTCGACGGTCGTGCTCGACCGCGACGGGAAGATCGCGGCACGCAAGCTCGGCGGCCTCGACGTGTCCGGGCTGCGGAAGATGCTCGACCCGCTGATCGCGGAGAAGTGATCCCGTGCACGACGTACAGGTGCTCGCGGTAGCGGGGCAGAACCACACGGTCATGAGCGGCGCGCTGCTCATCGCGCTGCCGATCGCCGTCGTCGGCGGGCTCGTGTCGTTCTTCTCACCGTGCGTCCTGCCGCTCGTGCCCGGCTACCTCAGCTACGTGACGGGCGTCACGGGCACGGACCTGGGCCAGGCGCGGCGCGGCCGGATGGTGACGGGCGCGAGCCTGTTCGTACTGGGCTTCACCGCCGTCTTCGTCTCGGGCGGTGCGCTGTTCGGCTTCGTCGGCGCGAACCTCCAGGAGTACCGGTCGGGCCTGTCGCGGATCCTCGGCGTGGTGATGATCCTCATGGGGATCTTCTTCGCCGGGATGATGCCGTGGATCACCCAGCGCGAGTTCCGCCTCCACAAGCGGCCCGTGTCGGGTCTGACCGGGGCGCCACTGCTGGGCGCGCTCTTCGGCGTCGGCTGGACACCGTGCCTCGGGCCGACGTTCTCCGCCGTGAACACGCTCGCCATCAACGAGGCGAGCGCCGGGCGCGGTGCGGTGCTCGCCGTCGCGTACTGTCTGGGGCTCGGGGTGCCCTTCGTCCTGGCGGCGGTCGCGTTCCGCAAGGCCCTCGGCGCGTTCGGCTGGGTCAAGCGGCACTACGCGTGGGTCATGCGGATCGGCGGAGCCATGATGGTCGCCACCGGCCTGCTGCTCGTGACCGGCGCGTGGGACAGCCTCCTGCAACAGACGCAGTCGTGGTCAAGCGGCTTCACGGTGGGGATCTAGCACCATGAGCAACACAGACACGCACGCCGGCGAGGACCTCGCCGGCGACACCACCCCCACGGACGACGTGGCCGACGAGCGCGAGCTCGGCGCCGCGGGGTCCCAGCTCTCCACGGCGCCCCGCGAGGAGCCGCTCGCCGCGGGCCCGAGACTCGGGCCGATCGGCTGGGCCCGCTGGTTCTGGCGGCAGCTCACGTCCATGCGGATAGCGCTGCTGCTGCTCCTGCTGCTGTCGCTCGCCGCGATCCCCGGGTCCCTGATCCCGCAGACGAGCGCGAGCTCGAACAAGGTCGACACCTTCCTCACGCAGCACACGACGCTCGGGCCGATCTACGACAAGCTCCAGCTGTTCCACGTCTACAGCTCGGTGTGGTTCTCCGCGATCTACATCCTGCTGTTCATCTCGCTGATCGGCTGCATCATCCCGCGCAGCTGGCAGTTCGTGGGTCAGCTGCGCGGCAGGCCGCCCGGCGCGCCGTCCCGCCTCACCAGGCTCCCCGCGTACACCACCTGGCGCACCGACACGGAGCCCGAGGAGGTGCGGAAGGCCGCGCTCACGCTCCTCAAGCGGCGCCGTTTCCGCGCGCACGTCGTCGGGGACGCCGTCGCAGCGGAGAAGGGCTACCTGCGCGAGAGCGGCAACCTGATCTTCCACGTCGCGCTGATCGTGATGCTCGTCTCGTTCGCCTCCGGATCGCTGTTCAAGTCCGAGGGCGGCAAGCTGATCATGGAGGGGGACACGGACGGGTTCTCCAACACGCTCAGCCAGTACGACGACTTCACCTCGGGGTCGCTGTTCGACACGTCGAACCTGCCCCCGTTCTCGTTCTCCCTCGACCACTTCGTCGGCACGTACGAGCGCAGCGGCCCCGAGGTCGGCACCGCGCGCAAGTTCCAGGCGGACATCCACTACTCGGCGGGTCCTGGCGACAGCGAGCACAAGGGCGTCATCAAGGAGAACCACCCCCTGCAGATCGAGGGGTCGAAGGTCTTCCTGATCTCCCACGGCTACGCGCCGTCCGTCACGGTCAAGGACGGCAAGGGCAAGGTCGTCTTCCACGGCAACACGCCGCTGCTGCCCTTCGACAAGAACCTCTCGTCCAGTGGCGCCATCAAGGTGATGGACGGCTACCACGACAAGAACGGCAAGAAGGACCAGCTGGGCTTCGCCGCCCTGTTCGTGCCGACGTTCGGCGGCAAGGGGCAGATGCTCTCGCAGTTCCCCGCCCCCGACTTCCCGGTGCTCAACATCGGCGCCTACCACGGCGACCTCGGCGTCGACTCCGGCGTCCCGCAGAACGTCTACCAGCTGGACACCAAGAGCCTGACCCCGTTCAAGGACTCCAAGGGCGACATCCTCAAGAAGAGCCTGCTGCCCGGCGAGACCATGAAGCTGCCGAACGGCGCCGGCTCCATCACGTTCGACAAGGGCCCGATCAAGCAGTGGGCCAGCTTCCAGATCACCCACCAGCCGGGCGAGGGCTGGGCACTCGGCGGCGCCGTCGCCGCCATCCTCGGCCTCGCCGGCTCCCTGTTCATCCAGCGGCGCCGCATCTGGGTCAGGGCCACCAAGGGCCCCGACGGTGTGACCGTGCTGGAGATGGCGGGACTCGGCCGCAGCGAGTCCGCGAAACTCCCCGAGGAGCTTGGCGACCTGGCCGTCACGCTCATTCCCGAGGCGCCCCCCGCGCCCGAACCGGACGCGCCCGGCGTGCCCGAAGCGGACGCGACCGCGCCCGGACCTGACGCCGACGACGCGGGGGAAGCCACCGCCGCCACCGGTGCCGCACCAGCCGACCACGCCGAAGGGGCCGAGAAGTGATCCTCGCCGCCGCAACCAACGAGAACCTGGCTCATACCAGCAACGTGCTGATCTACTCGGCCATGGCCGTGTACATGCTCGCTTTCTTCGCCCACATCTTCGAGTGGACCTTCGGCAGCCGCTCCAAGGTCGCCCGCACGGCGGCGGCGCTGACGTCCGGTGGCGCGTCCGAGGACGCGGCCGCGGAGGCCACCGCCACGGTCACCGTCAAGGTGGCCGCCAAGGGCGGCGGCACGACCGTGCTCGAACGCCCGAAGGTCGTCACCAGGTCCGCGTCGGGCTCGCGCAACGTGCCCGACGGCCCGGGGGCCGACGGCGGCGACGCGCAGGGCGACATGTGGGGCCGCATCGCGCTCGCGCTGACCGGCCTCGCGTTCCTCATCGCGGCGTGCGGCGTCGTGGCCCGCGCCCTGTCGGTGCAGCGCGCGCCGTGGGGCAACATGTACGAGTTCAGCATCACCTTCTCGACGGTCGCGGTCGGCGTGTACCTGGCCCTGCTGGCCTCGCGGAAGCTGAACATCCGCTGGCTCGGCCTGCCGCTCGTGACGACCGTGCTGCTGACGCTCGGCCTCGCCGTCTCCGTCCTGTACACGGCGAGCGACCAGCTGGTGCCGGCGCTCCACTCGTACTGGCTGTGGATCCACGTCTCCTGCGCGATCTTCTGCGGCGCCGTCTTCTACGTCGGTGCCGTCGCCACGCTGCTGTACCTCTTCCGCGACCGGTACGAGACGAAGCTCATCGCCGGCGAGAAGGTCAGCGCGTTCGCCACGTCCGTCCTTGAGCGGCTGCCCGCGGCGGCCACCCTCGACAAGCTGGCCTACCGCGTCAACGCCGCCGTCTTCCCGCTGTGGACGTTCACGATCATCGCGGGCGCCATCTGGGCCGGCAGCGCGTGGGGCCACTACTGGGAGTGGGACCCGAAGGAGACCTGGTCGTTCATCACGTGGGTCGCGTACGCCTGCTACCTGCACGCGCGCGCCACGGCCGGCTGGAAGGGCCGCAAGGCCGCGACGCTCGCGCTGGTCGCCTTCGCGTGCTTCCTGTTCAACTACTACGGCGTCAACATCTTCGTGACCGGCAAGCACTCCTACGCGGGGGTGTGAGCCGAGCACCACTGACGTGCCGAAGGGTGCGGCCCCCGACCAGCGGGGCCGCACCCTTCGTACGTCTCAGCGGCGGCGGCGCCTGCCGTGCTCCTGCCGCGGCACCTTCTGGTCGGCGCCCGGCAGCGTCGGCGCGGGCAGCGTCGCCACCTCGTGCTCGGCCTCGGCCAGCTGCTCGGCCGTGTCGTCGGGGAGCCTCGGCGGACGCGCCGCCGGGCCGCTGAACCCGAAGGCGGACGTCAGGTCGCCGAACGTGCGGCGGCGCCACTCGCTGATGTTGGGCTCGCGCACCCCCGTGACGCGTTCGAGGAACCGCAGCACCGACGTGTGGTCGAAGGCGTCGCCCGCCGCCCAGCCGCCCACCGTCCACGGCGAGATGATGACGCACGGCACGCGGAAGCCGCCGCCGATGGGCAGCCCGTCGATGAACTCGTCGGCGGTGCCCGCCCTGGGCGTCGGCGGGACGACGTGGTCGAACAGGCCGTCGTTCTCGTCGTAGTCGAGGATGAACGCGGTCTTGCGCCACACCTCAGGGTTGGAGGCGACCGCCTCGATCTTCGACGCGACGAAGTCGGCGCCGGCCGCGGGCAGGTAGTCGGGGTGCTCCGACTGGGTGCTCGTGGGGATGATCCAGGACACGGCCGGCAGGCGGTTCGCGCGCGCGTCCCGCTCGAACGCGTCCGCGGGGCCGGGGCGCACGCCCTTCTCGTACAGCGGGTCGCCCGGCTTCGCGTTCCTGAAGTTCGCGAAGTTCTCCAGCATGTTGCAGCCGTAGTCGTCGTCCTCCTGGTACACCTTCCAGGACACGCCCGCGGCTTCGAGGCGCTCGGCGTAGGTGGTCCAGGTGTAGCCGGCGTCGGGGGCGATGTTGCTGATGATCGGGCCGCCGTGGGTGCCGTTCGGGTCGACCGTGCCGGTCATCCAGTACATCCGGTTCGGCCAGGTGGGGCCCATGATCGAGCAGTAGTAGTTGTCGCAGACGGTGAACGCCTCGGCCAGCGCGAACTGGAACGGGATGTCGTCGCGCGTGTAGTAGCCCATCACGTAGGGGGCGTTCCTGCCGTCGGCGGCGCGGTGCGCGGGCAGCCAGTTGTCCATCCGGCCGCCGTTCCAGGCGCTGTGCTGCACGGCCCAGGCGTGGCTCGTGGAGGGGATGGCCTGGGCGCTTGTGGTGTGGGTGTCGAGGTGGAACGGCAGCAGGTAGCCGTCCGGGTTCTCGGGGTCGGGCTGGTGGAACACGGACCTGCCGCCCGGCAGGCGCGCGGCGTGCGGGTCGGCGAAGCCGCGCACGCCGCGCAGCGTGCCGAAGTAGTGGTCGAACGACCTGTTCTCCTGCATGAGGCAGACGACGTGCTCGATGTCGTCGAGCGAACCGCCTTTCGGGGGCCCCGCGGCCACCGCCTCCTGGACGGAGGGCGGCAGCAGGCTGAGCGCGGCGCCACCGGCGACGGCGCCCGCGGCGGAGCCCATGAGTCTGCGACGGGTCATTCCGGGCATGGGGAACCCACTTCCGTTGAGTCGTGAGCGAACGGACAGACCGCGCACGACTCTCTCGCTAACGGGCGTTGATGCGGGGGAAGTTGGGGGAATTCGTGATCAAGCAACGGCAAAATCGCGGGACGGACGGGGCGGCGCCTTAAGTTTTCCGGGGCGGGTACGCCACCGTCGTCACTCCCGCCGCACCGGCACCACCCCGCCCGGTGACGGGAGGGACCGCGCGGTTGCCCGATACTGGAGGGCATGGCTTACGACGATCTTCGCTCGCTGCTCAGGGCGCTGGAGCGCGAGGGCGACCTCAAGCGCGTGAAGGCAGAGGTCGACCCGTACCTGGAGGTCGGCGAGATCACCGACCGGGTCAACAAGGCCGGCGGACCCGCGCTGCTCTTCGAGAACGTGCGCGGCTCCGTCATGCCGCTGGCGATGAACGTGTACGGCACCGACCGGCGGCTGCTCAAGGCGCTCGGCCTCACCTCGTACGCGGAGATCAGCGAGAAGATCGGCGGCCTGCTCAAGCCCGAGCTGCCGCACGGGTTCGTCGGGGTGCGCGACGCGTTCGGCAAGCTGGGCTCGATGGTGCACGTGCCGCCGAAGAAGGTGAAGGAGGCACCCGTCCAGGAGGTCGTGCGCACCGGCGACGACGTCGACCTCGACGAGCTGCCCGCGCTGTTCACCTGGCCCGAGGACGGCGGCTCCTTCTTCAACCTGGGCCTCACCCACACGAAGGACCCCGAGACGGGCGTCCGCAACCTCGGCCTGTACCGCCTCCAGCGCCACGACCGCCGCACGATCGGCATGCACTGGCAGATCCACAAGGACAGCCGCAACCACTACGCGGTGGCCGCGCGGCGCGGCGAACGCC
Organism: Streptomyces montanisoli; assembly: GCF_017813245.1. Lineage (GTDB taxonomy): Bacteria > Actinomycetota > Actinomycetes > Streptomycetales > Streptomycetaceae > Streptomyces > Streptomyces montanisoli. The sequence continues at coordinate 70,761 of NZ_JAGIQL010000008.1, forward strand.
TCCCGGTCGCCATCGCGTTCGGCTGCCCCCCGGCCGTGACGTACGCCTCGACGGCGCCGCTGCCCGGCGACATCGACGAGTACCTGTTCGCCGGGTTCGTGCAGGGCAGGCGGATCGAGATGGTGGACTGCAAGACGGTCCCGCTCCAGGTGCCGGCCGCGGCCGAGGTCGTCCTCGAAGGGTGGCTCGAGCCGGGCAGGGCCCTGCCCGAGGGCCCGTTCGGCGACCACACCGGCTTCTACACGCCGCAGGAGGACTTCCCGGCGCTGACGATCGACTGCGTGACCATGCGCAGGCGGCCGCTGCTCCAGTCGATCGTGGTGGGGCGGCCGCCGACGGAGGACGGCCCGCTCGGGCGCGCGACCGAGCGGTTCTTCCTGCCCCTGCTCAAGATCATCGTGCCGGACATCGTCGACTACCACCTGCCGGAGGCGGGCGGCTTCCACAACTGCGCGATCGTGTCGATCGACAAGAAGTACCCGAAGCACGCGCAGAAGGTGATGCACGCCGTCTGGGGCGCGCACATGATGTCGCTGACCAAGCTGATCGTCGTCGTGGACTCCGACTGTGACGTGCACGACCTGCACGAGGTGGCGTGGCGCGCGCTCGGGAACACCGACTACGCGCGCGACCTGACGGTGGCCGAGGGGCCCGTCGACCACCTGGACCACGCCTCGTACCAGCAGTTCTGGGGCGGCAAGGCGGGCATCGACGCGACGAGGAAGCTGCCGGAGGAGGGGTACACGCGCGACGGCGGCTGGCCGCATATGGTCGTACCGGACGGGGAGACGGCGGCGCTGGTCGACCGCCGGTGGAAGGAGTACGGCCTGTGAGTACGACGGCGGACGAGGCACTCGGCAGCCCGGGACCGGCCGAGCACGGCAGCAAGGTGAGGGCCTTCCTGCGGCTCGTCATGATCGAGCACTCGGTGTTCGCGCTGCCGTTCGCGTACATCGCCGCGCTGACGGCGATGGAGCGCCTCGACGGCTCCGTGCACTGGTGGCGGCTGCTGCTCGTCACGGTCGCCATGGTCGGCATGCGGACGTTCGCCATGGCGTGCAACCGGATCATCGACCGCGAGATCGACGCGCGCAATCCGCGCACGGCCACGCGCGAGCTGGTGACGGGCGCGGTGTCGGTGCGCTCCGCGTGGACGGGCGCGATCATCGCCCTGCTGGTGTTCCTCGCCGCGGCGGCGCTGCTCAACCCGCTCTGCCTGGCGCTCGCGTTGCCGGCCGCCGTGCCGATGGTGCTCTACCCGTACGGGAAGCGGTTCACGTCGTTCCCGCACGCGATCCTCGGCGTCGCGCAGGCGATCGGCCCGATCGGCGCGTGGATCGCGGTCACCGGCTCGTGGTCGTGGGACGCGGTGATCCTGGGCGTCGCGGTGGGCGTGTGGATCGGCGGCTTCGACCTGATCTTCGCCTGCCAGGACGTCCGCGCGGACCGCGCGCACGGCGTGAAGTCCGTGCCCGCCCGCTTCGGCATCCCGGCCGCGCTGCACGGCGCGCGCGCCGCGCACGTCGTCACCACGGGCCTGCTGGCCTGGTACGGCGTGGCGATCGGCGCGGGCGCGTTCTACTGGGTCGGCCTCGTGGTCGTCGCGGCGGCGTTCGTCTACGAGCACACGATCGTCCGCCCCCACGACCTGTCCCGCCTGAACAGGGCGTTCTTCCAGGTCAACGGCTTCATCGGCATCGCGCTCTTCGTCTTCGCGCTGCTGGACCTGATCGTCAGGGGCCTGCGGGGATGACCGAGCCGGGACGTCTGCGCTCGCGGCTCGCCCAGTACGAAGACGCCCTTCCCGGCCACCGGGTCGAGCTCGTCGAGGCGAGCATCGTGGCGCACCGTGTCCGTCCACACCACAACGCGACGATCCGGGGTGTGTGGAACGCCCTGAGGGCACAGCTGTCGGGAGACTGGGGCTTCACCTCGGACGTGGCCTTCGTCTTCGACGGGGAGACCGAGCTGTGCCCCGACCTCGCGGTCATCCCGGACGCCGCCGTGGCCGAGAACCGCAGCGCCTACGACCCGGACCTCATCGAACTCGTCGTCGAGGTCGTGTCGCCGGGCAGCGTGCGGCGGGACTACGAGATCAAGCCGCGCCTGTACGCGGCCCGCGGCATCGCCAACTACCTGGTCTTCGACCCTTACCAGGCGCGCTGCGTGACGTTCTGGCACCCGACTGCCGACGGGTACCAGGGCCGGGACACGATCCCCTACGGCAAGGACGTCACCCTGGACAGCGGACTCGGCGCCCTCACGATCGACACGTCCGAGCTGCCTCGCGACGCGGTGGCGCCGACAGACTGAGGATGAGCGAGCCGCCCGCCGCCTCGTCGGGGCCGGGCAACGCCCACAACGGCGCGCCCCGCGCGATGTGCCGGAAACGTCCGGCACCCGCCCCCGGTTCCTGCGCCGGGCGGCCGGATAGGCTCACGTCCGTGAGTTCGCCAGGGCAGCACGCACCGCAGCTCCGCCGGCCCTGGGTCGTCGGGGTGTCAGGCGCGTCCGGCACGCCGTACACCGCCGCCGTGCTGCGCGGGCTGCTCGACGCGGGCGAGAGCGTCGACCTCGTCGTCAGCAGGGCCGCCCGCCTCACGCTCCTCGACGAGACCGGCATCTCCTTCCGCGACGCCCACTGGCGCGACGACCTCGCCGCCTGGCTCGCGCGGGGCGCCGACGGCACGCCGGACGCGTTCGGCGCCCCCGACCTGTCCGGCGTGCGGCACTGGGCGGCGGGCGACCTCGCCGCGGGACCGTCGTCCGGCTCCTACCGCGCCAAGGGCATGCTGATCGTGCCCGCGTCGACGGCCGCGGCCGCCGGCGTGGCGCTCGGGCTGTCCAAGGACCTGCTCCAGCGGGCGGCGAGCGTGACGCTCAAGGAGCGGCGGCCGCTCGTCGTCGCCGTGCGCGAGACGCCGCTGACCGGGCAGACGCTGCGTCACCTCGTCGCGCTCGACGGCCTCGGGGCCGTCGTACTGCCCGTGTCGCCGGGCTTCTACGCGGGCGCCACGCACATCCAGGACCTGGTCAACTTCGTCGCGGGCCGCGCGCTCGACGCGATCGGCGTGGAGCACGGCCTGTACCGCAGGTGGGAGGGGGAGCTGGGCGGCGGCTCCCGGCCCCCAGGAACGGGATCGTAGGGCTGTCGGCCGTTCGGCCTTCGCTCTGCCTTGTAAACTTGCCGAATCGCTGAATGATGGAAGGCATCATCCATATGGACGCCGTGGACACGCAGCTCATCCAGGCACTCAGGGAGAACGGCAGAGCCTCGTACGCCGAGCTCGGCAGGCTCGTCGGGCTCTCGGGGCCCAGCGTCACCGACCGGATCAACCGCCTGGAGTCCGCGGGCGTCATCACCGGCTACCGCGCCACCGTGGACTCCGCCTCGCTCGGCCTCGGCGTGGTCGCCCTCATCGGCATCTCGCTGTCGGACGCCGCGGACCACGAGGACGTCGCGCACCGGCTGCGCGACCTGGGCGAGATCGAGGACTGCTGGTTCATCGCGGGCGACGACTCGTTCATGCTCAAGGTCCGCGCCTCCGACGTGGACAGCCTGGAGCGCACCATCCGCCGCCTGAGCGGCACGGTGGGCGTGTCGAGGACGCGGACGACCGTCGTCCTGTCCACCAAGTGGGAGAACAGGGTCGGCCGTATCCCCGAGGACGACTGACCGACCGGCCGACCGACCGGTGGCCTCCTCGCCGCACGACCCCGCGACGGGGGGTCGCGAGGAGTGTCAGTACGGGGGCGTAACCTCAAAAAGGCCCACGAACGGGCCGAACGATCAGCCACAAGGGAGGCGTCTCTATGGACGCGGGGCTCAAGCGTGAGCTGGAGCAGAAGGTCCGAGACGGCGAGCGGCTGTCCCGCGAGGACGGCGTCGCGCTGTACGAGTCGGACGACCTCGCCTGGCTCGGCGGCCTCGCCCACGAGGTGCGCACGCGCAAGGCGGGTGACGCGGTGTACTTCAACGTCAACCGCCACCTGAACATGACGAACGTGTGCACGGCGTCGTGCGCGTACTGCTCGTTCCAGCGCAAGCCGGGCGAGAAGGACGCGTACACGATGCGCATCGAGGAGGCCGTGCGCCTGGCCAAGGCCATGGAGGGCGACAACCTCACCGAGCTGCACATCGTCAACGGCCTGCACCCGTCGCTGCCGTGGCGCTACTACCCGCGCTCCCTGAAGGCGCTGAAGGAAGCGCTGCCCCAGGTGTCCCTGAAGGCGTTCACCGCCACGGAGATCCACCACTTCGAGACGATCTCCGGCATGTCGGCCTCCGAGATCCTCGACGAGCTGATCGACGCCGGCCTCGAGTCGCTGACCGGCGGCGGCGCCGAGATCTTCGACTGGGAGGTCAGGCAGCACATCGTGGACCACCGCACCCACTGGGAGGACTGGTCCCGCATCCACCGCCTCGCGCACGAGAAGGGCCTCAAGACCCCGTGCACGATGCTGTACGGGCACATCGAGGAGCCCAGGCACCGGGTGGACCACGTGCTGCGCCTGCGCGAACTGCAGGACGAGACGGGCGGGTTCCAGGTCTTCATCCCGCTGCGCTACCAGCACGACTTCGTGGACATGAAGGACGGCAAGGTGCGCAACCGCCTCCAGGCGCGCACCACGATGGCGACGGGCGCGGAGGCGCTGAAGACGTTCGCGGTGTCGCGGCTGCTGTTCGACAACGTCCCGCACGTCAAGGTGTTCTGGGTCATGCACGGCCTGCAGACGACCCAGCTCGCGCTGCAGCACGGCGCGGACGACATGGACGGCTCGGTCGTCGAGTACAAGATCACGCACGACGCGGACAACTACGGCACGCCGAACAAGATGTCCCGCGAGGATCTGCTCGACCTGATCCGCGACGCGGGCTTCCGCCCCGTCGAGCGCAACACCCGGTACGAGACGGTGCGCGAGTACCCCGGCGCCGACGCGGACCGCCGCGAGTCGCCGCAGCCGATGCGGGTCTGACGCGGGTCTGACGCGGGTCTGACGCGGGTCTGACGAGTACAAGTGCGAGTGCGAGGCATGACGGTATGACGCTGACGTTCACGCTCGACCCGAGCTTCGAGGGGGAGCACGGCCGCGCCCTGCGCGACGGCCTGCTCGCCCTCTGGGCCGACGTGTCGAACGCGGGCGGCGCGGTCGGCTTCGTACCGCCGGTCACGCCCGAGGACATCCGGCCCGAGCTGGTCAAGCACCTGGCCGCGATGGCCGAGGGCCGCACGCGCCTGCTGGTGGGCCACGACGAGAGCGGCGCGGTAGCCGCCGGCGCGTTCCTCACGGCCAACACCCACCGGCTGATGCGCCACTGGATCTGGGCGTACACGGTGATGGTGCACCCCAGGCACCAGGGCAAGGGGCACGGCAGGGCGCTGATGGCCGCGGCGGCCGACGCGGCCCGCGGCTTCGACGGCATCGAGGCGATACGGCTGACGTGCCGCGGCGGCACGGGCGCCGACCGCTTCTACGAGGCCTGCGGCTACAAGGAGGTCGGGCGGGTGCCCGGCGCCATCCGGGTGGCCGACGGCGACGACAGGGACGACGTCTTCATGCTGCTCCCGCTGGGAGCGGCCTGAGTCCCTCGTGTTTCACTGGAAGCACCAGCCCGGAAGAGAGAAGGCACGCAGTGATCCGGCAGCCAGGAGTGACAGCCCGCTACACGATGGCGCGTATCGCCATCTTCCTCGGATGCATGGTCGTGATCGCGGCCCTGGTCAGGGTCGGTCTGCTGCCTCGGGGCATCGGAGGCTCGAACCCCATCTGGGTGGTGCTGCTCGCGCTCGTGGTGTCCGCGCCCATCAGCTTCGTCGTGCTGCGCAAGCAGCGTGACGAGATGTCGTTCAAGCTGTCGGGCCGGCTGGATCGGACCCGCGCGAAGGTGGGCGCCAAGATCGAGGCGAACCGCGCGCAGGAGGACGGGGAGTAGAACCCCGCCGGAGCGCCGCCGTGTGATCCGTCCCACAGGTACTGCCGCCTCCGTTTCCCCAACTGCTGTGGGGAGCGGGGGCGTTGTCATGCCCTGCGCCAACTTGGCTGAAAGAATGGCTTTGAGTATCTCAAAGCCACCGTGTTAACTGGCGGGCATGAAGAGATCCGTGCGCCTTGAACATGACATGAGCATCCCGCTCGTGTCGCGTCGGCATGTCGATCTCTGCCGCTGCATGTCCGCGGTCTGTTGCCGTTCGGTCTGAACCACCGTCCGGCCCCGCGCCCGCACAGCGGCTCCCTCCGCGCCCCCTCCCGCCAACGCCATCGGCCCGTCACCTCACGGGCCCCGGCCTCGCGGGTCCGAGCGCGCTCCCTTGTGCGTGGCTGCCGGCCCCACCCTTCCCATCCACGCCACGTCAGGAGTGCGTTCGTGTCCGCGAACACCACCGCCGGTTCCGCCGGCCCCGCAGGACCCCGGAGCCGGTCCATACCCAAGGTCCCGTTCTGGGCGCAGATCGTCGCGGGTCTCGTCCTCGGGGCCCTGCTCGGCTGGCTCGCCCGCAGCCAGGACATCAGCTGGCTCACCACCACGCTCGACAAGGTCGGCAGCCTCTTCGTGCAGCTGCTGAAGCTTGCCGTCGGGCCGCTCGTCTTCTTCGCGATCCTGGTGTCGATCACCAACCTCCGCAAGGTCAACAACGCGGCCAGGCTCGCCACCCGCACCCTGCTCTGGTTCATGGCCATGTCCTTGATCGCCGTGGCCATCGGCCTCGCGATCGGCCTGATCACCAACCCCGGCGCGGGCACCGACCTCACGCCGAAGGACGGCAAGCTGCCGGAGCACTCCGGCTCCTGGATCGACTTCCTGACCGGCATCATCCCCACGGACGTCATCACGCCGTTCAGCGAACTCAACGTCCTGCAGATCGTGTTCATGGCGGCCGTCGCCGGCATCGCCGTCCTGAAGCTCGGCGAGCGCGCCAAGCCGGTCCTCACCCTCAGCGAGACCGTGCTCGAACTGCTGCAGAAGGCGCTGTGGTGGGTCATCAGGCTCGCCCCGCTCGGCACCGTCGGGCTGATCGGCTACGCCATCTCCGACTACGGCTGGAACCTCATCGGCAAGTACGCCACGTTCACCGCGGACGTCTACGTGGGCTGCGCGCTGGTGCTCTTCGGCGTCTACCCGCTGCTGCTCGCCACGGTCGCCAAGGTCAACCCGCTCCAGTTCTTCAAGGGCGCCTGGCCGGCCATCCAGCTCGCGTTCGTCTCCCGCTCGTCCGTGGGCACCATGCCCGTGACGCAGAGGTCGGCCGAGCGTCTCGGCGTGCCCAAGACGTACACGTCGTTCGCCGTGCCGTTCGGCTCGACGACGAAGATGGACGGCTGCGCCTCGATCTACCCGGCGATCGCGGCGATCTTCGTGGCGCAGATCTTCAACGTGCACCTCGGCGTGCAGGACTACATCCTCATCGCGTTCGTCTCCGTCATCGGCTCCGCCGCGACGGCCGGGCTCACCGGCGCGACGGTCATGCTGACGCTCACCCTGTCGACGCTCGGACTGCCCCTTGAGGGCGTCGGGCTGCTGCTGGCGATCGACCCGATCCTGGACATGATGCGCACGGCCACCAACGTGGCCGGGCAGATCGTCGCCCCGATCATCGTCGCCTCCCGCGAGAACATCCTGGACCGCGAGGCGTTCGACGCGGCGACGGCGTCGCCGATCGACGAGGCCGACGAGGTGAGCCGCGAGAAGGAGCTCCAGGTCGCGGCCTGACACTCAGGGCACCCGGCCACGCCTCCGTACCTCGGCCCACACCTTCGCGGGCCTCTCCCTCCCGAGCGGGAAGGGGAGGCCCGCGGCGGTTTTCGGCCACCCGCGCGGGCGGTCCGTCCCGTTCCGGTCGGCGGCCGGTGCGGACCCCCGGTGCGGGCGCCCAGATCGGGCGCCTCGTTCCGATGTGGGCGGACCCGGTGCCGGGGACCGGCGGCTTCCGCATAATGGCCACGGGCCGAGCGGATCGGCCCCTGAGCGTCCCTCAGGGACGCCGTACTCCCAGGAGCCGCCCGTGTCCACCGCCGCATACGGGGCGCAAGCGCCTGCGCCGTCGCCCGCCGTGCCCGCGCCCCAGGTCGTCACGCTCGACGGGGTCGTCAGGGAGGTCACGGCGCCGCCGCTCGCCGCGCCCGTGCGCGGCGGCTCGCTCGCCGACATCCCCTACGAGAACGCCCGCCAGGCGCCGGGCGCCGTCGTCATCAGCCGCAAGCTGCCCGACGGCGGCTGGGGCGACGTGACCGCCGCCGCGTTCGCCGAGGACGTCGGCGCCGTCGCGCGCGGCTTCGTCGCCGAGGGGCTGCTGCCCGGCGACCGGATCGCGATCATGGCCCGTACGACCTACGAGTGGACGCTGCTCGACTTCGCGGCCTGGGCCGCCGGCCTGGTGCCCGTGCCCGTCTACCCGACGTCGTCCGCGTACCAGACGCGCTGGATCCTCCAGGACTCCGGCGCCGTCGCCTGCGTCGTCGAGGACGCCGAGCAAGCCTCCCTCGTACGGCAGGAGCGCATGCGGATCTCGCACCTCGCCCACGTGTGGGAGCTGGCGGCCGGCGGCATCGACCGGCTGCGCGAGGCCGGCGCGGGCGTCGGCCCCGACGTGCTCGCCGAGCGCCGCGCCGCGCTGTCCCCCGACAGCCTCGCCACCCTCTGCTACACCTCGGGCACCACCGGGCGCCCCAAGGGCTGCGCCCTCACCCACGGCAACTTCTTCGCCGAGGTCGACAACGCCGTCGAGCTGCTGTACCCGGTCTTCACGTCCGTCAGCAAGGCCCCGCCGTCGATCCTGCTGTTCCTGCCGCTGAGCCACATATTCGGCCGGATGGTCGCCGTCGCGTGCCTGCGGGCGCGCGTGCGCCTCGGCCACGCGCCGTCCGTCGAGACCAGTGCGCTGCTCGGCGACCTCGCGGGGTTCCGGCCCACGTTCCTGCTGGCCATCCCCTACGTGCTGGAGAAGGTCTACAACACGGCGCGCGCCAGGGCCGAGCGCATGGGCCGCGCCTCGTCCTTCGACCGGGCCGCGCGCATCGCCCGCCGCTACGGCGAGGCGCTGGAGGCGGCCGAGCACGGCACGGGCCCGGGCCCTTCCGCCGCGCTGCGGGCGGCGAGGGCGCTCTACGACCCGCTCGTGTACCGCCGCATACGCGCGGCGCTCGGCGGCCGGGTGAGGCACGCGATCTGCGGCGGCTCGCCCCTCGGCCGCAGGCTCGCCTCGTTCTACGCGGGCGTCGGCATCGAGGTCTTCGAGGGCTACGGCCTCACCGAGACCACGGCGGCCGCCACCTGCACGCCGCCGCGCCGGCCGCGTATGGGCACCGTCGGCCTGCCCATGCCGGGCACGGCGGTCCGTGTCGCCGACGACGGGGAGGTGCTGCTGCGCGGCGGGCACGTCTTCACCGGCTACTGGGACATGGAGCGCTCGGAGCCCGTCCCCGCGACGGGGAACGGCGGCTGGTTCGCGACGGGCGACCTGGGCGAGCTGGACGACGACGGCTACCTGACGATCACCGGCCGCAAGAAGGACGTGATCATCACGACGGGCGGCAAGACCGTCGCGCCCGCGCCGCTGGAGGACTGGCTGCGCGCGCACCCGCTGATCAGCCAGTGCCTGGTCACCGGCGACAACCGCCCGTACGTCACGGCGCTGATCACCCTCGACCCCGATGGCCTCTCGCACTGGCGTGCCATGCGCGCGAAGCAGGCGGAAACCGCACAAGGGGAGGCCGAGGACGACGTCCTGCGCGGCGTCCTGCAGCGCGCGGTGGACGAGGCGAACCGGCTGGTCTCCCGGGCGGAGTCGATCCGCCGCTTCCTGGTCCTGGACAACGACTTCACCGAGGCCAACGGCTACCTGACGCCGTCGCTCAAGCTGCGCCGCGCCGAGATAACGAAGGACTACGCGGAGTCGATAGCGAAGCTGTACGAGCACTAACCCCGGAACCCGGGCCCAGGGCAAAAGGCAGGGGCCCCGTCCCACCGCTTTCACGCGGCGGGGTGGGGCCCCTTGGTACTGCTTAAGTCGTGCGCGATCGCCGACCCGGGCAACTAGGCCGGGGTGACGTTCTCCGCCTGCGGGCCCTTCGGACCCTGGGTGACGTCGAAGTTCACGACCTGGTTCTCCTCGAGGGAGCGGAACCCGGACGCGTTGATCGCGGAGTAGTGGACGAAGACATCCGGGCCGCCGCCGTCCTGGGCGATGAAGCCGAAGCCCTTTTCAGCGTTGAACCACTTGACGGTTCCGGTAGCCATAAGCCCTCCTTGGGCCAAAGGGTTGCCCTGCTCCAGAACCTGCGATGAAGTCTGAAAACTACAAAAGCCTGCGGGGTCACATGCTCCGCAGGCTCTGTACTGCAAGGGAAACCAAACTGCAACTTGCGGCGAGCCTAGCACGGGCCGTCCGCGTGGCGGTAGAGGCAAAGATCATCCGTTCGCGGAGGTCACCCGGACGCCTGACACCGCCACGACCTGCTGACGGGTGTCAGACCCCCGCCCCACCCCGGCCGCTCGCCGGGCACGGCCAGGACGGCGCCGACACCAGGGCGGACACCGGGGCGGGCACCGGAACGCCGGCCCGGTCCGGAAGCGTGACCTCGGCGTCACCGACGTTCGCGATCCGGGGGTGACGGCTCCGGCGCGACGGCCCGTGCCCGGCGCCACGGACGCCGCTCCCCGCGTCGTGGCCGCCGGGACTCCGGGTTTAGCCTCACGATGTGGACACTCCAGAAGAAATCACGCCGGCCCAGGATTCCGCTTCGGCAGCCGGGGCCGGCCACCGCCGAATCCGGCCGCGCGTCGGCCACATCCAGTTCCTCAACTGCCTGCCCCTGTACTGGGGGCTCGCGCGGACCGGGACCCTGCTCGATCTGGAGCTCACGAAGGACACCCCGGACAAGCTGAACGACCAGCTCGTCCGCGGCGAGCTGGACATCGCCCCGATCAGCCTCCTCGAATTCCTCCGCAACGCCGACGAACTCGTCGCGTTCCCCGACGTGGCCGTCGGCTGCGACGGTGACGTCATGTCGTGCGTGATCGTCTCGCAGGTGCCGCTCGACCGGCTCGACGGCGAGCGCGTCGCCCTCGGCTCCACCTCCCGCACGTCGGTGCGCCTCGCCGAGCTGCTGCTCTCCGAGGCGCACGGCGTGCACCCCGAGTACTTCCGGTGCGCGCCCGACCTGGGCCTGATGATGCAGGAGGCGCCCGCGGGCGTCCTGATCGGCGACGCCGCCCTGCGCGCCTCGCTGCACGACGCGCCCCGCCTCGGGCTCCAGGTCCACGACCTGGGGGCGATGTGGAAGGAGTGGACGGGCCTCCCGTTCGTCTTCGCCGTGTGGGCGGCCCGCAAGGAGTACCTGGCGCGCGAGCCGGAGACCGTGCACCAGGTGCACAAGGCGTTCCTGGCCTCCCGCGACCTCTCCCTCGAAGAGGTCACCAAGGTCGCCGAGCAGGCGGCGCGCTGGGAGTCGTTCGACGCCCCGCTGCTCGAGGAGTACTTCACGACGCTGGACTTCCGCTTCGGGCCGCGCCAGATGGAGGGCGTCAGGGAGTTCGCCCGGCGCACCGGCCCCACGAGCGGGTTCCCCGCCGACGTGGACGTGCGGATCCTCGGCCACTGAGCGTGCGGCGGGCGCCGCGTCCTTCGGCAGGACTCGCCTCCCGCGGTAAGACTCGCCTCCCGTGGTCGCCCCCTGCGGGCCACCGCGGGAGGCGTAGGCTGAAGCGGTTGTCTCACCCCGTATGGAAGGACCCGTTCCGGTGACCGAGAAGGCCGACCGTCCGTCCGTTGACATCGCCGGGACCCTGGACCGCGCCGCCGCCGGGGGCCGCATCACGCCGGAGGAGGCCGTCGTCCTCTACCGCGACGCGCCCCTGCACGCGCTGGGCGCCGCGGCCGACGCCGTGCGCCGCCGCCGGTACGCGGGCACCGAGCACATCGCCACGTACATCATCGAGCGCAACATCAACTACACCAACGTGTGCGTGACGGCGTGCAAGTTCTGCGCCTTCTACGCGGCCCCCAAGGACACGGACAAGGGCTGGAGCCGCGACCTCGACGACATCCTGCGCCGCTGCGCGGAGACCGTCGAACTGGGCGGCACCCAGATCATGTTCCAGGGCGGCCACCACCCCGACTACGGCGTCGAGTACTACGAAGAGGCGTTCGCCGCCATCAAGAAGGAGTTCCCGCAGCTGGTCATCCACTCCCTCGGCGCGTCCGAGGTCGAGCACATGGCCAGGATCTCCGGCGTCTGTGCCGAGGAGGCCATCCGCCGCATCCACGCCGCCGGCCTCGACTCGTTCGCAGGCGCGGGCGCCGAGCTCCTGCCGGAGCGGCCGCGCAAGGCGATCGCCCCGCTGAAGGAGTCGGGCGAGCGCTGGCTGGAGATCATGGAGACGGCCCACCGCCTCGGCGTCGAGTCGACGTCGACCATGCTGATGGGCACGGGCGAGACCAACGCCGAGCGGATCGAGCACCTGCGGATGATCCGCGACGTGCAGGACCGCACGGGCGGCTTCCGCGCCTTCATCCCGTACACCTACCAGCCGGAGAACAACCACCTGAAGGGCCAGACGCAGGCCACCCTCTTCGAGTACCTGCGGATGATCGCCATCGCGCGCCTCTTCCTCGACAACGTCGCCCACATCCAGGGCTCCTGGCTGACGACGGGCAAGGAGGTCGGCCAGCTCTCCCTGCACTACGGCGCCGACGACCTGGGCTCGATCATGCTGGAGGAGAACGTCGTCTCCTCGGCCGGCGCGAAGCACCGCTCCAACCGCATGGAGATCATCGACCTGATCCGCAAGGCGGGCCGCGTGCCGGCGCAGCGGGCCACCACCTACGAGCACCTCGTCGTCCACGACGACCCGGCGAACGACCCGGTCGACGACCGCGTCGTCTCGCACATCTCCTCCACGGCGATCGCGGGCGGCACGGCGCACCCGGAGCTCAAGCTCCTCGACGCCCACTGAGGAGGCGGGGACCGGCCGGGGACGGGGACGGGCTTGTCGGGGAGTGGGGACGGCGGTGCTGACGATCCACCACCCGGGCGGCGGGCTGCGTACCGGACCTGACGGGCCCGTCACCCACGGCCTCGCGGTCGTGGCCGACGGCGGACAGCTCGCGGCCCTTGGCCCGTACGAGGAAATCTCCCGGACGTACGGGGCGCTCGGCGCGCGCGTGCGTGCCTGGGACGGCGTTCTCGAGCCCGGACGGTACGCGGCCGACGGCGCCGCCCTGCTGGAGACGGTCTACTGGCCCGACCCGCGCGAGGCGGACGCCCTCGGCACCGAACCCCTGCCCGTCACGTCCGTCCCCATGACGGACGCACGCTGGGGCGCCAGCGCGCGCCGGGGCGTGCGGCGGCTGCTCGCGCGCGGGGTCACGGCGATCGCCGGCCCCTTCTCGCGCCCGCAGGTCGCGGCGGCGGTCTCCCGGGCCGGCCTGCGGGACCGCCCCGCCGACGTGGTGGCGGGCGGCCACGCCGACTTCGCGGTGTTCGACGCCGACGGCGACTGCGTCGTGACGGTGCTCGCGGGCCGCCTCGTCCACCGGCGCGCCTGAGCGGGGCGCGGCCGGGG
>NZ_JAGIQL010000080.1 GCF_017813245.1 Streptomyces montanisoli
CCCCAGCGGAACGGGCCCGTCCGGCGCGTGCGGTGGCCGCCCGCTCACGGCCGGGGCGGGACGACGGGGCGGACGCGGCGAAGACGGGGCGGGCCGCCACGGGTGGCCCGCCCCACTCGTGTGCCGTGGCGCCCGTCGCCGGTGCTCGTGCCCGTGACCGTTAGCCTTGCCGGGTGCAGGAACACTACGGAACCCCCCTCGCCCCCCTCACCACCCTCAGGCTCGGGGGGCCGGCCAGGCGGCTCGTGGTCGCGGACACCGACGACGTCGTCGTCGAGGAGACGCGGCGCGCCGACGACGAGGGCACCCCGCTCCTCGTCGTGGGCGGCGGCAGCAACCTGGTCGTCGGCGACAAGGGCTTCGACGGCACCGCCCTGCGCATCGCCACCCGCGGGATCCGCCACGAGGGCACCGTGCTCGACGCCGCCGCCGGCGAGGTCTGGGCCGACCTGGTCGCCCGCAGCGTCGACGACGGGCTCGCCGGGATCGAGTGCCTCGCGGGCATCCCGGGCTCCGTCGGCGCGACGCCCATCCAGAACGTCGGCGCCTACGGCCAGGAGGTCTCCTCCGTCATCACGGAGGTCGTGGCCTACGACCGGGCCCTGCGGGAGGTCGTCACGCTCTCGGGCGCCGACTGCCTGTTCTCGTACCGCTCCAGCGTCTTCAAGCTGCACCCCGAGCGCTACGTCGTGCTCCGCGTCCGTCTCGCGCTCGACGACGCGGGCGGGCTCTCGGGGCCGATCAAGTACGCGGAGACCGCGCGCGCCCTCGGCGTCGAGCCCGGGGAGCGGGTGCCGCTGCGCGACGCGCGCGACACCGTGCTGCGGCTCCGCTCGGGCAAGGGCATGGTCCTCGACGCGGCCGACCACGACACCTGGTCGGCCGGCTCGTTCTTCACCAACCCGCTCCTCGACGCCGCGCGCTACGAGGACTTCCTCGGACGCGTACGCGCGCGCCTCGGAGACGACGTCGCGCCGCCCGCGTACCCGGAGGGGGAGGGGCTGGTGAAGACGTCCGCCGCGTGGCTCATCGACAAGGCCGGCTTCACGAAGGGCTACGGCACGGGCCCGGCGCGCATCTCCACCAAGCACACCCTGGCCCTCATCAACCGGGGCGACGCCACCACGGAGGACCTCCTCGCCCTCGCCCGCGAGGTCGTCGCGGGCGTCCGCGACGCCTTCGGGATCGTCCTCGTCAACGAGCCCGTCATGGTGGGCGTGCAGCTCTGAGAGCGGCCGGCGGCCGGCGGCCGGCGGCCGGCAGCGAAAAAGCAGCCCCTGGAGCAGCCACGAGCGCCGCACCCCTCAGCCGGCCAGCCAGCCGTCCACGCCGGACAGCAGCTCCGCCTTCACGCCCTCGGGCGCCGCCGACGCGCGGATCGACTGGCGCGCCAGCTCCGCGAGTTCCTCGTCCGTGAAGCCGTGGTGCGTGCGGGCCAGTTCGTACTGCGCGGCCAGCCGCGCGCCGAACAGCAGCGGGTCGTCCGCGCCCAGCGCCATCGGCACGCCCGCGTCGAACAGCGTCCGCAGCGGCACGTCCTCCGGCTTGGCGTACACGCCGAGGGCCACGTTCGAGGCCGGGCAGACCTCGCAGGTCACGCCGGACTCGGCGAGCCGCCCCAGCAGCCGCGGGTCCTCCGCGGCGCGCACGCCGTGCCCGATCCTGGCCGCCCGCAGGTCGTCCAGGCAGTCGCGCACGGACGAGGGCCCGGTCAACTCGCCGCCGTGCGGCGCCGACAGCAGCCCGCCGTCCCGCGCGATCGCGAACGCGCGGTCGAAGTCACGCGCCATGCCGCGCCGTTCGTCGTTCGACAGGCCGAAGCCCACCACCCCGCGGTCCGCGTAGCGCACCGCGAGCCGCGCCAGCGTGCGCGCGTCCAGCGGGTGCTTCATCCGGTTGGCCGCGACGAGCACCCGCAGCCCGAGCCCGGTCTCACGCGACGCCGACTCCACGGCGTCGAGAATGACCTCGAGCGCGGGGATCAGGCCGCCGAGGTGCGGCGCGTACGAGGTGGGGTCGACCTGGATCTCCAGCCAGCGCGACCCGTCCCGCACGTCCTCCTCGGCGGCCTCCCGCACCAGCCGCCTGATGTCGTCGGGTTCGCGCAGACACGATCTGGCGATGTCGTAGAGCCGCTGGAAGCGGAACCAACCGCGCTCGTCCGTCGCGCTGAGCTTCGGCGGCTCGCCGCTCGTCAGCGCTTCGGGGAGGTGGACGCCGTACTTGCCGGCGAGTTCGATGAGGGTCGCGGACCGCATCGATCCGGTGAAGTGCAGGTGCAGGTGGGCCTTGGGCAGCAGCCTGAGGTCGCGCGGGCGGCGCCCCATGGCCTCGCCGGGGGTGGTGGTCGTGCTCAACATCCCAAGATCCTGCCGCATACCGGCGCGTCCCCACAGCCCGATGGCATGATCCGTCGCCCTCCGAACGGAAGAACGGGCGGATGCGGCGACGGGGCCCCGGCCGATGGCGGCCCGGACCCCGTTGCCGCGCGGTGGCGCGGCGCGCTCAGTCGCGTGCCTCGGCCAGCAGCTTCTGGATCCTGGCCACGCCCTCCACCAGGTCCTCGTCGCCGAGCGCGTACGAGAGCCGCAGGTAGCCGGGGGTGCCGAAGGCCTCGCCCGGCACGACGGCCACCTCGACCTCGTCGAGGATCAGCGCGGCGAGCTCCACCGACGACTCGGGGCGCGAGCCGCGGATCTCCTTGCCGAGCAGCGCCTTCACCGACGGGTACGCGTAGAACGCGCCCTCGGGCTCGGGGCAGACGACGCCGTCGATCTCGTTCAGCATCCGCACGATGGTCTTGCGGCGACGGTCGAAGGCGGCGCGCATCTCGGCCACGGCGGACAGGTCGCCCGAGACGGCGGCGAGCGCGGCGGCCTGCGAGACGTTGGCCACGTTCGACGTGGCGTGCGACTGCAGGTTGGCCGCCGCCTTGATGACGTCCTTCGGGCCGATGGCCCACCCCACGCGCCAGCCCGTCATCGCGTACGTCTTGGCGACGCCGTTGACGACGACGCACTTGTCGCGCAGCTCGGGCACCACGACGGGGAGCGAGGAGAAGACGGCGTCACCGTAGACGAGGTGCTCGTAGATCTCGTCGGTCAGCACCCACAAGCCGTGCTCGACGGCCCAGCGGCCGATGGCCTCCGTGTCCTGCCTGCTGTAGACGGCGCCGGTCGGGTTGGACGGCGAGACGAACAGCAGGACCTTCGTGCGCTCGGTGCGCGCGGCCTCCAGCTGCTCGACGGACACCCGGTAGCCCGTCGTCTCGTCGGCGACGACGGGGACGGGGACGCCGCCCGCGAGCCGGATCGACTCGGGGTACGTGGTCCAGTACGGGGCGGGCACGATGACCTCGTCGCCCGGGTCGAGGATCGCGGCGAACGACTCGTAGATGGCCTGCTTGCCGCCGTTGGTGACGAGGACCTGCGCGGGGTCGACCTCGTAACCGGAGTCACGCAGGGTCTTGGCGGCGATGGCGGACTTGAGCTCGGGAAGGCCGCCGGCCGGCGTGTAGCGGTGGAACTTGGGGTTCCGGC
The DNA here is from genome assembly GCF_017813245.1 of Streptomyces montanisoli. GTDB lineage: Bacteria > Actinomycetota > Actinomycetes > Streptomycetales > Streptomycetaceae > Streptomyces > Streptomyces montanisoli. The sequence goes on from NZ_JAGIQL010000080.1 coordinate 3,540, forward strand.
AGGCCTCGACGGCCGCCTCGACGATGTAGCCGGGCGTGGGGAAGTCGGGCTCGCCCGCGCCGAACCCGATCACCGGCCGGCCGGCGGCCTTGAGGGCCTTGGCCTTGGCGTCGACGGCGAGGGTGGCGGACTCGGAGATCGCGCCGACGCGCGCGGACACCCGGCGCTCGGCGGAAGGGGATGCAGCGCTCATGCGGCCCATGCTTCCAGACCGGAAACCCCGGCGGCACGCGGGTTTCAAAGAGTGAGCAACCGGGCACGCAGCGGCGACGCATGGTGTCCGAGTGCGACCGGAACGTGTGCATCCGATGACGTACAGCGTCCATTCCGTAGCCCTGTGTGACGGCGGGAGTCCGGTCGCGTCCGGGAACCGGGCCGTACGGCAGTGCTCGGCAGGGCGGCGACGGCGGGTGAGGGCGCACGCGCGTGCGCCTTTCGTGAGCGCCGTGACGGCGGTCCTGGTTGCGGCTGTTCGACGCGCGGCCGGTGACCACGTACACTCACTCGTCGTCGGTCCTCGTCCGTCGCGTCCACTCGCGTGCACCCTGCGCGTCGGCCGGATGGGGTAGGTTGGGGCGGGCAGCAAAGGGTCGTAGCTCAATTGGTAGAGCACTGGTCTCCAAAACCAGCGGTTGGGGGTTCAAGTCCCTCCGGCCCTGCTACACACACCGCCAGGATGTGTGCGCATGTACGTACATTCGATGCACCGCCGTGCGGCTCCCCCGGGCGCGGCACGGCCACGACCGGGAATCAGGTGAGAGAGCGTGACGGACGCCGTGGGCTCCATCGACAAGCCTGATGCGGACGACGAGTCCCCTGAGGCGCAGGAGAAGAAGCCCCGCAAGGGCGGGAAGCGCGGGAAGAAGGGCCCTCTGGGCCGTCTCGCCCTCTTCTACCGGCAGGTCGTCGCCGAGCTGCGCAAGGTCGTCTGGCCGACTCGCAACCAGCTGTCGACGTACACCACCGTGGTGATTGTCTTCGTCGTCATCATGATCGGTTTTGTGGCCGTGATTGACTATGGCTTCAGTCAAGCCATGAAGTACGTCTTCGGTTGATCCCGGGGGGCGCCCGACAGGGGCGGTCCCTTACGGGTGTTCCGTCCCTTAGAGCCAGGAAGAAGCAGTCACCGTGTCTGACCCGAACCTGAACGACGCCCGCGAATCGGCCGAGTCCGCGTCCGCTGCGGACGAGGCCGACGTCGCCGTGGCGGCGGACGCTGTCGAGCCGGGCCAGGCGGAGGCGACCACCGTCGAGGCGGCGGACGCGCCCGCGGCGGGGGACGAGGCGACGGACGAGAAGCCCGAGGACACGGCGTTCGCCGAGGCAGAGGCCGAGGTCACGGACGCCGAGGCCACCGACGAGCCCGAGCAGGCCGCCGACGCCGAGGCCGCCGACGCCGAGCAGACCGACGAGCCCGCGGACGACGCCGAGCAGGCGGACGGCGACGAGGCCACCGAGGAGCCGGCCGCCGAGGAAGCCCCCGTCGACCCGGTCGCAGCCCTCCGTGACGAGCTGCGTGGACTTCCCGGCGAGTGGTACGTGATCCACACCTACGCGGGCTACGAGAAGCGCGTGAAGGCCAACCTGGAGCAGCGCGCCGTCTCGCTCAACGTCGAGGAGTTCATCTACCAGGCCGAGGTCCCCGAGGAAGAGATCGTCCAGATCAAGAACGGCGAGCGCAAGAACGTCCGGCAGAACAAGCTGCCCGGCTACGTGCTCGTCCGCATGGACCTGACGAACGAGTCCTGGGGCGTCGTGCGCAACACCCCCGGCGTCACCGGCTTCGTGGGCAACGCGTACGACCCGTACCCGCTGACGCTCGACGAGATCGTCAAGATGCTCGCCCCCGAGGCCGAGGAGAAGGCGGCCCGCGAGGCGGCGGAGGCCGAGGGCAAGCCCGCGCCGGCGCGCAAGGTCGAGGTCCAGGTGCTGGACTTCGAGGTGGGCGACTCGGTCACCGTCACCGACGGCCCCTTCGCCACCCTCCAGGCCACGATCAACGAGATCAGCGCCGACTCCCGCAAGGTCAAGGGCCTGGTGGAGATCTTCGGCCGGGAGACCCCGGTCGAGCTCAGTTTCGACCAGATCCAGAAGAACTGACGCGCGGCGCCACAGCGGCGCGCGCGAGTAGCTTCCGACCAGGTCAGGGGCGCCCGTACGGGGCCCCTGACCTGTCGGTTTTTGGCCGCGCATCCTTACCCGTTATCGTTGTGCGGTATGCCTCCAACCGGATGACCGGTGGAGGCTGATCACCTCTCGTCAGGACCCGGAGAGAAACACATGCCTCCCAAGAAGAAGAAGGTCACGGGGCTGATCAAGCTCCAGATCCAGGCCGGCGCGGCCAACCCGGCACCGCCGGTCGGCCCCGCGCTGGGTCAGCACGGCGTCAACATCATGGAGTTCTGCAAGGCCTACAACGCCGCGACCGAGTCGCAGCGCGGCATGGTCGTGCCGGTGGAGATCACGGTCTACGAGGACCGCTCCTTCACCTTCATCACCAAGACGCCGCCGGCCGCGAAGCTGATCCTCAAGGCCGCGGGCGTGGAGAAGGGCTCGGGCGAGCCGCACGTCAAGAAGGTCGCCAAGCTCACGCGCGACCAGGTGCGGGACATCGCGAACACCAAGATGCCCGACCTCAACGCGAACGACATGGAGGCCGCCGAGAAGATCATCGCCGGCACCGCCCGTTCGATGGGCATCACGGTCGAGGGCTGAAGCCCGGCCGTAGTGGCAGGGCCATGCGCGGCCCGGACCACGACCTCCGCACCCGCTTGAACCATCAGGAGTAGAAGTGAAGCGCAGCAAGGCCCTCCGCGCCGCGGACGCCAAGATCGACAGGGAGCGCGCGTACGCGCCCCTGGAGGCCGTCCGTCTCGCCAAGGACATCAGCACCGCGAAGTTCGACGGCACCGTCGAGGTCGCCATGCGTCTGGGCGTCGACCCGCGCAAGGCGGACCAGATGGTCCGCGGCACCGTGAACCTTCCGCACGGCACCGGCAAGACCGCCCGGGTCCTGGTCTTCGCGACCGGTGACCGTGCCGAGGCCGCGCGTGCCGCGGGCGCCGACATCGTCGGCTCCGACGACCTCATCGACGAGGTGTCCAAGGGACGCCTCGACTTCGACGCCGTCGTCGCCACCCCGGACCTCATGGGCAAGGTCGGCCGCCTCGGCCGCGTCCTCGGCCCCCGTGGTCTGATGCCGAACCCGAAGACGGGAACGGTCACCCCGGACGTCACGAAGGCCGTGACGGACATCAAGGGCGGCAAGATCGAGTTCCGCGTCGACAAGCACGCGAACCTCCACTTCATCATCGGCAAGATCTCGTTCGACGAGACGAAGCTGGTGGAGAACTACGCCGCGGCCCTCGAGGAGATCAACCGCCTCAAGCCGTCCGCCGCCAAGGGCCGCTACATCAAGACGGCCACGCTGGCCACGACGATGAGCCCCGGCATCCCGCTGGACGCCAACCGCACCCGGAACCTCCTCGAAGAGGACCCGGCCGTCGTCTGACGTCCCGCACTCGCGGGTTTTTTCCAGCCACAGGCCCCTCGCACCGCACGGCGGTGTAGGGGGCCTGTGGCGTTCCTTTTTGTCCGCTGTGTGCGCCGGGGCGATCAAATCCCTGGCGGGGGTGTCAGTGGCCCGGCGTATTCTCCTTGTGTGCCGCGCCAGTTGGGCGGGGCCCGAACAACAGAAGACACTGGGGTGGGGAAAGCATGACTGCATCGATCGGCAGACGGGGAGCGCTCGCGGTGACGGCGGCGCTGGCGGTCGTCGTGGGCGTGGCGGGGTGCCAGAGCGATGGCGGGGGCAAGAAGGACGCGGCGGGGGCCGCGACGCCCAAGGCGTCCCAGCAGTCCGGGGGCGACGCGGTCGCGGCGGTGCAGGCCGTCTACAAGAAGACGTCGGGTGCGAAGTCCGCGAAGGCGCGCATGACGATGACGGTCCCCGTGCCCGAGAGCACGGCGGGCGTGCAGGGCGCCAGCATGAGCATCCAGGCGAACGGCGTGGTCGGGTGGAAGCCGACGGCGCTGGACATGACGATGACGATGAAGGCGTCCGGTGCGGCGGCCGACGGCCTGCAGATGCACGAGATCATGTCGGGCACCACCATGTACATGAACATGGGGAAGCTGACCGCCAAGCAGCTGGGCGGCAAGCCGTGGCTCAAGTACGACCTGGCGGATCTGGCCCAGGTGACCGGCAACAAGTCGCAGGCGGACCTCTTCTCCGGCAGCATGAACCGCAGCCAGGACCCGGCCCAGCAGCTCGGCCTGCTGCTCAAGTCGCCCCACATCAAGGACGAGGGCACCCAGCAGGTCGACGGTGTGAAGGCCCACCACTACGCGGCCTCGCTGACGCTCGACGACATCACCGCGAACGCGTCGAAGGCGGCGGGGCTCAGCGCGAAGGAGTCCGCGCAGATCGCCGGGCAGCTCAAAAAGCAGGGGCTGACCTCGGAGCACATCGACCTCTGGGTCGACCAGGAGAACTACCCGGTCAGGGCCAAGATGGCCATGCAGGTCACGGCGGGCGCCATGACCGTGGATCTCCACTACTCGGACTACTCGGACCAGGCGCCGAAGATCCAGGTGCCGCCGGCGAGCAAGACGACCGACGCCATGGCGGCGATGAAGCAGGCGCAGGCCCAGGGCTCCGCCCTGTAGCCCCTCGTCCCTCCCGGCGGACCGGCCCCAGCGGCCGGTCCGCCGGTCGCGTGCGTCCTCTCCGGCTCCGCCCGGCTGCCAGGCGGGGCGCTCAAGGGAGCCGGGCGGAGAAGCACAGGGGTGGGGTATGGGAACGGGTGGCACGAACGCCTTCACACGGAGGCGACGAAGACTCGCGGTGACGGCGGCGGTCGCATTGGCCCTCGGGGTGGCGGGCTGCGGCGGCGGCACAGGCAAGGGCACCGCGAAGGGTGGCGCCACGTCCGCCGCCGAGGTGGCGAAGAAGCCCCTGACGCCGAGGGCCGCGGTGGCGAAGTCGCTGCACGCGATGCGGCCCGACGGCTCGGCGAAGTTCACCGCGACGATGGAGTCCGGCATCGCCGGCAACCAGAACAAGGGGGCCCACGCCGCCCACGCGTCAGGGACGGTGGGCCGGACGGCGGCGAGCCTGTCTCTCGCGTCCCCGGACATCGCTTCCGGTACGGATGGCCTGGTCTCGAAGTACCGGGTGCTGCAATCCGGCACGTCGACGTACATGGACCTGGGCACGCGGTTCGCCGCGGCGACCGGCGGCAAGCGGTGGGTGAAGGCAGGCCCGGCGGACTTCGTCGCTGCGCCCACGTCCACGACCGATTCGGTGGAAGGGCTGCTCGGTCCCGAGCAGACCGATCCGGGGGAGGGGCTGCTCGGCCCCGGGATCGTCGGCGTCACGGAGGGCCCGGCGACGCAGCTGGCCGTGATGGGCGTCGCCCAGCAGGTCAGGAGCCTGGGCCCGGAGAACGCGGACGGAGTGGTGGCCGACCACTACCAGGCGGACGTGAAGGCCGACGACGTGGCGAAGGCCGCGGAGGCGATGCACGGAGCCGAGGCGACCAGGGCCAAGGCGCTGGCGAGCGTCCTCGACCTGTCGGACCTGCGGACCGAGACGATCGACGTATGGGTGGCGCGAACCGGCGCACGGGCGGGCCGGCCGGTGAGGCTGGATCTCACGATGGACCTGACCAGGTTCATCACGACGGACAGCATCCACTACTCCGCGTACACGGCGAAGCCGGTGCACGTCACCCCGCCCACGCAGGCCCAGACGATGAACATGGACCAGATGGACGGCCGTGCCGGTGACCAGCGTGAGGAGCGGCAGGGGGCCGCGGCATGAGCAGGACACGGAGGACAGGGAGACGACGCGACGCGGCAGCGGCGGCGCTGACCGCGGCGGTCATGGTGGGCGCGGTCGGCTGCCAGAGCGACGGCGGGGCCGGGCAGGACGCGGCGGGGCCCGCGGCGAAGGCGTCCCGCCAGAGTTCGGGTGACGCGGTCGCGGCGGTGCGGGCCGTCTACAGGAAGACATCGGGGATGAAGTCGGCGAAGGCCCGCATGACGATGACGATTCCCGGGCTCAAGGGCACGGCGGGCCTGGCGAACCACAAGCTGAGCTTCGAGTCGAGCGGTGTGGTCGGCTGGAAGCCGGCGGCCCTGGACATGACCATGACGCCGCAGGGCTACGCGCCGAGCGAGCGCACGAAGGTGCGCGAGATCATGACCGGCTCCACCATGTACCTGAACGTGGGCAAGGCGGCGGCCGACGATCCGGAATTGGGCGGCAGGCCGTGGGTGAAGTACGCCCTGACGGCTGCCACCGATGTGCCCGGAAAGGCGCAGCCCGAACTCTTCTCCGTGAGCATGAACCGCGACCAGGACCCGGCCGAGCAACTCGGCCTGCTGCTCAAGTCGCCGCACATAACGGGCGCGGGCTCCCAGCAGGTCGACGGCGTGCAGGCGCGGCACTACGAGGCCTCGCTGACGCCCGACGACATCACGAGGACCACGACGGCCTCCGTCGGGTTGAGCGCGGCGGAGGCCGAGCGGATCGGCGGGCAGCTCAAGAAGCAGGGCCTGACCTCGGAGCGCATCGACCTCTGGGTCGGCCAGGACGGCTACCCGGTCCGGGTGAAGATCGCCATGAAGACGGCGGAGGGTGCCAGTACCGTCGACCTGCACTACTCGGCCTACTCGTCGAAGGCTCCCGGGATCGAGCCGCCGCCGGCCGACCAGACCACCGACATGGTGGCCGCGATGAAACGGGCGCAGGCCCAGGGCTCCGCCAAGTAGCGCCCCCGCCGGGAGGCGGGGTCGCGGATTTGCCCGGATGGGCCGCGCTCGCGTACTCTCCAGCTGAAGCCAAAGACCGCTGGTTGTCGCCGTGCGCTCGTGAGAGGGCCCGGGGGCCGAAGGATCCGCTTAGCTGCGGACGACCCGCGCAGGTGTCAGTGGAAAGCTCCCGTACGGCGGCTCACGCCGTTTTGGTCGAGCTACGCCCCGTGCGCCTGCGCCGGGGCGTTTCGTTTTGTTCAGCCCCTTCCGAGAGCGGTCCTCATCACCCGGAAGGAGGCCGACGCTCATGGCAAGGCCCGACAAGGCCGCCGCGGTGGCCGAGCTGACGGAGCAGTTCCGCAGCTCGAGCGCCGCTGTGCTGACCGAGTACCGGGGTCTCACCGTGGCGCAGCTCAAGGAGCTGCGTCGTTCGCTCGGTGGGAACACCCAGTACGCCGTGGTGAAGAACACGCTGACCAAGATCGCGGCCAACGAGGCCGGGATCGACACGCTCGACGACCTGTTCACGGGTCCGACGGCTGTGGCCTTCGTCACCGGTGACCCGGTGGAGTCGGCGAAGGGTCTTCGTGACTTCTCCAAGGACAACCCGAACCTCGTCATCAAGGGCGGTGTCCTTGACGGCAAGGCGATGTCCGCCGACGAGTTCAAGAAGCTCGCGGACCTCGAGTCCCGCGAGGTTCTGCTCGCCAAGCTGGCGGGCGCCATGAAGGCCAAGCCCTCGCAGGCTGCCGCGCTCTTCCAGGCGCTCCCCTCGAAGTTCGTCCGCACCGCGGAGGCGCTTCGTGCCAAGAAGGCCGACGAGCAGGGCGGTGCCGAGTAACTCGGCGTTCTGGCCGCAAGGCCGCTGCGGGTCGCGTACCCGCCGACATGTACACCCGGCACCAGCCGATTTAGTGGAAGGACCGCCATCATGGCGAAGCTCAGCCAGGACGACCTGCTCTCGCAGTTCGAGGACATGACCCTCATGGAGCTCTCCGAGTTCGTGAAGGCGTTCGAGGAGAAGTTCGACGTCACGGCCGCCGCGCCGGTCGCCGTCGCCGCCGGTGGTGGCGCTGCCGCCGCTCCGGCCGAGGCCGCTGCGGAGCAGGACGAGTTCGACGTCATCCTCACGGGTGCCGGCGACAAGAAGATCCAGGTCATCAAGGTCGTGCGCGAGCTCACCTCGCTCGGCCTGAAGGAGGCCAAGGACCTCGTGGACGGCGCCCCGAAGCCCGTCCTCGAGAAGGTCGCCAAGGACGCCGCCGAGAAGGCCGCCGAGTCCCTCAAGGGCGCCGGCGCCTCCGTCGAGGTCAAGTGATCCAAGGCGCCTCACGGCGCCGGGACACGCCGCGCGGCTGACGGTCGCGCACCGTGTTGACGCGAAGGGCGATCACCCATCCGGGTGGTCGCCCTTCGCCGTTACCGCGAGGGGCTCCTTGTCTTTCCCCGGCCTGGCACTATCGTGATCATCCTCGCGTCTTCCGCGGGCAGGGCGGCGATCCGCGGGCGGGGCCCGGGGAGGCGGGGGCCTTGACGTACGGCACGCAGCGCGCAATTCTCAGGACGCGTCGTCACAGTCGATCCGGTTCCGAGGCATGGATCGGCGGCGATGTGGGAAGTAACGGGATGGCGCTTCGGCGCCGGGCTCTGCGGCGGTTGTGGCCGGGCAGGGTCGTTGTGCAGGCCGGCAGGAGCAAGGCAGTAGCAGCGAGGGTGTTGAGGACAACGAGGGTCTCCCAAAACCCGCTCTGGACATCAGTGTGCCAAGTGGCTACACTGTCCCTTTGCGCTGCCTGTTAGCTGCTCCCTGCCCGTCACCAGGGGCACCCTCTCGTACGAGCATCGGTGATCGATCGCCCTGACCAGGGCTTTCCTCCACCGCGCGCTACGGGGGAACGGTACGCGCGTAGTGAGTCCGAGCCCTCGGAAGGACCCCCTCTTGGCCGCCTCGCGCAACGCCTCGACCACGAATACGAACAACGCCGCAAGCACCGCCCCGCTGCGCATCTCCTTCGCAAAGATCAACGAGCCTCTCGAGGTTCCCAACCTTCTCGCGCTCCAGACCGAGAGCTTCGACTGGCTGCTCGGCAACGCCGCGTGGAAGGCTCGCGTCGAGGCGGCTCTCGACAACGGGCAGGACGTCCCCAGGAAGTCCGGTCTCGAGGAGATCTTCGAAGAGATCTCCCCGATCGAGGACTTCTCCGGGTCGATGTCGCTGACGTTCCGCGACCACCGTTTCGAGCCCCCGAAGAACTCCATCGACGAGTGCAAGGAGCGCGACTTCACGTACGCGGCCCCGCTCTTCGTCACGGCCGAGTTCACGAACAACGAGACCGGCGAGATCAAGTCGCAGACGGTCTTCATGGGCGACTTCCCGCTCATGACCAACAAGGGCACCTTCGTCATCAACGGCACCGAGCGTGTCGTGGTGTCCCAGCTCGTGCGCTCGCCGGGTGTCTACTTCGACTCCTCCATCGACAAGACGTCCGACAAGGACATCTACTCCGCCAAGATCATCCCGTCCCGGGGTGCCTGGCTGGAGATGGAGATCGACAAGCGCGACATGGTCGGTGTCCGCATCGACCGCAAGCGCAAGCAGTCCGTGACCGTCCTGCTCAAGGCGCTCGGCTGGACGACCGAGCAGATCCTCGAGGAGTTCGGCGAGTACGAGTCCATGCGCGCCACCCTGGAGAAGGACCACACCCAGGGCCAGGACGACGCGCTGCTCGACATCTACCGCAAGCTGCGTCCGGGCGAGCCGCCCACGCGCGAGGCCGCGCAGACGCTGCTGGAGAACCTGTACTTCAACCCGAAGCGCTACGACCTCGCGAAGGTCGGCCGCTACAAGGTCAATAAGAAGCTCGGTGCCGACGAGCCGCTGGACGCCGGCGTGCTCACCACCGAGGACGTCATCGCGACGATCAAGTACCTGGTCAAGCTGCACGCGGGCGAGACCGAGACGGTCAGCTCCAGCGGCGCGGAGATCGTCGTCGAGACCGACGACATCGACCACTTCGGCAACCGCCGCCTGCGCAACGTCGGCGAGCTCATCCAGAACCAGGTCCGTACGGGCCTGGCGAGGATGGAGCGCGTCGTGCGCGAGCGCATGACGACGCAGGACGTCGAGGCGATCACGCCGCAGACCCTGATCAACATCCGGCCGGTCGTCGCCTCCATCAAGGAGTTCTTCGGCACCAGCCAGCTGTCGCAGTTCATGGACCAGAACAACCCGCTCTCGGGCCTGACCCACAAGCGCCGCCTGTCGGCGCTCGGCCCCGGCGGTCTCTCCCGTGAGCGCGCCGGCTTCGAGGTCCGTGACGTGCACCCGTCCCACTACGGACGCATGTGCCCGATCGAGACCCCGGAAGGCCCGAACATCGGCCTGATCGGCTCGCTCGCCTCCTACGGGCGCGTCAACGCGTTCGGCTTCGTCGAGACGCCCTACCGCCGGGTCACCGGCGGTGTCGTCACCGACGAGGTCGACTACCTGACGGCCGACGAGGAGGACCGCTTCGTCATCGCCCAGGCCAACGCGCCGCTGACGGACGAGCTGCGGTTCGAGGAGACCCGCGTCCTGGTCCGCCGCCGCGGCGGCGAGGTCGACTACGTCCCCGGCGAGGACGTGGACTACATGGACGTCTCGCCGCGCCAGATGGTGTCGGTCGCGACGGCCATGATCCCCTTCCTCGAGCACGACGACGCCAACCGTGCCCTCATGGGCGCGAACATGATGCGCCAGGCCGTGCCGCTGATCACGTCCGAGGCCCCGCTCGTCGGCACCGGCATGGAGTACCGCTGCGCGGTCGACGCCGGTGACGTCATCAAGGCGGAGAAGGCGGGTGTGGTCCAGGAGGTCTCCGCGGACTACATCACCGTCACCAACGACGACGGCACGTACACCACGTACCGCATCGCCAAGTTCTTCCGCTCCAACCAGGGCACCTCGGTCAACCAGAAGGTCGTCGTCTCCGAGGGCGACCGGGTCATCGAGGGCCAGGTGCTCGCCGACGGTCCGGCCACGGACAAGGGCGAGATGGCGCTCGGCAAGAACCTGCTCGTCGCGTTCATGCCGTGGGAGGGCCACAACTACGAGGACGCGATCATCCTCAGCCAGCGCCTGGTGCAGGACGACGTCCTCTCCTCGATCCACATCGAGGAGCACGAGGTCGACGCCCGTGACACCAAGCTCGGCCCCGAGGAGATCACCCGGGACATCCCGAACGTCTCCGAGGAGGTCCTGGCCGACCTGGACGAGCGCGGCATCATCCGCATCGGCGCCGAGGTCCGCGACACCGACATCCTCGTCGGCAAGGTCACCCCGAAGGGTGAGACCGAGCTGACGCCCGAGGAGCGGCTGCTGCGCGCGATCTTCGGCGAAAAGGCGCGCGAGGTCCGCGACACCTCGCTGAAGGTGCCGCACGGCGAGACCGGCAAGGTCATCGGCGTGCGCGTCTTCGACCGCGAGGAGGGCGACGAGCTGCCGCCCGGCGTCAACCAGCTCGTCCGCGTGTACGTGGCGCAGAAGCGCAAGATCACGGACGGCGACAAGCTGGCCGGCCGCCACGGCAACAAGGGCGTCATCTCGAAGATCCTGCCGATCGAGGACATGCCGTTCCTGGAGGACGGCACCCCGGTCGACATCATCCTCAACCCGCTGGGTGTCCCGTCCCGCATGAACCCGGGGCAGGTCCTGGAGATCCACCTCGGCTGGCTCGCCAGCCAGGGCTGGGACGTCTCCTCGCTCGGCGAGGAGTGGGCCCAGCGGCTCCAGGCCATCGGCGCCGACCAGGTCGACCCGCGTACCAACGTGGCGACGCCGGTCTTCGACGGTGCCCGCGAGGACGAGCTGACCGGCCTGCTCGAGCACACCGTCCCGAACCGCGACGGTGAGCGGATGGTGCAGCCCACCGGCAAGGCGAGGCTGTTCGACGGCCGCTCCGGCGAGCCGTTCCCGGACCCGATCTCGGTCGGGTACATGTACATCCTCAAGCTGCACCACCTGGTCGACGACAAGCTCCACGCGCGCTCGACCGGCCCGTACTCCATGATCACCCAGCAGCCGCTGGGTGGTAAGGCGCAGTTCGGTGGTCAGCGATTCGGCGAGATGGAGGTGTGGGCGCTGGAGGCGTACGGCGCCGCCTACGCGCTCCAGGAGCTCCTGACGATCAAGTCCGACGACGTCACCGGCCGCGTGAAGGTCTACGAGGCCATCGTCAAGGGCGAGAACATCCCCGAGCCCGGCATCCCCGAGTCCTTCAAGGTGCTCATCAAGGAAATGCAGTCGCTCTGCCTCAACGTGGAGGTGCTGTCCTCGGACGGTATGTCCATCGAGATGCGGGACACGGACGAGGACGTGTTCCGTGCGGCGGAGGAGCTCGGCATCGACCTGTCCCGGCGCGAGCCGAGCAGCGTCGAAGAGGTCTGACGGGTCGGTCGCCCGGCATCCGCTGCGGCGGGTGGCGGGCGGCCACCTCGGACCCTCCCTCACGCTCCCCGCGTGAGGGCCCCCATCAGACCTTCAGACACGACCCTGAGAGGGATTGACGCATAGTGCTCGACGTCAACTTCTTCGACGAGCTGCGGATCGGCCTTGCCACCGCGGACGACATCCGTACCTGGTCCCACGGCGAGGTCAAGAAGCCGGAGACCATCAACTACCGCACCCTCAAGCCCGAGAAGGACGGCCTCTTCTGCGAGAAGATCTTCGGCCCCACCCGGGACTGGGAGTGCTACTGCGGCAAGTACAAGCGTGTCCGCTTCAAGGGCATCATCTGTGAGCGCTGTGGCGTCGAGGTCACGCGCGCCAAGGTGCGCCGTGAGCGGATGGGCCACATCGAGCTGGCCGCCCCCGTCACCCACATCTGGTACTTCAAGGGCGTGCCGTCCCGCCTCGGCTACCTGCTGGACCTGGCGCCGAAGGACCTCGAGAAGGTCATCTACTTCGCCGCGTACATGATCACGTTCGTGGACGAGGAACGCCGCACCCGCGACCTGCCGTCGCTGGAGGCCCACGTCTCCGTCGAGCGCCAGCAGGTCGAGAACCGCCGCGACTCCGACCTGGAGGCCCGCGCCAAGAAGCTCGAGACCGACCTGGCCGAGCTGGAGGCCGAGGGCGCCAAGGCCGACGTGCGCCGCAAGGTGCGCGAGGGCGCCGAGCGCGAGATGAAGCAGCTGCGCGACCGCGCGCAGCGCGAGATCGACCGCCTGGACGAGGTCTGGAACCGCTTCAAGAACCTCAAGGTGCAGGACCTGGAGGGCGACGAGCTCCTCTACCGCGAGCTGCGTGACCGCTTCGGCACGTACTTCGACGGCTCGATGGGCGCCGCCGCGCTGCAGAAGCGCCTGGAGTCCTTCGACCTCGACGAGGAGGCCGAGCGCCTCCGCGAGATCATCCGCACCGGCAAGGGCCAGAAGAAGACCCGCGCGCTCAAGCGCCTCAAGGTCGTCTCCGCGTTCCTGCAGACCAGCAACAGCCCCAAGGGCATGGTGCTCGACTGCGTGCCGGTCATCCCGCCGGACCTGCGTCCGATGGTGCAGCTCGACGGTGGCCGCTTCGCGACCTCCGACCTCAACGACCTGTACCGCCGCGTCATCAACCGCAACAACCGCCTGAAGCGGCTTCTCGACCTCGGCGCGCCCGAGATCATCGTGAACAACGAGAAGCGCATGCTCCAGGAGGCCGTCGACGCGCTCTTCGACAACGGCCGCCGCGGCCGCCCGGTCACGGGTCCCGGCAACCGTCCGCTGAAGTCGCTGTCCGACATGCTCAAGGGCAAGCAGGGCCGCTTCCGCCAGAACCTGCTCGGCAAGCGCGTCGACTACTCGGCGCGTTCCGTGATCGTCGTCGGCCCGCAGCTCAAGCTGCACCAGTGCGGTCTGCCGAAGGCGATGGCGCTGGAGCTGTTCAAGCCGTTCGTGATGAAGCGCCTGGTCGACCTGAACCACGCGCAGAACATCAAGTCGGCGAAGCGCATGGTCGAGCGCGGCCGCACGGTCGTCTACGACGTCCTCGAAGAGGTCATCGCCGAGCACCCCGTGCTGCTCAACCGCGCGCCGACCCTGCACCGCCTCGGCATCCAGGCCTTCGAGCCGCAGCTGGTCGAGGGCAAGGCCATCCAGATCCACCCGCTCGTGTGCACCGCGTTCAACGCGGACTTCGACGGTGACCAGATGGCCGTGCACCTGCCGCTGTCCGCGGAGGCGCAGGCCGAGGCCCGCATCCTGATGCTGTCCTCGAACAACATCCTGAAGCCGGCCGACGGACGTCCCGTCACCATGCCGACCCAGGACATGGTGCTCGGCCTGTTCTTCCTCACGACGGACGAGGCCGAGCGCGAGGTCGTCGGCACGGACCGGTCCTTCGGCTCCACGGCCGAGGCCACCATGGCGTTCGACAACCGCGAGCTGTCGCTCCAGGCGAAGGTCGACATCCGCTTCCCGGTGGGCACCATCCCGCCGCGCGGCTGGACGCCCCCGCTGGACGAGGACGGGCAGCCGGACGCCCAGTGGCAGCCCGGCGACCCGTTCAGGCTGCGGACGACCCTGGGCCGCGCGCTCTTCAACGAGCTGCTGCCCGAGGACTACCCGTTCGTGGACTACTCGGTCGGCAAGAAGCAGCTCTCCGAGATCGTCAACGACCTCGCCGAGCGCTACCCGAAGGTCATCGTGGCGGCGACGCTCGACAACCTGAAGGCGGCCGGCTTCTTCTGGGCGACCCGCTCCGGTGTCACCGTGGCCATCTCCGACGTCGTCGTTCCCGAGGCGAAGAAGGAGATCGTCGCGGGCTACGAGGCGCAGGACGAGAAGGTCCAGAAGCAGTACGAGCGCGGCCTGATCACGAAGGACGAGCGCACGCAGGAGCTCATCGCGATCTGGACCAAGGCGACGAACGAGGTCGCCGAGGCCATGAACGAGAACTTCCCGAAGACGAACCCCATCTTCATGATGGTGAACTCGGGTGCGCGCGGAAACATGATGCAGATGCGCCAGATCGCCGGTATGCGCGGCCTGGTGTCCAACGCCAAGAACGAGACGATCCCGCGTCCCATCAAGGCGTCCTTCCGTGAGGGCCTGTCCGTGCTGGAGTACTTCATCTCCACGCACGGCGCCCGCAAGGGTCTGGCCGACACCGCCCTGCGTACCGCCGACTCGGGTTACCTGACCCGTCGTCTGGTGGACGTCTCGCAGGACGTGATCATCCGCGAGGAGGACTGCGGCACCGACCGCGGCCTCAAGCTGAAGATCGCGGACCGCGGTGCGGACGGCGTGCTGCGCAAGGCCGAGGACGTCGAGACGTCCGTGTACGCGCGCATGCTCGCCGAGGACGTCGTGGTGGACGGCAAGGTCATCGCGCCCGCCAACGTCGACCTCGGTGACGTGCTCATCGACGCGCTCGTCGCGGCCGGCGTCGAGGAGGTCAAGACCCGCTCGGTCCTGACCTGCGAGTCCGCCGTCGGCACCTGCGCGTTCTGCTACGGCCGTTCGCTGGCCACCGGCAAGCTGGTCGACATCGGCGAGGCGGTCGGCATCATCGCCGCCCAGTCCATCGGTGAGCCCGGCACCCAGCTGACGATGCGTACCTTCCACACCGGTGGTGTGGCCGGTGACGACATCACGCAGGGTCTGCCGCGTGTCGTCGAGCTGTTCGAGGCGCGCACCCCGAAGGGTGTCGCCCCGATCTCGGAGTCCGCGGGCCGTGTCCGCATCGAGGAGACCGAGAAGACCAAGAAGATCATCGTCACCCCGGACGACGGCAGCGACGAGACGCCCTTCCCGATCTCGAAGCGCGCCCGTCTCCAGGTCGCCGACGGTGACCACGTCGAGGTGGGCCAGAAGCTCACCGTGGGTGCCACCAACCCGCACGACGTGCTGCGCATCCTCGGCCAGCGCCAGGTTCAGATCCACCTGGTCAGCGAGGTGCAGAAGGTCTACAACTCGCAGGGTGTGTCGATCCACGACAAGCACATCGAGATCATCATCCGGCAGATGCTGCGCCGTGTGACGATCATCGAGTCGGGCGACGCGGAGCTGCTGCCCGGCGAGCTGGTCGAGCGTTCGAAGTTCGAGAACGAGAACCGTCGTGTGGTGCGGGAAGGCGGCCACCCGGCCTCCGGCCGCCCGCAGCTGATGGGTATCACGAAGGCCTCGCTGGCCACCGAGTCGTGGCTGTCGGCGGCGTCCTTCCAGGAGACGACCAGGGTCCTTACCGACGCGGCGATCAACGCCAAGTCGGACTCCCTGATCGGCCTCAAGGAGAACGTCATCATCGGTAAGCTCATCCCGGCCGGTACGGGCCTGTCCCGCTACCGCAACATCCGGGTCGAGCCGACCGAGGAGGCCAAGGCCGCGATGTACTCGGCCGTCGGCTACGACGACATCGACTACTCGCCGTTCGGCACGGGCTCCGGCCAGGCCGTCCCGCTGGAGGACTACGACTACGGTCCGTACAACCAGTGAGCGCGGCACGGCGACAGCCGTGAGTGAGTGAGAGGGCGGCCGACCCCGAAGGGGCCGGCCGCCCTTGCTCACGCGCCAAGAGGATCTTGCGCGGGGCGGGGTTCTGAGGGACCCTGTGGGTTCTCTTTTGACCGGAGTCGACGAGGTAGGTACGCTCAAGTCTTGTGCCTGGGGTGTGCCTGGGCTCTCGTGCGTGTCCTCAGCCGCACGGCGAGTCCATTCCACGGCCACCGCAATCCGTGCTTTCCCCGCTTGCCGGCGGGGGTCCGCGGTATTCGACACACCCGACCGCGTGGGTCGGCGACGTTCCAGGTTAGCTTTACCGACGGCACACAGAATCGGAGAAGTAGTGCCTACGATCCAGCAGCTGGTCCGCAAGGGCCGGCAGGACAAGGTCGAGAAGAACAAGACCCCCGCACTCGAGGGCTCCCCTCAGCGCCGCGGGGTCTGCACGCGCGTGTTCACGACCACCCCGAAGAAGCCGAACTCGGCCCTGCGCAAGGTCGCGCGTGTGCGTCTGACCTCGGGCATCGAGGTCACGGCGTACATCCCGGGTGAGGGACACAACCTGCAGGAGCACTCCATCGTGCTCGTGCGCGGCGGCCGTGTGAAGGACCTGCCGGGTGTTCGTTACAAGATCATCCGCGGCTCGCTCGACACTCAGGGTGTCAAGAACCGCAAGCAGGCCCGCAGCCGTTACGGCGCCAAGAAGGAGAAGTAAGAATGCCTCGTAAGGGCCCCGCCCCGAAGCGCCCGGTCATCATCGACCCGGTCTACGGTTCTCCTCTTGTCACCTCGCTGATCAACAAGCTTCTGCTCAACGGGAAGCGCTCCACCGCCGAGCGGATCGTGTACGGCGCCATGGAGGGCCTGCGCGAGAAGACCAACAACGACCCGGTCATCACGCTCAAGCGCGCGCTGGAGAACGTCAAGCCGTCGCTCGAGGTCAAGTCCCGCCGCGTCGGTGGCGCCACGTACCAGGTGCCGATCGAGGTCAAGCCCGGCCGCGCGTCGACCCTCGCGCTGCGCTGGCTGGTCGGCTACTCGCGCGCCCGTCGCGAGAAGACCATGACCGAGCGCCTGATGAACGAGCTGCTCGACGCCTCCAACGGCCTCGGCGCCTCCGTCAAGAAGCGCGAGGACACGCACAAGATGGCCGAGTCCAACAAGGCCTTCGCGCACTACCGCTGGTAGTCCCACCCCACATCGAGACCGAGAGAAGACTGAGCCTCATGGCCACCACTTCGCTTGACCTGGCCAGGGTCCGCAACATTGGGATCATGGCCCACATCGACGCGGGCAAGACGACCACCACCGAGCGGATCCTGTTCTACACCGGTGTCTCCTACAAGATCGGCGAGGTCCACGACGGCGCTGCCGCCATGGACTGGATGGAGCAGGAGCAGGAGCGCGGCATCACGATCACGTCCGCCGCGACGACCTGCCACTGGCCGCTCGAAGAGGTCGACCACACCATCAACATCATCGACACGCCCGGCCACGTCGACTTCACCATCGAGGTGGAGCGCTCGCTGCGCGTGCTCGACGGTGCCGTCACCGTGTTCGACGGTGTCGCGGGTGTGGAGCCGCAGTCCGAGACGGTCTGGCGCCAGGCCGACCGCTACGGCGTGCCCCGCATCTGCTTCGTCAACAAGCTCGACCGCACCGGCGCCGAGTTCCACCGCTGCGTCGACATGATCACGGACCGCCTCGGCGCGACTCCGCTCGTCATGCAGCTCCCCATCGGCGCGGAGGCCGACTTCAAGGGCGTCATCGACCTCGTGACGATGAAGGCCCTGGTCTGGCCGGTGGAGGCCGCCAAGGGCGAGATGTACGACACCGTCGACATCCCGGCCACGCACGCCGAGGCCGCCGAGGAGTGGCACGGCAAGCTGCTGGAGACCGTCGCCGAGAACGACGATCAGATGATGGAGCTGTACCTGGAGGGCAAGGAGCCCTCCGTGGAGCAGCTGTACGAGGCGATCCGCCGCGTCACCATCGCTTCCGGCAAGTCCTCCGGCACCACCGTCACCCCGGTGTTCTGCGGCACGGCGTTCAAGAACAAGGGCGTCCAGCCCCTGCTCGACGCCGTGGTGCGCTACCTGCCCTCCCCCCTGGACGTCGAGGCCATCGAGGGCCACGACGTGAAGGACCCGGAGCAGGTCATCGCGCGCAGGCCGTCGGACGAGGAGCCCCTCTCCGCGCTCGCGTTCAAGATCATGAGCGACCCGCACCTGGGCAAGCTCACCTTCGTCCGCGTGTACTCCGGGCGCCTCGTCGCGGGTTCGGCCGTGCTGAACTCCGTGAAGGGCCGCAAGGAGCGCATCGGCAAGATCTACCGCATGCACGCGAACAAGCGTGAGGAGATCGAGTCGGTGGGCGCCGGCGACATCGTCGCCGTCATGGGCCTGAAGCAGACCACCACAGGTGAGACGCTCAGCGACGAGAAGAACCCGGTGATCCTGGAGTCCATGGACTTCCCGGCGCCGGTCATCGAGGTCGCGATCGAGCCCAAGTCCAAGGGCGACCAGGAGAAGCTGGGTGTCGCCATCCAGCGGCTCGCCGAGGAGGACCCGTCCTTCCAGGTGCACACCAACGAGGAGACCGGCCAGACCGTCATCGGCGGTATGGGCGAGCTTCACCTCGAGGTGCTGGTCGACCGCATGAAGCGCGAGTTCCGCGTCGAGGCGAACGTCGGCAAGCCGCAGGTCGCCTACCGTGAGACCATCCGCAAGACGGTCGAGCGGGTCGACTACACGCACAAGAAGCAGACCGGTGGTACCGGCCAGTTCGCGAAGGTGCAGATCGCGATCGAGCCCATCGAGGGCGGCGACGCGTCGTACGAGTTCGTGAACAAGGTCACCGGCGGCCGCATCCCGAAGGAGTACATCCCTTCGGTGGACGCCGGTGCGCAGGAGGCCATGCAGTTCGGCATCCTGGCCGGTTACGAGATGACCGGCGTGCGCATCACGCTGCTCGACGGCGGGTACCACGAGGTCGACTCCTCCGAGCTCGCCTTCAAGATCGCCGGCTCGCAGGCTTTCAAGGAAGCCGCGCGCAAGGCGTCCCCGGTTCTCCTCGAACCGATGATGGCCGTCGAGGTCACCACGCCCGAGGACTACATGGGTGACGTCATCGGTGACATCAACTCCCGCCGTGGCCAGATCCAGGCCATGGAGGAGCGGGCCGGCGCCCGGGTCGTCAAGGGCCTGGTGCCGCTCTCGGAGATGTTCGGCTACGTCGGAGACCTCCGCAGCAAGACCTCGGGTCGCGCAAGCTACTCGATGCAGTTCGACTCCTACGCCGAGGTTCCCCGGAACGTCGCCGAGGAGATCATCGCGAAGGCCAAGGGCGAGTAATCCACAGGTGTCATCCACAGGGCGAACGCCCTGGTGGATTCACGCTCTAGGCTTGTCACCGGGAAAGCAGGGGGCAGCTCCCGCAGGCACGGCGTCACGCGCCGTGCCCCGCGGGGGGTGCCCCGGCGACACCGGCATCCCAGCAAAGATCATCCTGGCGCCGATGAGTAAGGCGTACAGAACCACTCCCCAGGAGGACCCCAGTGGCGAAGGCGAAGTTCGAGCGGACTAAGCCGCACGTCAACATCGGCACCATCGGTCACATCGACCACGGTAAGACGACCCTCACGGCCGCCATTACCAAGGTGCTGCACGACGCGTACCCGGAGCTGAACGAGGCCTCGGCCTTCGACCAGATCGACAAGGCTCCCGAAGAGCGCCAGCGCGGTATCACGATCTCCATCTCGCACGTGGAGTACCAGACGGAGGCGCGTCACTACGCCCACGTCGACTGCCCCGGTCACGCGGACTACATCAAGAACATGATCACGGGTGCGGCGCAGATGGACGGCGCCATCCTCGTGGTCGCCGCGACCGACGGCCCGATGCCGCAGACCAAGGAGCACGTGCTCCTGGCCCGCCAGGTCGGCGTGCCGTACATCGTCGTCGCGCTGAACAAGGCCGACATGGTGGACGACGAGGAGATCCTGGAGCTCGTCGAGCTCGAGGTCCGCGAGCTCCTCACCGAGTACGAGTTCCCGGGCGACGACGTCCCGGTCGTCAAGGTCTCGGCGCTCAAGGCGCTCGAGGGCGACAAGGAGTACGGCCAGTCCATCCTCGACCTGATGAAGGCCGTGGACGAGGCCATCCCGCAGCCCGAGCGTGACATCGACAAGCCGTTCCTGATGCCGATCGAGGACGTCTTCACGATCACCGGTCGCGGTACGGTCGTCACCGGCCGTATCGAGCGTGGTGTCCTCAAGGTCAACGAGACCGTCGACATCATCGGCATCAAGCAGGACAAGACCTCGACGACCGTCACCGGCATCGAGATGTTCCGCAAGCTCCTCGACGAGGGCCAGGCCGGTGAGAACGTCGGTCTGCTCCTCCGTGGCATCAAGCGCGAGGACGTGGAGCGCGGCCAGGTCATCATCAAGCCCGGTTCGGTCACGCCGCACACCGAGTTCGAGGCCCAGGCCTACATCCTGTCGAAGGACGAGGGTGGCCGTCACACCCCCTTCTTCAACAACTACCGCCCGCAGTTCTACTTCCGCACCACGGACGTGACCGGCGTCGTGACCCTCCCCGAGGGCACCGAGATGGTCATGCCGGGCGACAACACCACCATGTCCGTCCAGCTGATCCAGCCGGTCGCCATGGAGGAGGGCCTGAAGTTCGCCATCCGTGAGGGTGGTCGTACGGTGGGCGCCGGCCAGGTCACCAAGATCAACAAGTAGGTCTGACGGCAGGTGGTCTCGTGACGGTCCTGACAGGACCGTAGCGGGCATCGCGGAGGGCCCCGCCCCTCGTCCTTCGGGACGGTGAGCGGGGCCCTCTCGCATGCGCGGCCGCCGGCGCACGCCATCTGGCGCGCACGATATCGACGTGCGGGTTCATCAGAGCGAGCGCGGCGTGATGTCCTGCGGGAGGGCGGCGTAGCGGGGCAGGCCGTCCGTGGAGATCGTCCACGCGGCGATGGTGACGTCCTCTCCGTAGACGAAGTCCTTGCGGGTCGCGTACCGCGGCCCCTCGGGCGTGGTGTGGATGTCGGAGAGGATGGCTCCGGTGCCCGTGCGGGGATCGAAGATCGCGTAGACGGGTACGCCGAGGAGTGGGTAGTCGCGCACCTTGCCGACCCAGTCGTTGTCCGGGTTGGAGCGTGAGACGACCTCGACGGCAGCGATCAGCGCGCGGGGGTCGAACGACCCCTGGACCTCCATGTCGGCCTCGGCGATCACCATGACGTCCGGATGGCGCATGATGCCCTCCGCGGTGTTCTCCACGTCGGGCGTGCCGGTGTGGGCCGCGAGTTCCTCCGGCATCGCCTGTTCCAGCCTGCGGCGCAGACGCATGGCGGTCAGTTCGTGGGGGCCGCCGGGGGTCATCATGTCGTGGACGAGCCCTTCCTTGGTGATCTCGACCTTGCCGGGAACGTTGTCCTGTATCTGTTCGAGAAGGTCGCGCAGCACGTCGTACTGGAAGGCGCTGATCCCCGTGTCGGGCGAAGTGGCGGTCACGATCCGTACTCCTCGTCCTTGTCCTGGCCGACGCGCGGGACCGCGACGGGCGACGAGTCCATGATGCCGGAACGCCGCTGCCTCCGGACACTCCTCAGGGAGCGGCCGGACGCAGCGGCGCGGTCGAAAAGTGACGTTCGCGGAATGGCGTTCGCGGTGGTGGCTACCAGGCGACCGGGAGTTCGTGGACTCCGTAGACCACCGCGTCGTGCTTGTACGGGATGTCCCGCTCCTCGATCGCGGGCCGCAGCGCCGGGAAGCGGCGCAGTAGTGCGGGGTAGGCCAGTTGCAGCTCCTGCCTGGCGAGGTTCTGGCCCAGGCACTGGTGGGTGCCCTGGCCGAACGCGAGGTGGCGGCGGGCGTTGGGCCGGGTGATGTCGAGATCGTCGGGGTCGTCGAAGAGCGTGGCGTCCCGGTTCGCGGAGTCGTTGGCCAGGATGACGCCCTCGCCCGCGCGGATCGTGTGGCCGGAGATCTCCACGTCCTCGATCGCCACACGCCTGCGGCCGGTGTGCACGATCGTGAGGTAGCGCAGCAGTTCCTCGACCGCGCCGGCGATCTGCGCGGGCCCCTCGGCGTCGCGTACCGCCGCGAGCTGGTCCGGGTTGCGCATCAGGGCGAGCGTGCCGAGCGCGATCATGTTGGTCGTCGTCTCGTGGCCGGCGACCAGCAGCAGCATGGCGTCCTGGGCGAGGCGTTCGCGGGTGGTCTCGCCGGTCGGCAGGTGCGCGGCGGCGACGTTGCTGATCAGGTCGTCCTGCGGGTTCTTGACCTTCTCGTCGACGAGCCCGCCCAGGTAGTCGGTCAGCTCGTTCGTCGCCGCCAGGCTTTTCTCGCCGCTGGCCGACCTCGACACGAGCACCTTCGTCCTGCTCTGGAACAGGTGGTGGTCCGAGCGCGGCACACCGAGTATCTCCGCGATGACGAGCGACGGCAGGGGCAGCGCGAACGACGAGACCAGGTCGGCGGGCGGCCCGGCGGCCTCCATGCCGTCCAGCAGGCCGTCGATGATCTCGCTCAGGCGCGGGACCAGCGCGCGGGCCCTGCGCACCGAGAAGTACGCGGTGAACATGCGGCGCACCCGGTTGTGGTCCGGGTCGTCCATGGCGATGAAGGAGAGCGGCTTGCCGCTCTTGCGGCGGGCTTCGAGGCCGGGGCTCTGCGGCGGGAAGCCGGGGCGCAGCGCGTCGGCGCTGAACCGGTCGTCGGCGAGGATCGCCCGCTGGTCCTGGTAGCGCGTGACGAGCCAGGCGGGCGTCCCGTCGAAGACCTGGACACGCGAGAAGGGCTCGCGCTCGCGCAGCCCGGCGAACTCCGGCGGCGGGTCGAACGGACAGCCCGCGGCGCGGCTGAACGGGTAGGACGGATGCGGCGCGCCCTCGGTGACGCGGGAGCCGTGGGGGCCGTGGGCACCGTGGGTGCTGTCGGTGCTGTCGGTGCTGTCGGTGCTGTCGGTGCTGTGGGTGCTGTCGGACAGGGCTGTGTCGGTCATGCCGTGCTCCTGACGCGGGTGGGGGGTCGGGTGAGGCGTGCCGTCGTAGCGACGGCTTCTAGGCGCGGACCGTGATGGCCCCCGCCGGGCAGAGCGCCGCCGCCTCCTCGGCGCGTGCCTGGGCGTCGGCGTCGCCGGGGGCGTCGTCGAGCAGGGTGACGACGCCGTCCTCGTCGCGCTGATCGAAGATGTCGTCCGCCGTGAGGACGCACTGCCCGGAGGCACAGCACCGGTCCTGGTCGATCTCGATGTGCATCGCGCTCGCTCTCCTTCGTTACGTACCCTAAGTACGTGATAACCCCGTGGCCGGTGTTCGTGCAATGGGGCCTCCGGCAGATGCGCGAACGGTTGGCCGGAAACGGTCGGCCCGGCATGATGCGACTGTGGAAACCACCCCAGGCCCGCCCCCGTCACGTGCGGAGTCCATCGCCGCGCTGCAATCCGTGCTGAGCGCACTGGCCTACAGCCTGACGCGAACGGGCACGCACGCCCGGTTGACCGCGGCGGCGGGGACGCCCATCGACAGGCCCGGCCTCGCACTGCTGCGCGTCCTGGCGGACGAGCCAGAGCCGTTGCGCGTGGGGGAGTTGGCGGAGCGCCTCGGTGTCCGCCATCCGCATGTGACGCGCCAGGTCAGCCAGTTGGCGGAGCAGGGCCTGGTGGAACGGGCGGAGAACGGCGGCGACCGCCGCGTGCAACTCGTCGCCCCCACACGCCGCGGACGCGACACGCTGGCCCGCGTGGTGGGCGCGGTCGAGGCGAAACTGTCCGAAAGTCTCGCCGACGTGGACGCGGAACGGATCATGGCGGCGGTGGACGTGCTGAGCCGGGTCGGAAAATGGAGCTGGGACTCAGCTGTGGTGCACCCAGACACGCAGGGGCCCGAGGACACGGAATCCGGCGTCTAGGGCAGCGCCCAGCGGCGTACGGCGCCGATCCGCCGGCGTGACGTGCGCGCAGGCCGGATCGTCGTCGCGGTCGTCGTCACCGTCGTCGTCCTCGTAGCCGACGAGATCACACTCCGGGAAGTGGACGGCCGCTGCCCGGACGACCGCCGTCCACACCGCGGCGAGGGGGACGGCGCCGACGGCGAACACGTTGGACACGCCGACGAGTCCCGCGCCCAGGTTGAGGACGGCGCCGCCGACGAGCTCGCCGTCCGCGAGGCTGCCGTCCGCGAGCCTGCCGTCCGCGTGTGTGCGGTGCACCGCGAGGACGCGGACCGCGGGGTCGCGCAGCAGCGCGGGCCGGAAGATGTCGGGCGGCGGCTCCCCGTCCTCGCCCCCGTGCCAGGCCGACACCCAACGGCCGAGACGGTCGGCGCCCCGAACGGCCACGGCGGCGAACTCCCCTGAGATGCCTGCCGGTTCCTCCTGCGCGACTCCGGCGGGACGACGGAGCCACTGCCCGTGAAGGAGCGGAGCGAAGCCGTGGCCGGAGAGGTCGAGCGCAGCGAAGCTGTCCTTGACGGAACACCCGGGGGTTCCGGTGTCGAGCAGCCGCAGGAGTTCGCCGGGCCGTACGCCGGGGCGCAGGGTGACGGCTTCGGGGTAGTACGGCGGCGTGCGGCGGGGGCTCCACCACACGGTGCCGGAGAACCGGTACGGGACGCCGTGGGCGCGGCACACCGCCGCGCACCACTCGGCGTTGTTGCGCGCGGCGGCCCCGACGCCGGTGGGTTCCCGGGCTGAGGTGGCGCGGCTGATGTTCACAGGAGCAGCACCGTAACGCGCGCGGCGCGGGCGTGGCACACCGATTCACGTTCCCGCTCGGCGGCGTCAGCGTGGCAGGCCCAGTTCGCCTGCTCGCAGGCCCGCCTGGAAGCGGGAGTCCGCTTCCAGCGTGGTCATCAGCTCCGCCACCCGCCGCCGGTACGTGCGCAGCGAGACGCCGAGGCGCCGGGCCGCCGACGCGTCCGTCAGGCCGGAACCGAGTGCTTCGAGGACCGTGCGGCTGTCCGTGTCGAGGTGGGGGACGTCGCCGCGCAGGTACGTGTCGAAGTCGGCGGCGCCGGCCCAGATCGCCTCCCACAGCGAGTGGACGCCGTCGATCAGGGACTTCGACGTCGTGACGGTGTACTCGCGGCCACCGGGCGCGTCACGCCCGGCGAGGATCATCACCCGGCGGTCGATGAGGATGGTCTCGTGCGGCAGCAGCGAGCCGCTGATCCGGACGAGCGTCCCCTCGCGCCGCACCTGCCGCAGGTGCGCCCTGGCCCCCTCGTCGGCGAGTGCCACCGGGCTGAGCAGCTTGCTCGACGTGAAGCCGGCGGGAGCCGACCCGCGCACCCGGCTGCTGAGCGCGGTCCTCGCCGCCGGCTGCGCCCATGTGTCGAGGTCCCGGGCCGCGCACAGGAACTCGCTCCGGGTGGACTCGAAGAAGTGGCCGGCACGCTCGATCAGCTCCGCGTCGCCGCGGACGGAAAACACCTTCTCGCTCCGCATTCCTCCAGTGTGGCAGCAAGCTGTCACGCGCTCGCCCGCCGCGGTGGCCCCGCACACCATGGAACCCATGACGACCCACATGACGACCAAGACCTTCTCCCTCGGCGGAGACCTGACCATCAACCGCCTCGGCTTCGGCGCCATGCGCCTCGCGATGAGCACCTTCGGCGGCCCGCTGCGCGCCCCGGAGAGCGGCATCGCCGTCCTCAGGCGCGCGGTCGAGCTGGGCGTGGACCACATCGACACCGCCGGCTTCTACGGCGGGGGAGAGGTACGCGCCAACGAGCTGATCCGCACGGCACTCGCCCCCTACCGCGACGGCCTGGTCATCGCGACGAAGGTGGGCCCGATGATGGCGCCGGACGGCGTGCCCAGCCTCCAGGCCACCCCCGATCAGCTGCGCGGTCTCGTCGAGGCCGACCTGCGCGCCCTCGGCCTCGACCGGCTCGACCTGGTCTACCTGCGGGTGGGCGGCCTCTCGGGCGCGGGCGGCGAGTCGATCGCCGAACGGTTCGCGGTCCTCGCCGGGCTGCGCGACGAGGGCCTGATCCGGCACCTCGGCGTCAGCAACGTCGACGCCGCGCAGCTCGCCGAGGCGCGGGCGATCGCGCCAGTCGCGGCGGTGCAGAACCAGCACGCCGGCGACTCCGGCCTGCTGGGGCAGTGCGAGGAGGCGGGCATCGCGTTCGTGCCGTTCTTCCCGCTCGGCGGCGGCACGGGCCCCGTGGACCGCGGCACCAGCGACCCGATGGACGCCGAGCGCCTCCGCAGGGTCGCGGCACGCCTGGACGCGACGACCGCGCAGGTCTCGATCGCCGCGCTGCTGGCGACGTCGCCGTCGATGCTGGCGATCCCGGGCACCGGTTCGCTCGACCACCTGGAGGAGAACATGGCGGCGGGCGCGCTCGACCTCGGCGAGGACGACCTGGCCGCGCTGCGCGGCTGAGCGCGCCGAGGGGCTCTCGCCGCGGGCCCCTCGCCGCGGGGCGGGGCGCGTCCGCCCCGG